>NZ_JAEDXW010000003.1:0-323366 GCF_036877565.1 Edaphobacter sp. HDX4
TACGACACATGGTAGTAAACCGCGGAACCGCCAGATCGCTTCTGCTCCTCGGCTGACGAAAGCTGGCGCAGGTAACCATAGTTGTCGTCGGTCCAGCCCAGCGTAACGTCGTCCGGTATCTTCATTCTGGCGCGATAAAGGTCCAACGATTCCTTATAAAGCCAGAACACCTGCGGAACATACGTCGCTGCGACGAAATCGATTTATCTACGCCATCCTCCTTCAGGGTCAGCTGGTGCCGACTCAGGTCCTACGCCTCGCCATCGGAGCTCCGCCTGTTCAGTGTGAGGTATGAAGCCAGCGCTTTTAGTTTTACCTTTGAGCCACAGGTCCCACATGCTCGGCCCATGCCGATGCCTCATCAGAGAATGGAGCGGTCGTCCCGGGACAGTCTTCCACACCTCCGCCGTCGGTATCCGCCAACCGCGCATCGCTAGTTTGGAAAGACGACATGAGCTATCCAATTGGGATAGCTCATCGGCGCTCCATGCGGCAGTTCGGGTCGCCCTGTTCGATTCATGAAGGTTTCGACCGTCGCCTTGAGATTCGATTCAACCCGGACCAGACTGCCGAATGATTCAAAGCCAAGTGACCACCAGACTTTCCCGTACGGGTCGGTAATCTGGGTTAGTTCAACGTTGCAGCCTTCGGCAGGTAGGACACCGTCGATGGGCTTCTCATTGGGAGCCAGGCGAACCTCCTGCAGTTCGATAGCGTCGAACTTCCGCATCCAGCGAAGTTTGTTCGTGCTGAAAGATACGTCCGGCCCAAACGTCAGGTGCTTCGCCTGCCACTTCGTCCAGATTTCTGGATTGATCGCGAGACCATCAATCGATAGGGGGTCTGTCTGACGCTCAACCAGACCTTTCACTTCTAGGAATTCCGTTCCTCCTCGCCGCTTGATACCCATCTCTAATTGTGATGGGTCGAGGAGGTACAGGTCTTTTCTGGCCTTCTCACCTCCACCTGCCGCGCAGAGATGGATCGATTCGTCTTTGAACCAGGTGACGAACGCTTCCGGCTTCGAAGACCAGAACACACGAATCTCCGCTGAAATCTGCATGATTACCCTAGCTACGTAGGTCTATTGCGCGATAAACAAGGTATCGGATTCGGGTTTCCAGCTTTTTGACCGGCTCCAGACAATTCTGTGGAGTATCTGCTAACTGTTTTTCCGCCATTTTTTGACTGCCTCGGAATCACCATAAAGTATCCCCGGTATGTATGGCAACGCGCCCTTGAGAAGCCGGTTGTCCCTCGCGGAGATGCAGTCCTTGGACGCTTGAATCCTCTCGTCGTCGTTTGGCATAACGCCCTTCTTACGGCAAGGGCGATTGTAGACCTGGGTTATCAGCTATCTCAAATAGAACGATCTCATAATCCAGGTCGCCCATGCGATCCGGTATTACCTGACATGGCGGCCTCGACTTCCCCTTCACAAACAACCTCCTCAGGAAGCGCATTCTCGCCCTCACGCTAGGTTGAGGTATCACGAGCTCGTTCATGGCGGCGGGAGTGAGAACTACCGGGCACGGGGCAGTTGGGTGCTCATCTCAATCGTTATCACCCTGTGCCTTCTCCAGCGGCGGTTCGCATTCCGGCGGTAGTGCTCTCCAGTAAGCTTCGATCAGTTCGAATTCAACAATTGGAACGGAGTGCCGAGGTTCTCGGTATGGACACGCTCTCTCAACACCGCTCCTCGACGAGGCGATCAAGAACAGCAAGAAGACGTCCATTACATCAGGCGAAAGATCAATATTTCGAGATTCAGGGATCCATTCCTTGTAAAGATACGGAAGTACGTACACGACCAGAGGATGATGCAGGACTGGAACCTCCGTCCGCGTACTGGGATGCCGATCCGTTCGTCTCCCTACCTGAGCTACCCGGTGTGGTGGGATTCGCAACTGTGAGCAGGGCACCCAGCTTGGCTGGATTAGCGGGGTCTTCCCCGTCCTCAATGAGGACGGCTCGCTCGGACCGCGATCGAAGTGAAGAACCCGATGTTCACCTTCGACGGTGGGGCGATCTAAGAAGACCGCCACGCTCAAAGTGGCCTACTTCGAGGACACAAGGCCTACAACAATCGCGCTTACGTTGATCTCATCAGCATCCGTATTATCCGCCACATCGCAGGGGGCACCATTTCCTCCGGCTTCGTTCCGCTCAATCGGTGGTGTGACCTTCGGACACCTGACCGGCGAATCCATGAATGATGGTTCCAAGAGGTGGAAGCACACGCAGTACATGGGCGACGAAGGGTGAACCAATTCCGGAGGATCTGATCCTTCTAGGCTTCGATCGACGGCGGCTACGTTCCGATCACGCCGGAGAGTGTTGACTGGACCATTAGCGGGCTTCAGGGGTGACATGCCCCGGTGTCAGTCCGTTCGTGTTGACTGGACTGACGCCGGGTTTTCATCAGAGATTCAGGGCTGCAATTCCTTAGCGGCCATGGTGAATCTGATTACTGATTGACCAATTTCGTGGCGAACGGCTGTGACGTTGTATACAACCTTTTCACCATCATCCACAGCTATCTTGTGCTCGTGTCGCCAGACCTAAATACTGGTAGGAGTGAGGATGAGCCAATCTGGATGACCAGCCGGGATCCGCGTATCGCGTAAACGGCACGTCGACAGTGTCGTCATCGTCAGCCGCGTTCGGATAACACAAAGGGGTGCTGATCTGCTTCATGTTCATAAGACCCCTTCTCTATTGCGGAATGACCTTCAGAGTTAGCTGATTTCCCGCACTGCTGATCGATAAATAAGGGTTCGATCGATCACTGCTCGAGTAGTCCTTACTCACCCCATTGAACTGATTGAAGGTGATCTTCCAAGTAGCGCTCGGGTCAATTGTGATCACTTTCGAGTCACCCCACAATAGAGGCGTACTCGGCCCTACGGCAGTCTGCATTTGCTGCACATTTTTGTATTTGCGGAAGTTGAGGTTGACCGTAAGTTTACCGCTGGTGCCGAGGCCGTGATGTTCTGTCTTGAAGTGCCAGCCGACAAATGTAGCGGTGCTGGCATTGCCCAGATCAAACCAATCGCTGCCCTGATCCCCCTCTTCTCGTGTGAAGTGGTAGCTCACCGTTTCGGTCATGCATTGATAGCCGTCGGTCATATTGGCCCCCCTGACTGCATCGTCATCGTTATCAGATGAGTCCCAGATCAGACCTGTGCAACTGTCTGGGATCTCCTGTCTGGTGTCCCCAAGCGCTGACGTTTGCAGTATGTAGTACCCAGGAGCCGGCGGGAGAACGATGGCGACAAAGTTGAACGTCATCGTCTCCTTGCTATGGAAGATTCCCAGATGGGTGACTTTATACGGAATGGTGACGGTGAAGGGCACATAACTGACTGAGTTAGGAGATGGTGCGAAATTGTCATGCGGTATCTGGAAGGTCAGGGACTGGGTTGTTTTGATTTTGTTCGGCGTCGTGAAGTCACCAAGAGTCAGTTGAGCATCATAGCCATCTTCTCCGACATACACGAAGTTCCCCGCGATGCTGATGATGATATCTCCAGCGATGTTGGGTGCTACGACGTTACCCGAAAATGAGGTCACCTGTGGGATCTTGTTCGTTATCGGTAGTGTGTTGGCGATCTGCTGGAGCTTGGTCGTCAGGTTCTCGACAACCTGGGTCTGCAGTTGATCAATCAGGTCACTGATACCGGACTTAGCTTGTTGTTGTGCTGCCGTCAGATCAGATTCTGCGGTGTTGAGCGAATCTTTGAACGCCTCACGCGTGGCATCTATCAGGTTTGTGATCTGTGACCCAGCGTTTACTTCCAGAATCAGTCCAGCATTCTGAAATTGCTGTATCAAGGCATTGAGGTGATCAGAAAGTTGATTGAGCAATAAACCAAAAGTGAGCATACGAAGTCCTTTGAATGAAATTTGGATTTATGGATGGGCCTGATTTTTGACGCAAGGTCGCCAAGAGTTCCGGGATCGAATTCCTAACTCTTTGCATTCGCAATGTTCTACTGGGGGCCTGGTTGAAAAGGACGAAAGTCCGTCCAGAACGTTAGCACATTTCAGTCGCAACTCGTATCACGAAGATCCGCGCACAACCCAGCTTTCAAACTCCACGGCAGGAGACTCATCACGGACGAATCTGTACTCACGGACACCTTCCTCTCCGCAACGGGCGGACCGACCGTGCGGACTGGGTCGCCGAATTCTTGTCTTGGCACGACGTCCGGTGCCCGTGACGCGAGGCAGGACCACGAGCAGAACGACATTTGGGGGTGATCCCGAACACCAAAGCCTTCTTCGTCCTGCCCAATCACAACAAGAACTAGAGACTTCGCTCGAAGATTCCCTCGTTGCCATCCACGTCGTCCTGTCCAGCACGCTGGTCGCGGCCGACAGGCGGGGTTACCCGCGTGTCCTCGGGCATCGATTCCTCGTATGAGATTTCGTTGGCAAAGGTCATCGGGCTGGGAATATCGCCGCCGACGTGCTCACATCCGGACCGCCATTAGTCTTCTAATCGAAACGACATGATTCAGAATGGTGCAACCAAGCAGTTCTAGTGCGTACGGAGCCGGGAAGCTGAAAGAAATCCGAAACGACAGGCAGACATGTCCGGTGCGTTCGGCGAACTGGGAACCTCGCACGAATCACGAGATAAGGCTCGAAGCCTTACCGGATGGGGTCGATTGTCTATTGCGGGTCGGCCTCTGAGAATTGTCACTGCAGTTTCAACCCAAACTGGTCGAGAATCATTTGCTAGATAAATCGACGAACAAGGCAACCGAGCGCTTGACACGACGTCAAAGCTAACAAAGATCCTAAGACAAAGAAATTAATATTGACGTCTTACAAATGATGTGCGAATCTTGTCGCGCTATAAGTGTAGTCTTCTAATCTGCGAGGCAGAGCAGATGCCGCTCTTTGGTAAATGGAAGGTTCGCTGCCCTAATGGGCACGACGACCTCGTTGACGACGTCACCGACAATCACGATTGTGAGGAATGTGGTGCAAAAGCCGTGGACCACGGATCCGCAAGTGTAGTTTGTCCCGATGGTCATGCCTCGCACGTTGAAGGAGCGACACATCAACATTCATGTTCAATTTGTGGATCGCAGTGCTTGATCGGATAAACATGGCAGTCTCCAGAACTTTATCGCACTGAAGTGGCTAAGCCAGACATCTTCCAAGTTCAAAGACTGTTACATTTCGGACCACATGGAGCACAATTGTATTCCGGTTTCTCATCTGATAAGCGAACGCTTTCTGAGTTCTCTGCCTCAATGATGCTTTTCGATTTACGCTTTGCTCTTTCAACTTTGCGAGCCTGACCTCACCACTCCTTCTCCCATCGCCACACAATCGGCCCTAATTCCAAAGTCTAGGTGTCTTGCTGACTGCCCATGCGTCAGAAGATAGGGTGACGCCATTGAACGACGATTCTGCCTTACTGCAGCTCATACCAACGTCACCGCTCGGAGCCTCGCCTCTGGAATCAGTTCCGGAAGGAGAAGCTGCTGCCGCGGCCGCTATCGCGGAGATGATCTCGGGCGGCGTACGCGCTAGGACGACATCCGGACCAGCGACTCGTGATGCCCATCCCAAGGCACATGGCTGCTTGGCTGCCACACTACAGGTCCTTAGCGACCTGCCCACCGAAGTTGCCCAAGGACTATTTGCCAACCCGGCGAGCTATCCGTGTTGGGTACGCTTCTCAAATGGTTCGGGCACACCGCAAGACGACAAAATCGGCGATGGGCGCGGTATGGCCGTCAAGGTCATGAATGTAACCGCGAGTCGCTCGAATACCCAAGATTTCATCATGATCAACAACCCCGTTTTTTTTGTGCGGAACGCATCTGACTATGTGGCATTCCAATCCGCATCAAACCCAATGCGTTTTTTCCTGCCCGGCTGGAATCCCTTTCGCTTCCGTATCCACGAATATTTTGCGGCATCTGGGATCACTCGCCGCGTCGTTTCCAACCCACTAAACACCCAATACTACAGCATGACGCCATACTTACTCGGTCATCAAGCGTGTAAGTTTTCCTGTCGCCCCATGGGAGATCCGTCCCCATTCGTCGATCGCTCGAGCGCCAACTTTCTGCACCATAATCTGGTTGCATCTCTGGCGAGCCGTGACGCGGCGTTTGAGTTCTGTGTGCAGCTACGCAAGACAACAGGGTCTATGCCGATCGAAGATCCGACGATCGCTTGGAGCGAGGAAGCATCGCCTTTCATTCCCGTGGCCCACCTCCTCATCAACAGACAAATATTCGATACGCCGGAGCGAGTTGCGTTTGGTGAGGCACTTTCATTTACGCCGTGGCATGGATTGGATGCCCATCGTCCGCTTGGAGGTATTAACCGAGTGCGACGGATTGTATATGAAACCATTTCCGCGTTGCGGCACGACCTCAACCACGTTCAGCGTTTCGAGCCGACCGTCAATATAAGCAATACACAAACCACTTCCAATCCAGGAGAATAATCTTGTCCACATTCTTAGATGGAATCGTCGGAATAGTTGGCGGCGCGATCGACCAATGCGGTTGGGCCGATCGCGCAGCATCCAAACTAATGATTGATACGCTTGTTGCTTCGGCACCGTTCCGTCCACATCCGTTTAGCACCGCGTCCGATTACACCTCATGGAAGACCTTGACCGACAGGACGTACCAAGCACGCCAGTTGCCCGCGGCCGACCTCGGCGTATTGCCGGAAGTCACCGCCGTGGTCGCGCTGTTCAAGCGGGAGCCCGGACAGCAGCGGAAGTCTGATAAATCAACCTGCCTGTTCCCCGCCTTTGCGCAATACCTAACGGACGGATTCATCCGCACGAACAATGACGATAGAGCCCGAACCACATCGAACCACGAAATTGATCTGTGCCCGCTTTACGGACGAACTGAGGTGCAGACGGTCACGTTGCGGCTGCTCGATCCTACGCCCGGCCGTCGAGGCCGGCTAGCAAGCCAGATCATTAACGGCGAGGAATGGTCGCCCTACTACTACTTGCGTGACGGAAGCGGCCCCGACCCCAGCTTCCAGAAGCTAGACACGCCATTGGGTGTGAAGGACTGGCCGGTGGAGCGCTTAAAAACCCTGTTCGCAATTGGCGGTGACCGCGCCAATTCCACGCCCTTTACCGCAATGATGAACACGCTGCTGTTGCGGGAACATAATCGCATCGCGGGCGAACTGGAAAAGCAGAATCCGGGGTGGGACGATGAGCGCGTGTTCCAAACTGCCCGAAACATTATGATCCCAATTTTCATCAAGATAGTGATCGAGCAATATATAAATCACATCGCCCCTATACCGTTCAATCTGGTGGCGGACCCGTCGGTAGCCTGGTCCGCAAACTGGAACCGCCCAAACTGGATGACCGCAGAATTCAGCCTGTTATATCGGTGGCACTCGCTGATGCCCGACGAGATCGAGTGGCCGACCCGGGCGATTCAGCTTGGAGACTTTGTGCTTGATAACAGTCCATTGATGGAGGTAGGCCTGGTGAAGGCATTCCTGGCAACTGCCAGTCAACCGAGCGCCGAGCTTGGCCCCTTCAACACGGGCTGGGCGCTGCTGCCGATAGAGCAGTTGGCAATTCAGCAGGGACGCGCCAATCGACTGGCCAGTTACAACAGTTACCGAGCGGCCTACGGCATGGAACAAGCCCAGGATTTTAGTGACATTTCAAGCAATCCCAAGATCGTTGAGCTCCTAAGAAATATCTACGGAGACATCAACAAGGTGGAGTTCTATCCGGGGTTGTTCGCAGAAGACCGCGTCGACAAATCAACTTTGCCCAGCTTACTGATGAGAATGGTCGGTGTCGATGCCTTTTCTCAGGCGCTGACTAATCCCCTTTTATCGGAGCATGTTTACAACTCTGCAACGTTCACTCCGTGGGGGCTCGACCTCATCGAACAAACACATTCTCTGGGCGATATATTGAAGCGGCAGGGAGCCACTATCGATACAGGCAAGATTGTCATGACCCAGCCTAGTTGGCATTACGGCTGGTACCGTCCCTGACTCTGCGTCACACGGGTCGGAAAGCAGGGCGTCTTTCGTTGGCTTCTTGTTTTATTTCTTCTGCCCTGTCGGCCACGACGCGCAACAATAATTGCGGTCCGGTACCCAGCAAACGTCAATCAAGCAGTTGCGGCGCGTAGTACCAAAATTAAAAAGTACAACTACCGTCGCAGATTCTGCGACTGGCGATCGTACCGTACAGATCGAACTTGCGGACTGCGGCAGGCAGCTCCTTTCCGGAGCTCAAACGACCTTCAATCGTAACGCTCATTCTGCAGAGAGGCTCCCGTAAGGTGGGTAACGTGCTCTAGTTATGGAATTCCGACGACAAATCGCATATGCAAATCGGATGCTGCAGCTTGCGCTCTAGCTAGCTCCCGGTCGCCAGGAAACTGAGGTCTGCTCCAGTTTATGGCGAATGTTCATCGAAATCAGTGACTTGTGCAGAGGTCGTCGAACGCTGCGGAACCGTCGAGACCAGAAGAATCTAGGTCCAATAGATCTGTTTGAAGCCTCAAGTTTAGTCGAGGTAGGCACAGAACGCAAAGGCGAAAGCATAGTTATCTCCCTGAATATCTGTGGCCGAAAGCCGCACTCGGCAAATACATTGCGTGTGTACATTAAGTCACCTTACGCAAGCTCTTGCCAATTGATCCGCCTTATCGACGGAGCCGAATAACTCATGTGAAAAGTATCTAATTGTCCTATGCCAACGGTCCAACATTACCTCACTGAGATTTTCGCCACTAAACGAGGATGGGAGTTATAACTTGGCTTAGGTCATCCGAGCTGAGTCTTTTCTGAATCCGGATCATGAACAGTTCGGCCTGGATCGGATCCTTCTAGATTCTCCGAACCTCAGCGGCTCATTAAGTGCGCCTTAGAGTTACAAATTCTTGTATTGCAGTAACGAAGTAAACTATTTCGCTAAGAATAACAAGCGTCGCCGCAGCGTCTGATATTTTGGTTGGCTGGGGTTTCATCACATGCCCGCGAAAAACGTTGAGCGCTTTCCGCATCATCTCGTTGAATCGCGGTGCATTATCCCGTCGGTTATACAGACTCCCTGTGAGGCCATCCAAAGGGTTCTGCGCGTTGAGTTGAGCGCCTTCCTCGGATTTTAGGCTTTGTCGCAGATTCTCTGCCATGGCGAGGGTAGATTTCGCGGCAAATCGTATTGTATCTGCGAGTTGGTCAGAGGGAGTGTCACGCCATAGTGCGTAGCGACAAATGATAAGTCCTGAGTTGGCGGTCAGTTCCAGACGCGACTTCGTTAGGGCGGAATGATTTGTGTGCTTAGCTGCCGACATTAGGATGTCGGACTGCAAGAGTTTGAGCAGCAGTTGATAATTGTCGACTGCGTCCTCCAAAAGATTTTTGTCCAGGACGACTTCTGAAAGATTGTAGGAGGTGATAGCCTCATAACCGGGCGTAGACGGTGCGGATTGCGAGGGTTCGTTGAGCGGTAAGGCTCTAGGAGGACCGAACCGCCAGTCGGTTAGCGCTTTTGTTTGCTTGATGGTTGCAAGATTACACAATGCTTCAAGACCGATCACTCGAGCGTTGACGTCCTCTGCGTCTATCAAATCGAGCGCTTCCTCGAAGCGAAGGCGGCGCATTCTGAAGTTGTCATTTGCTGCCTGGCGGCTTTCCATTCCGTGGGCGATGCCCTCGTAGAATGAGACGAGCTTTGCGTCGGGAGAAAACTTCGAATTTCGAAGGTTCTGCCGTGCGACTTTGAGGTTTTCAAGAGCGATGCGAAGGTGAGTTGACGCGCGTCTCTCGGCATATTCCTCGCTGTTTCTTTCCGTAGTCCTGCTTGCCGCTTCAGACGAACGTGCAACGGGGACGTCCAGATTACCATCTTCAAAATTGCTTCTTTGTTCCATCTAGTTTTCCTCAGATGTAGAGCATCATGAGAAGCAGGGCCTGTTGAAATGCCGCGATAGCCGTAACTTGATCTGCGTACATGGTCGGCACCGCAAGCCGATAGAAAAGCTTGAATGCTGCACGATGCGCAGCGAGATCAAGCGCGTTGGTGTATGCGCCCTCTTCGGTGGAAGCGATAACAGAACAGGTACGTGAGGATCCCCAACCGCTAACACATGTGAGTCGCACGACGGCGTCCTTCGCTCCGTCAGAGCCTCCACGATAGGCAAATGCGGCGGTAGCGGGAAGACCTTTATAGAGCCACCTACGGACGGCCCTCGCGGCGCCGACGATTCCCTTGACCTCTGTTCCCGCGATGGCGAAATCAAGTTCTTCGACGGCTTCCTGCAACACGAAGGTGTGCTCCTTCATTGACGCGATGGGGGGTGATTCGATAGTAAGTGGCCCGCCACGAGGCCCAAGGAAGTTCAGCCAAATGGGCGGGGCGGCGTCTGGAGAGGCAGATCTAGGAGACTCCTCCCGGCGCAGTTTCCTATCGCCTTCAACAGGGGCCTCGCTATCGCGTCGTACGGCTGCAAACGGGGATAGCAGGATGGAATAGGTTTCGCCATCATGATCAAAGTAGCGCTTAAGGAGCGCATTGCTACCCAGGTCAAGGGCTTCCATAATGGGACCAGCCGCTCCCTGTTCGGTTTTGTCTATAACGCTCCAAACCCGCCATTTATAACGCCTCTGCCTCTCCGTGGAGCGGAGACCGAATAGCATAAAGAGCCGGAAACTTGCCCATAGAACAAACATTATGAGAACGAATGCGAGGAACTTCATAGCGAAGGGCAGGGCAGGCCACCAGCTTTCCACGATAAGGTCTCTCGCGTTTCGCCAGCTTGGCATTGTTTTCGCCCTACGGACTTTACCGTTTAGCTGTTCCGCTGCCCCGCCTTTTTCATAGAGGTCATCCGCATAACGTTTGCGCAAGTCGTCGAGCATGGCTACCGCCCGCTCGGAATCCTTGCTCCATCGCTGCCTCTCTATTTCTTGCAGAGCTAGATCGATCGCCTCGCTTTGACCGTGATGGATGCTTTCATCCGCGCGTGCCATGCATAGAATCGATTCCTTCTGAAGTCTTGTGGCAACCATTGTCACGGCACTCGACAGACCGGGTTCTAGAGACTGAGCCGTGGCGGTCGCCGCAGCATTAAGTGCAGCCTGACAAGCCGTGCGCGCAACTGCGTACTTGCCCGCAGAGAGAAGCGCCGTTCCATAGGCGAGTTGTGCGCTTCCATCGGCAAGCGCCATACATGCTTTGACTTGAGGTGCGCGTGTGCAATCGGTCGCCGAGGGTCTGCGTCGGCGCTGCACGCGATTATCTTTCGGGATGTCCAGGTCGATTCGGACGTGGCCGCCCGCGAGAGGTGGGACACCAGGAGACCGTTGCTCCGTGCCGCCTTGAGCTACGCCAGGTTTTGGAACCAGAAATGAGGCGGCAAGGAGGCCACAGTATGCAACGGTGGAGAACAAGCAGCAACAATTGGGTGTGGATAGACGGTTCCGCATAGGTCACAATCCGCAGTAGCTTAGGTTAGCCGAAACATCGTAGAGTTTGAGGACAACAGTGTTCGTCAGTGCAGTATGCGCTGGCCCAGACCGACAAGAAGGGACCCTAGAAATGAAGCTTGGACCTAAGAATCGGCTGAGCTTGGGATGTCCGCGTTTCTAGGTAGATTGGTACACCTCGCATGATTTCTGCATAGCCGATTGGGCACCTTGGCGGCTCTATAATTACCGAATCTCTGATAATCGGATGCTTTTTCAATGAATCGCGCTGACAAACAGGGTAAGCCCATGCTAGATGCTGCTTGTGAATCGCACGAATTCTTAGAAGGGTAGTGCAGAAACTACGCGGTCGGATCCGTCGTCGCAGCGAACGCCCCAGCAGCCAAGTTTTCTGTGAGCGCATCGATGCCATATGAGACAAACTCTTTCCTGACCGTGTTATCCCTGATCCCGAGCATTTCCAGGGGACCTCGTAGTTCGTGTATTCATGGCTGAGCGTGTTGCAAAGGTTATAGACGGTGGCTTCGTCGGCCCACCAACGCCGCGATTTTGTGAAATCGTCTGCCGTGTCCGCTGTCTCGCCTCTGCGCGGATTTGCACTGCGATCCAAGTTCATGGTTATATTTCGCAAAGCGAGCAACTTTCCATAAAGATTTTGTCCCGTAATCATAGATGGCAAAGTATCTTCGTCGGTAGAGCCAATATGCCAGCTTAACATTGCTATGGACAGTGTCCTGTCCTTGAACTCCTGCGAGCCCCATACAGTCTTGAAAAGTTTAGCGGTCCGAAGAAGACGGGCCCTCTCACCCGCCTTCCATCGATCCAAGAGGTGGTCCGTGAGTTGATGGTCACCACCACCGGGAGAATCGGCGTCAGACTCGGAAGCGGAGTTCGTCCTGAATGATTGTTGGATTGGGATCGCTCAGGTCGCCTTGACAGTGATGCAAGCCAGTCGCCATCTTTTTCCCTTTCATTTGCTACAGGATTATTCGAATCGTCTTTAGCTTTTCGTCAGATTGCAACGATGAAATTAGAGACTTGGTGTGCGGCTTCTGAAAACTCCCCGTGTTTGCAAGGCTAAACGGATTGTAGGATGCGATCGCGTTCGCGCAGTTTTCCATCATTGCGGCTTGTTCAGTTCCTCTAACGAGGCCACGAAAGTACTCAACAAGGATCATCAGAGTCTTCAGGCAACTCTTCAAATTGCGCCAAACTAAGTGGGACATTCTCTACGTGATACCAATTGCCGCGAATCTCAACGTGTACAGTCACAGTTGCTTCAGGATCCCACTCCGCCCCCAGCCACGGAACCAATCCAACCTTCGCATTGTGATGGGCGTCCGCGTAATAAACGCAGCTGTTGAGCCCATCTTTAGGACAACCTGTCCCGAAAACTTGCTTGAAGCGTGATGGTCTCACGCCCTCGACACTGTAGCAGGCCTTATCGACTATCCGGCGATTGCCAAATGGAAATTTCAACCATAGGTAGAATTGGGTTCGTTCTCGAAATAAGAGGGCAGCGGGCCCGCCTGCCTTGTTTGCGCGAAGGCTCTGGACAATGCAGTTTTTGATTTGCACATCTGTCGCACCGTTGCGTAACTCTCCGGAGTTGAAAGCATCTTCACACGAACGATCTGACTCTCGGTCGAGCGAGGTCAGGGCCTCAACTTTCATTCCAGCAATAGCTATTAATTCTGCCATCACGGCGGGATTTCGTGGGTTCTCGAATGCTTGATTGCCTGGAGCAAACGTATTTACCTGTACTGGAATCGCCCAATTTTGGCCTTCAGACATTCCTCCGTCTATCACACCGACAACCTTCCCAGCGGTATTGAGCACGGGACTTCCCGATTCGCCGTGCGTGATGGCCGCCAGAACTGGAATTATTGGATAGGTTGTTTCAGGGCTATGACGTTGCGCGAGCGATTCCAGACCTCTGACTGTCGTGTATCCGCTTAGTGTGTATTTCGATAAGCCTATGATACTTCCCTGTTTGCTTTGCACGAATCCTGATGATGCAGGATTTCCCTTTATGAAGACGACGTCGTTCGGCTTTAGCGAGTGCGTTACGTTCTCGATCGGCTGAAACTCAAATGAAGAGGTGGCTCTGATTGCCGCGTCCCACTCCGCTTCTCTCACCGGAACCAAGTGCGCGAGATCTTCTTTGAGGTCGACAGTTCCAACGACCATCTCCACAGCTGTGGTTTTATTCTGATCGCCGCGGACATTTACCGCGATGCTGTGCCGCGGAGGATCAATCGCAGCATCAATCACACCGTGCAAGCATGTATAGAGTCCTGCGCTCCCCTTCACTCGGAAGCCCGTTAAAATACGCTGCGATCTTCCGTTTACTTCGCGAACTTGGAATAGACCATCCCACGACTCATTCGTATTCTGTACAGCCTCTAATTGTGCATAGCATCGTAGACAAACCGAAAGGTAGACCACAACCGTGGGTAATCGTGACAGATGGCTCAGATGCATTTATCGCTCCAGATCTTTAGCGCACAAGCCGCCCCTTTGCTACTGCATTTAGTGAAGTCTGCAGTGAACTTACTTGATATCTGGTTCGCGAGGTCGAAATCAGCAGGATTCGCCTTCTTAGCGTCGAGGATCGCCCTACAGGTCGGTGGGTTTGCTTGGTCGTCTTTCAACCCAAATCCTTCACTCGGATGCCCGCTTACCTCTTGCCCCGCCGGTCTCACTGGATACATTGCCGCGATCACGCGACTAAGATCCGCGTATGTAACTTCCGGACCTCCTTTGGCGAACCGAGGCAACATCTCTTCGCGCATCTCAGCGGAGGGTGATTCTGGATATTCCGAACCAAGAAGAACTTTAGCCAACACTTCTGGCTTCAGCTTCGTACTCGCGCTCCACTTACCGATGAAGCGGTTTGGATCGGGCCTGAACCAATCGCGCGCTCTAGCCATCAAGCCAAGGCTGGAGCCGCCCGCCAAGAGAAGGCAAAACATAGCGACAGGCCAAGCGTTTATCTCGATTAGCGATTTGGGCTCTACCTTTGTTTTAGCTTCGATCTTTGCCGCGTCCGCATTAATTCCGCTGGAAGAATCAGATTCCGCCTTTGCCGCTACCTTTATACCGGCCAGCGTGGCGACAACTGCACCTGCGATACCCAAGATACTTTCAAGCACTCTTTCGATGACCGGAGATGTGGCCAAGCCGATCATCCAACCAATGGCAACACCGCAAATGCTAAGCGCTACGATGTTGGTCGGTATTCGTTTCGCAGGCAGGAGTTTTTCATCGACCATGGAATTCAGTCCTTATACAAGATGTTCTCAACGGAAGAATCCGATGGCCGCCAATCAAATGATCGAAATTGAGGAATTTCCATAAAAAGCTGGCCGATCTTTTTGGGGAGGAGAGGTGGAAGCTTTGCCTGATGTGCTTGACGATCGTGCATGTATCCAGCAAATACCTGGTACAAATGGACCTCAGGACAGTGGCCCACAGTCGGCTAAGAACCACATTTGCCAAGATATTTTTCATTTCTACACCCGTCAGAGACAGTTGTACTCGACATATTCAAAAAGCGTGACGTGGCCGGGGGAGGATCAGTAACACAATCTAACAGAACTTTTCTGTTGTCAACCGACACTCATTCGTCTCTCCGAAGAAATCTTTTGTGAATGCTTTACTTGAGTAGCTCGCGACAAAGCTTAAGCTGGTCAAACGCAAAGGCCGCTCCATGAAATGCACTCAGCACATAATGTCGGCAAACTGCAAATCCCAATAAGGAAATCAACTTGGATCAGGAAAGGTCCCGACACGATGAGCCGGGATCACCCTCCCACCGCGTCCCTGAGCGCGCAGCGTACGACCAAGGAAACGAGCCCGAAGCCACGGGAAAACACAGAATCTCTTTGTTCGCCATCCCTCGGCTCTCAGTGGTCCTACCAGTCTCCACTGTTGACAACAGGGCAATGCACTCATTGAGACAAACCACCTTGAAGGGCAGCTGGTAGTCGTAAAACGCGCATTCATATTTGTATCTCTGCACTTCCGAATCCTCGGATCGGCGACATATCCCCTATTCCCACCTACCGCCGAAGCCACCTCTGACCTCATCCAATTCATAGAGATTCGGAAATTCGAAGGCTTTACCTGCCTTGAGAGTCTCGGTAGCGTGCTTTGCCAGCTCCGGAGAGACGATCCTCTGAAAGTCTTTCTCGAAGGTGCCGACGTTGACGCACCACCACTTGTGCGTAGCTGCTACGGAGGCAGCGATGAACGTTACCGTCTCGAGAGCTCCCTTCGCCTCTCCCTCGTTCTTCAGGAAAGGAACTGCAATCAACTTATATTCAGCAATCATCGGTACCTCCTGACATGATGATTAGTGGGCAAATGCGTGTTGGGTTTCATAGCCTGACGGACGAGGACATTGCCGGTAGGCGTCCCAAAGCTCCGCAAGCGCCTGGTCATCCTCTGCGAACCGATAGGCTACCGGTCCGTGAACACGATGGAAGATGCGCAATGCGTGCAGCACACCGCTATACACGGAGAGAGACGATCGAACGCACTCTGTGGTGGAGGTGCGCCTACCAGTGATCTGGTAATCAACGAGACAGCTGACATCAAGCGGGGAGAAGCGAACCATGACATTCATGCCAGACGTCGAGAACACCGCAACGGTTATCGTGTCGTTGATCGTCGACCAGGTCAGTTCCGAACTTTGGTCGAACGTTGAGAGTAAGGCTTGAAAAAAGCTTTTGATCTGCGTGGTCATCGCTCTACCTTTTCCCTTCCAAATTGATCTCCCGGTCTAGCCAAGCGGGGAGTAGCATGGAAGGAGAATAGCAAAGAAAAAGCGAAGACATTCGGCTTAGTTGTGCATTGAATCGATGACCCAAGGGATTGTGGTCTCGACGGTCTGATACTTTCAGCTTTTGGCAGCCTTCTTAGCCTTAGCCCAACGAGCCTTTTGTGCAGCCGCGATTTTGGCACGTGCCTCTGCACTCAAGTGGCGCTTAGGCTTGATGGCTACCGCACCAATTGTTCTCGGCCGTCCCGGCCCGCGCGTGGGAGTTGCGTTCACCTCCGACAGTATCTTTCTCGCCTGTTGTAAACGAGCAATCTCTGCGTCGATGGCAGCCAATATCTGAGAAGTATTCAAGCTATCTCCTGGGAGAACTATTTTAGGATATGTAATCAAGTTATCGCTTAAAGGCGTTCGAGACACAGGCCATTCAAGCCATGATGGGAAGAGAGCGCCGCAAGAAGGAGTCAAGGCTGCGCCCGAGAGGCGCACCGCATAGCGGCAACGGCCTTGACTCCCAGGCTTTTGGCGGCGCAAAGATTCTACGCGGCACGAATGCCATCTAGATGCAGCCGCCGCGAGGCGACTGCGTGGTACTGGGCATCGAGTTCGATTCCCAGGAACCGGCGATTGAGTATCTTTGCAGCCAGAAGCGTGGAACCCGATCCACAGAAGGGATCAAGGACGAGTTCGTGCTTCCGGGTGAAGACTTCAATCAATGGCTTCAGCGCTGCAACCGGTTTCTGTGTCGGATGGAGCCTGTTGCCGGAATAAGGCATGTCGATGACATCGGGAATGGGACTCTCTGGAAGGACCGGATTCCCCTTCGCCAGCAGATACGCCTGCTCGTGCTGGTACTTTAGGAAGCGCGTTTTCGAGCTGTATGGCTTAGGAAAGACGATGTGGCCGACGACGCGAAAGCCTGCGCTTCGCCACGCCTCGAAGAACTTGTCGATCTTGGTCCAGCCATAGAAGGAGACCATAAAGCGGTCTTGCTTCAGGACGCGATGGCACTCCTGGAAGGCCGGCCTAAGCCAGTCGGCATTGCTGTCGTTCTGAATGGACCTGCCTTCGCGGTCAAGATAGCGGACCATACGGTGGATCGGTAAGGATGAGATCAATGCTGCTGGTTGGCAAGCTCTGCATTACTGAGATGCAGTCGCCGTGAAGGACTCTATTGGATGGAATGGGGCTTTGATTCGTCGACATGATGTTGGCTCCTGAGGTGATCTCCCGATGACTCGGGGCACCCATAGAGCGAGTGGGCCCGGCTTCCAAGGCCAAGGGCCGCTTTTGGGGAGGGCAACCGAAAGAAAGTCTCTGCGTTCTCTGCAGGGACTTTGTTTTGGGAGGAACCGGAAAAGCAGAGGGCCGCTGCGCCGCTGGACGCCGGATAGACCCCGAGCGGCGTGCCCGAGGCAAGAGAGCACGAAGGAGCTACAGGGGGGCGGAAAGGAATCTTCAATCCCGTCTTAAAGCTGAACTGCATGATGTTCGCAGAGCAAACGTACGCAGCGCATCGCGGAATGACTGAACCGATGCCCGATGGTCGCCTTTCCGACCAGCGACTGCGGTTTGAAGCACAATGGAATCGGTCAGGGGTTTATAGATGACGCCGTCTCTTTTCAAGCGTGCAGCGGAGCTTCGGAGCAGTCCGATTCGTCCATCGGTCGCAATCCCGTCCAGCAGGTCAATGAGATTCTCCGACCACCGAATCGGCGTTTCCTGAAGCATTGTCTCGATGGTCGTTGCGGCAGGATCTGTTTCTTTCGAGACCAAGCCGATTCGCTGGTGCTTGAGTTCGAATAGCCTCACTATCGGTCGCTGGGAGAGAGGGTGCTTTGTCGGGAGCGCCACGACCAAAGGCTCCGTATGGATGGGAAAGACATCCAGGCCGCGTCCAGGAATAGGCAGATCGACGAAGGCAAGATCGATTCTCCCTCGAACCAGTGCCAATGAGAGTTGGGCTGATGTGGCTGTGACACACTCCATTGAAGTTCCGCTGCTCGATCGCTGGGCAACTCTAATCAAGCCGCGAACACGGGGCAGATCACATACGGTTGAGAGGCCAATTCTCAGACTTTGGGTGTTCTGTCTCTCCAGTGCTCTGACATGTGCAACGGCGCGGCGGCTGTGCTCCAAGGCCCTAGAGGCCTCCTTTGCAAAGATCTCACCGGCAGGTGTAATCCGGGCTTCTCTCGGGAGACGGTCGAAGAGCTTTGCTCCCAGTACTCTCTCCACCTCGTGAATCTGACGCGATAAAGACGGCTGAGCCACATGACATCTTTGGGCAGCCCGGGTGAAGCTGCGTTCCTCGGCTATTGCCAGAAAGTACTGTATCTGCCGCAGCTCAATCTCGACCCGCACGACCTGAACGTAAACTCTGGCCAACAAGATGCGATGGAAAAATTTTCCGTCTCATGTCCTAAAAGGAAATGAGCAGGGCGGCAGACGACTTTCGTTCAATCTCGGTTATGTCATAAACGTCGCTTCCGAATTACGACTTAGGCGGAATAGGTCGACACGAAAAGGTATCAATTGTGAGCGCTAATCATACCTATCGTAGGGAGTGGAATCTGGAGAGGGCTGATGCCACTAGAGAGCACAAATGGAAGATTGAAGCCCAAGGAGTTTGAGCCTTTGCTGGATAGTCAACAGGCAGCGAGTCTGATGGGCGTTCATCCGGAGACGATTAAGCGGAGAGCGAGGCGCGGAGAGCTTCCTGGGATAAAGCTAGGGAAGGTTTGGCGGTTTCGCGCGTCCGGATTGAACGCCTACATACGAGAATTGACCCGCTAATTTACGACCGCAGTCGCTGAAATCATGGCATATTGGGACCCAGCGGTCTGTGGCGTTCGGAACAGGAGAAATTCATGTTTCAGCGCACACGGTATCAACAGGGAATGATCGACCGCGTAAAGCGAAAGCAGGGCCCGGATTGCTGGATTTTCCGTTGGCGGGAAGCCGATTCCAACGGAAAACGGGTTCGCCGCAAAGTCGTTCTCGGTACGGTGAAGGAATATCCAACCGAATCGAGCGCACGCAAGGCTGCTGAATCTTTACGCATCACTATTAATGGAGAGCAGCCGCATCCGTCCCAGCAGCCGGTTTCGGTAGCGGCTCTCATAGACCACTTCAAGCAGCACGAATTATGTCTCTCTGTGGGAGACGGTGATGACGATGAAGGGCGGGCATATTCGACTCGTACCACGTATATCGACATCCTGGATTTCCACGTAGCACCAAAGTGGGGAGACAAGAAGCTGTGTGAGGTGAGGACAGTCGCGGTAGAGAAGTGGCTCCACAAGTTGAAGCTGGCTCGGGGAAGTAAGGCGAAAATCCGCAGCATTATGAGCGTCCTGTTCAATCACGCTATCCGTCACGAATTCCTGCCTCAGGGCATGAACCCGATCACGATGGTTCGGCAGAGCGCGAAGCGGATGAAGACGCCGGACATCCTGGAGGTGACTGAGATGATGGAGTTGTTCGATCAACTTTCTCATCGCGACCGGGCGATGGTATTGCTCGATATCGTGACGGGGCTTCGTCGGAGCGAATTGATCGGTCTCAAGTGGCTTGACGTGGACTTCGAAAGACTGGAACTCTCAGTAACGCGCTCGATCTACCGGCAACGTGTAGGCAAGTGCAAAACGGAGATCTCACGCAAGCCGGTTCCTCTCGATCCATGGATCGCAGAGGAGCTACTGACCTGGAAGCGTGCCGCTCCCTACAACCAGCCGGAGGACTGGATCTTCGCAAGTACACGGAAGAGGGGTAAGCAGCCTTACAGTCCTGACTCCATCCTGAAGCGGTGCATTCGACCAGCGGCAACGCGGGCGAGGATCACCAAACATATCGGATGGCACACCTTCAGGCGTACGTTCTCGACATTGCTCAAAGCCAACGGTGAGGATGTTAAAGTGGTGCAGGAGCTGTTGCGGCACGCGACGGTGAAGATGACGCTTGAGGTCTATGCGCAAGCGATCACCCCTGCCAAGCGGAACGCTCAGTCGAAGGTCGTAGAGATGTTGAGAAGGGCAGAAGTAGGTCCGAAATCCTTATTGGACCCTGGTGGACCCTCAAGCAATCTGGCAAAAACTCATAACTTGTTGAAATAATTGGTGGACCTGATCGGGATCGAACCGATGACCTCTTCCATGCCATGGAAGCGCGCTCCCAGCTGCGCCACAGGCCCACTCCTAGGGAAGAACATCTCCTATTTTCTTCTAGGTGTGAAGTTTCGTCAAACCTTGCGGGAACTTAGTGGAGAGGCGTGGTGTCTAAGGACTGTAGAGTGAGCGAGCACTCGGCCGCCGGCGGCGCAGTTTGCCTGCTCTATGCACCGGAAACAGTGCATTTGCCATGCGTTACACAAAAGTTTTAGTGTAGAGGTCACACGATATGCAGGCGGGCACGTACTTGGGAAATCTGACCAGCGCGATAGGCATTACGACGGAAGAGGCGGCGCTTGTCGCCGATCTGAAGGCCGGCAGTGAAGAGGCTTTTGGAATTCTTATTGCTCAATATCATCAGCCTCTCTTTTCGCTGATCGCCCGCAGTCTGACTGATCCAGCAGACGCTGCCGACATCACCCAGGAAGTTTTCATCAAGGTGTTTCGCAGCATTCGCAGCTTCCAGGGCGATTCAAGCCTGCGCACCTGGCTTTACCGCATCGCGCTGCATGAGGCCTCAAACCAGAGACGCTGGTGGTCGAGGCATAAGCGGCAGGAGCTGACGATCGATTCCAGTCACGATGCGAGAGATTCCGGCGACGAAGGCATCTCGCTGGCTGCGACTCTGGCAGATAGAGGCAGCTCTCCCTTCGATCATGCGGCGCAGGCTGAGTTGAGAAGCCGGGTCGAAGAGGCGTTGCGCCAGATTCCAGAGGCGTTTCGCACGGTCGTCGTGCTTCGGGAGATCGAAGGCTTCGCTTACGAAGAGATCGCAGAGATCCTGAATGTGAATGTCGGGACGATTAAATCGCGTCTAACCCGGGGTCGGTCCGCGCTGCGTGCTCTTCTAAGTTCGCCCCCAAACAATTCTGCTCCTTCCACAACTCTCTTTCCATCCAAACTTCAGACCGGATCAGTTTCCAGTCCGGAGACGGTGACGAGATGAACTCCCCACAATGCGGAAAAGTACGGTCTTCATTTTCGCCCTACCTTGATGGCGCGGTTAGTGGCCGGCAGATGCAGGCGATTGCGCGACATCTCGAGGAATGCTCAGAGTGCCAGAGCGAGTTTGAAGTGTTGCGTGCGATGCAGAATACGCTTACATCTCTCGGTCCTGCCAGAGCGCCTGCCGATATGGGCACTCGTCTGCGGGTGGCAATCTCTCACGAGATAGCGGCCAGCAAGCAGACCTGGAGAGATGTGCTTGCGGTGAAGTGGGAGAATACGATTCGCCCGTGGGCTGTCCAGGTATCCGCGGGTGCTGCATGCTCCGTGGCGCTGGTCGGAACCATCATGGTTCTGCTTGGAGTCTTCGCCGCGCCCCAGCCGGTGATGGCGAATGACGAGCCGCTGGGCGCGATGACCTCGCCACATTATCTGTACTCGGCTGTGATGCCGAGGCCGATCGTCACAAGCCATGATGCGCCGATCATCGTCGAGGCCTTCGTGAATGACCGTGGCCAGGTCTACGACTACAACATAGTTTCGGGGCCGGAGGACACTACGGTTCGGAACCAGGTCGTCGATCAGTTGCTGCTCAGCGTCTTCGAGCCCGCCCGGGTCTTTGGTGCTCCGGTTCGGAGCAGGGTGGTTATGACATTTTCTGGGATCTCGGTCCAGGGATAGTCCCCCCGTGCTATTCGCGCAAAATCTTCATTCCAGAAGGTTTAGGGTTGGACTTGCACGTAAATTCTTGAAATCAATGGGCTTGCCCTCAAATCATTGAAAATAAGGGTGATAAGCCTGCGCCCGCTTCCTTTCATGGGCTCTGTCTTTAAATTTACGCTGCAGCAACCAGCAGATCGGCGTTGTGTAAATACCCTGTCACGAACCACTTAGATCTGTTGCCGGCTTGACAGCGCCATCGCTCGATCAGGGTGAGCCTGCGTTGTTTTGAAGCAACGCGGCTGTTTATCTGGTGTGCCGAGACGAATGGTGCAGGGAAGCCGATTGCCGTACCGATCGTGCCGTCTGCTGCCATGACTGGGGACCTCGCCAGCTGCGCGTGGCGGTCAGGTCGACGTGAAAGGGTTCCATCACCGGGTGATCGGGAGGGAGCGCCTTAAGGAGACCTTCCCCCAGGGGCGGCAACGCGGAGGCGAGAGCCTGAAGGCGAGGGGCGGTCACGTTTCCGAGCAGGTGGAGGGTGTAACCGGATCGGTCGAAGTGGCCAGTAAGAACGGCGGGGTCGCGGCCGCCGAGCAGGAGAGAGGTGGGCGCCAAAGTAAAGCCGGGGGCGTTGTCGCGGGAGCTGCCGGGAGCGGGCTGGCCAGCAGGAGCATGATTGACCGAAGAGATGTGCACGTCCTGCGAGAGGAGTGTGACTCCGGAGGTGGGATCGGAGTCTTCCATGGTGCTGGCGGCGGCCTTCTCCAGTTCAGTGAGCGCACTCAGAGGAGATTGATTCGTGCTGTGGGCCGAGGGGACCTTGAGACTGGCGTCGGTCAGCGAGAGCCGGCCCTGCAATAACTCTGCTGCTGCAAGGGAGGGCGTGGTGCTGTCGGAGGAAGACGCTCCGTAGTGAAGGCTGGCGTTTAGGTTCCCGGTAGTCGTGATGCCCGAGGGGACGTGTGGATTGAGAATGCGGAGGCCTGAGACGAGCAGAGAAGAGGGCACCTTCGCCGCAGTGAGCTGGAACGAAGCCTCCCTCAGCTTATGAATGTTGGGGATGGAGCCGGTGAGCGTCGCGACCGGATTATGGGATGAGGCGGCGGGAGGCCAGCTGCAGCGGATGTCCTGGAACGAGTGGAAGATTCCATTGGCGGTGGCAAAGCACTCCAGCTGCGTGTTGAGGAGCTTCTCCGGGACGAAGTCGGCGGGACGGGCGTCCGTAAGCGTGAGACGGGTGGTGACGGCGCTGTCGCCGAAGGTCCCACGGATGTTGGCGGCGAGGTTCATCTGCCCCCGCCAGCCAGCATCGCGGCCGAAGAGCACGCGGCTGGCTTCGCCCAGAGGCGCATCATGCCATTGGCCCTGAAGATTGAGGGCGACCTGCCTGAGAGAAGGACCCGGACTGAGGGTGGACTCGATATCGATGGTCCCGGTATCGGAGACGTTGCGGTCGGTGCGTGTGGGGTGCGCTCGAAGCCGGAAGTGCCATTGATGTGGATCGGGGAGCCAGAGGGCGAAGTCTGAATCGACGAGCGAAAAGGGAAGCTTTTCCTGGCTCTGCTTGAAGTTGAGGCGGGCTCCCGTGGCCTCAATGTAGGGGAAGCGCGGAGCCGGGCCGGCATGGCGCTGCGCGGTGGGAGCGGTCTCGATACGAGAGGCCTGAAGCAGGACTCCTTCGATGTTCCAGCGGCCATCGGCGGCATGCACCAGGTTGACGCTGGGCTCGCTGAAGCTGATGGTGGAGAACTCGACGTGCCTGCGCCAGAGGGAGGAGATGCGTAGGGTGGCATGGACCGAGTTTGCGCGAATGATGGGCTCGGTTCCGAAGGCCGGATCTTCGCCGACGACGAGATTCTGAATGGTGAAGCCGGGAAGCGGCAGCAGCGTAAGCGAGATGCGGTCGAGGTGGACAGGGCGGCCAAGGCTGTTGCCTATGCTGGTCGCGATACTGCGCTGGTAGCGTCCTAGATTGATGAGCGGCGGCAGAAAGGCCAGCAGCAACACCGCAAGAAGAGCGATAAAGAGGAAGCGGAAGCGACGGAGATGCGACCACGGCCACGGAACTGCGGCTTCCTGCACCGAGGTTTCGGGTTCAATCCGAGAGTCGGCAGTCCCGTATCCCGCTTCGATCTCCGGCTGGAGCGAGGGTTCCTGCTGAACCGGTGTGCCACTCTGTGATGGATGAATCTGCCGCATGGACGATAGGGGCGAAACGGTCCGGAGCTAGCGGACGATGTGGAATGTGCGATTCCAGCGCGTCTGATCGAAGATATGGATGAGGATATGCCCCATGAAGGCGAGCCGCTGGCCGACGCTCTGCTTGTCGATCTGGTCGGCGGGTGTCTCAAAGGACCAATAGACGAACAAGGGGCGACCGACGATGTTTTCGCGGGGAACGAATCCCCAGTAGCGGCTGTCGAGCGAGTCGGGGCGGTTGTCGCCCATGGCGAAGATCTTGCCAGGAGGAACGACCAGGTCGCCGTTCTGGATATGCTGGGGCAGGTCGTACTGCCAGGACGCCGTTACCTGATACATGGGATCCGGGGGGATGCTGGGGAAGTCGTCCCGATAGGGATTGAACTCATGCTGCGGGTCGCCGTCGGCGGCGGGCATGGCGGCGTAGGGCTCATCCTGGGCGACGCCATTTACGTAAACCACGCCGTTGCGAAGATGGATGTGATCGCCGGGTAGACCGATGGCGCGCTTGACGAGGAAGAGGTCGGGCTCACCGGGCTTAAGGAAGACGATGATGTCGCGGTGGCGGACGTCGCGGTAGTGCGTGAAGGGAGCCCATGCGGTGGGAGGTGCGAGCGAGATACGGTCCACCAGGACGTGATCGCCGATCAGCAGGGTCTTCTCCATGGAGGCCGAGGGGATCTCGAAGTTCTGAAAGACGAAGGTCATGACGAAGAGGCCAACGGCGAGCACCGTGGCGATGGAGGCCAGCGACTCAAGGGGAGTCTCTGTCTGCCTCTCCGTCTGGGTTACGGCTTCGTCTTTCTCAACGGATTCCATGGTCTTCATTAAGCGGCTTTCTCCACGTTTCCTTCCAGTGTATCGCTGATGCGTCCAGAGAGTTCGGGGAAAAACCGGAAGGAAGAGAGGTATGGGATAGATGTGGGGAAGAATTCCGCGCTATTCCAGGGTCGGCGGGAGGTTCATATTCAGGAGCACTAGCGGATGACGCGGAAGATTCGGTCCCAGCGGGCGAAGCTGAGCAATGTCGGTTCGCCGGGAGGGGGGCGGAGGGCGATTCCGGCAGAGCGGGGGAGTGCGTAGGCGGAACTCTCACCCTGGCTGAGGGAGAAGTAGATCATCAAGGGGCGGCCTACGATGTTCTCGCGGGGTACGAAGCCCCAGTAGCGACTGTCCTCACTGTCGTTGCGGTTATCTCCGAGGACGAAGTAATTTCCGGCGGGGATGATGAGCTCGCCATCGTCGATGAGCCTGCGCATGCGCATCCACCAGCGAGAGTCGATGGCGGGATCTGCATTCTGGAGGCGGGGGAAGTTGTCTCGGAAGTTGTCGGGCCCGCTGGGGCGATAGATGGTGTAAGGCTCGTTGAGCCGAAGGCCATTGACGAAGACGTGACCGCCGCGAAGGCGGATGTGATCTCCGGGGATGCCGACGACGCGCTTGACCAGGTGCATCTCGGGTTTGATGGGGAAGTGGAAGACGACGATGTCCCCGCGGTGGACGGTGGGGGGCGGAAGGAAGAACGAGTTCGCGGAGTCGGCGGTGATCTGCTTGTCGACGAGAAGGAAGTCGCCGATGAGGAGGGTGGGTTCCATGGAGCCGGAGGGGATCCGGAAGGGCTGGATGGTGAAGGTCACGATGAAGACGGCGACCACGATGATGGTGATAAGGGACTGAACTGCAGGCAGGATTCCGGGCTGCTCAGAGCGGGCGTAGGGTGCGGATCTGCGAGAAGCGGAACCGGAGGGAGGTGTGGGACGCGGTGAGGGAGCCGGGGCGCGGTTCTCGCCCTGACTGACTGGAACCGGTGTCAGGGCGGGAGCACTCATCGCGTGGCCTCAGCCTGTTGGGGGTTCTCGCTGGAGGCTTCGTCGTCCAGGGATTCGAGCTTTCCCTCAGCGTGCAGCAGCTCTATTCCGATACGGGCGGCCTGCTGCTGTGCCTGCTTCTTGGTGGTTCCCTCGGATTCCGCGAGGGGCCGAGAGCCGCCGCAGCCGTCCGGAATGCGCACCTCGACGCGGAAGAGCTTTTGATGGTCGGGACCGGTCTGGGCTTTGAGCACGTATTGGGGCTGACCGGATCCGATGGACTGCAGGTACTCCTGCAGCGCGGACTTGTGATCGCCGATGGCTCCGCTGAAGGTGTTTCCGGAGTCGAGGGCACCCTGGAGAGCGGGGAGGGAGGGCTCGATGATGCGGTGCTCGATGAAGGTGCGGGCAACCTCAAGGCCGCCGTCGAGATAGAGGGCGGCGATCACGGCTTCGAGGGCGTTGGCGAGCAGAGCCTGTTTCTGGCGGCCTCCGCTTTGCTCTTCCCCACGGCCGAGCCGGAGCATCGCTCCCAGGCCGATGCGCTGGGCGACGGTTCCGAGATGCCTGCGGCTGACGAGAGAGGCACGGAGCCGGGTCAGCTCGCCTTCTCGGGAGTCGGGGAAGCGGCGGTAGAGGCTTTCGGCGACGGCAAGGCCGAGGACGGCATCGCCCACAAACTCAAGCTGCTCGTTGTCCGTGGCGGGATTCTGCAGGGTCTCAGGATTGGTCTCGTAAGCGAGCGAACGATGAGTGAGGGCAAGGGTAAGCAGATCGGGCCGCTTGAAACGGTGATCCCAAGGAGGATTGAGCGTCTCGGTCGATGAAATTCGTGCGGACCTTCTGCGGCGCGTCTGCATTACATCCTCTTCTTGGAATCAAGCAGCTCCGAATATTGGACGCTCCCAAGCCGGGAGGAGGTACTCATCGGGGTTGTTGCTGTGGGCGATAGGCTTCCTTCTCTGCTTTGCCGCTTGGGTCTAGGGGCTCATTATCCTGATTATCGTCGGATCGCCGGGGAAGGAGAAATGGTTCTTTGAGCCCATTCTCGGCCGCGGCCTTGGTGTCGGGCTGTGAGTCGCGGACGGCAAGGGCTGCCTTGTACTCCGCGAGAGCCTTGTTGCGCTCGGGATGTTCCTGCTCCGGGTGCTCGGGATCGCGCGCGACGTCGTACAGACGGCCCAGATAGATGTGAGCCCAGGCGAGGGTGCGGGGATCTTTGGCGAGCGTGAGGGTCTTATTGAGGTGAGCCATCGCCGATTCCGGATCGCCCTGGACGAGCTCAACGCGCCCGGCGAGATAGTTTGCCTGTGGGTCGCTGGGGTTGGTTTTGAGGGCTTCGTCAGCCATCATTCCGGCGCCATCGACGTCCCCCTTCATCAGCTTCATCTCGGCGAGATCCATGCCCCTGAGCTGGCGAGGTGCACGTTTGATGGCGTCGTGACTGCCCTCGGGAAGGAAGGCGACCTGCGAGGCGGCGTGGCGTTCGCGATCGACGTCCATGCCGTAGACCATCTCGGCGATATCTTCTTTAAGGCTGGTGCCGTCCTTCTCCATCTGGGTCAGCTTGTCGTAAAAATAGCTGGCGAGTACCCAGCCCTGGCGCACATCGAGATCCACCTGTTTACGGCGTGTGGTCTCGGCCTGGCGCTCCCACGCGGTGAGCTCGGCCTCATAGTTGGTCATGTCAGACCGCTGACGAACTTGGCTGGGGCGCTTCGGTTTAGGAAAGCCTGTGTCCATCGTGTGGGCTTCTACAGCCTTGATCAGGTTCTCTGTGATGAAGGCGGAGATGTCGGACTTGTAGGTAAATTCGATCGGAGCATCCTGCACGGTTTTGAGCAGTGGCAGCAGGCGGTCCATGGCGCTGGCGCGAGCATAGACCAAGGGCTCGATCTCATAGTGCAGATAGGTGTGACGGATCTCGTCCATATGGACCTGCCCGAGGGGACTGCCGGCCGGCGAGGCTACGACGATGTAGTCGCTGCCGTAGATGCGCGCATTGGTCGTGGCGGGTGCCAGCATGGGCTCGAGCAGAACTAGAAAGCGGCGCCCATCATAGCTGGAGACAGGCAGATGAAGGTAGATATTTGTGTCGAGGATGGTTCGGGTGAGGGGGTCGTGAACCTTCTCCACCAAAGCCTCGTACTCCGAGCGGTGCGTCACCCAGATGGTGTGCAGGTTGATGTCTTCAGCGAAGCTCCGGAGCAGAGGGAGGATGTTGACGACCTGAGTTGAGTCGGGCGGGAGTTCCGGCTGGTCAACCGAAGGAGTGAGCTGCGGTGGGGGATTGAGGTAAAGGGAGAGCGAGATGTACTGCGCAAGATTGAGCCCTGGCTCGCCCAGCTGGTGCTGGCGGATGTAGGCGCACAGAGCGTCGCGGTGATCGCGAGCTGCAGGTGTGGCCGAGGCGAGGGTCTGGTTGATCTCCTGCCGGATAGCCTTGCGGACCGGTGCCGAGTTCTCGAGGTCAGCGTCGTAGCCGCAGGTGTTGAGCGCAGCTGCCAGATCAAAGAGCGACTCGCTGGTTTCGAGCGTAATGGCGGCTCCCCCAGCCTCCGGCTGCGCGACCCGGGGACGCGCGGGAAGCTGCTGGCGGGGGTTGTTTTCAAGCGCAGGAGTCGACTCCGAGCCCGAGGAACTGGAGGAGCTTGAGGACTGGGCTCGGGCCGTGGGGCCTAACAACGTGGATGCAACCAGAAGGAATGCCGCGGTTTTGTAAGAAAAAAGCACGTGAATATTGGACTCTTTCAGGGAGTTTAGGGGAGCGGGGGAGGCAGTGGCAAGATTCAAGACCGAAGCCGTCTCTCTACAGTTAAACGAAGCTGATTTTGTGATTCCGCGGCCTGCCGGTCAGTGAGTTCAAAAAGTCGGAGCGGCGGCGATGTTGAGCTTGCGGATGTGTACCGGTTCCGTCGTCTCAGGGATGGTTCCGTCGTTGACCTGCACCTCCTGCGGAACACCTTCAAAGACGATGCGGGTGGAGGTGGTGGATCGGGGCGGAAGATGCACGTACTCGGTCGAGGTGAGCGATCCGGAGCGCACCGTAACCGGCACATCTACAGTGACATACCCCGCGTTGTGAATCTCCACGGCGACGAGCCAGCTTACTCCTTTGCCGTTGCGAGCAGGAAGATCGCGCGGGGTGACGTTGACGATGGAGATATCAGCGAGGCCGCGATCATGATAGACCCAGTCGTCGAAGATTCCGGAGAGGTTCTTGTGGCTGGTGGCCTCAAGGACGCGCTCGAAGGCGTGAGGGTCTTCGGGAGTGTTGGGATCGGCGTGACGTATCTCGTCGCGATAGGCCTGCAAGGCTCTCTTGAGGGGAGCGTCGCCCGTGATGGATTTGAGGAGCCATAGAACTGCGGCCGCCTTGGCCCTGTAGTAGACCTCGTCATGGGCTGCAATGAGGCTTTGTCCGGGGGTGCCAGCCTGGGGGGTAAGCGTCGCCGGCAGAGGCTGAGGCGGCGTATCGCGTGCGGGTTCCTGGCTGGTGGAGCTGCTGGAACTGCTGCTGTACTCTCCGGGGGAGTGTGCCGTGGAAGGGGAAGATTCTGTCTCGGTTGGATCTTCAGGCTCGACCAGGGTGAGGGGATTGATGAGCTGGCGGAGCTCCGCGAGCGCCTTCTCGCGTCCGTCGGTATTTTCCGTATACAGCAGAGAGATGAATTGGGGAACGCCTTCGTCGAGCCAGGGGAGCGACGAACGGAACCAGGCGTGGGTGAGGGAGTGAACCATCGCCGGGGTGATTTGGCGAGCATCGGTTGCGGTCAAGGGGATTGCAAGAAAGGCGCCGTCTTCGAAGGGCTGCCCGGAGTGGTCGATGATTGTGAGCGGCGCGAGAGGGGCTTGCCCGAGCCAGTCGCGGAGCAGGGGAGCAACGTTGCTGGAGGCTGCGGTGAACGGCGCGATCGCCTCGGGGCGGGTCGTGGCGACCTGGAGAAGCTGGTTGCTGGACGGCTGAAGATTTGAAGAGGTCACGAAGAGGCTGGGCGTACGGAAGCCGATGTGAGCGGCTGCGAAGTCGGCAGTGGCGACGCCGTGAGACTCGGCGACCGGTGCGTTGGGCTCTTCGGCGACGTTCTGGAGAGGTTGACGACGACCGTTGACGAAGGCATCGACCGGGGGCTCGCCAACATACTCGATCGTGAGGCGGACCCGAAGGGAGGAGGTGGCCTGCTGGAGCCGAGAGAGACCGATGGCCTGGAAGAGCTTCGCGCCATCCCCAAGAAAGAGGGCAGGGGAGGAGACGGGATACCAAAGGACGTTCCCGAAGCCGCGAAGTGCCACAGTGCCCGGAGAGATCTGATCCCAGTCAGCCCGGGCTGCGTCCTCGGGAGGGGCTCCGATGCGGGTGAGGCGTTCGCTGGAGGCGGCGATGGTGCCGGAGTAAACCCCGGTCAGGGTGAGGGTTGAGCCGGGAGGGAGTGGTTTGGAGAGAACGACGAGGGCTTCCGTGGCCTGCCCCGTGTGATCGGCGTCGGTGGGCAGAGCGTGTTCGCTGTAACTGAGCTGGACCGGCCCGGTCAGGTGCTCCCAATGAAGGGTTGAGGAAAGCTGAAGCGTGAACTGCGAGAGGGGCGCCGGGGAGACGTTCCGGATGGTAAAGCGCGCATGAGCTGCAACATGGGAAGTAGCAGGCTCGAGATGGAGGTCGAGATCCCACGCGGTGAAGGAGATGGCGGAGCGCTCGGCGGAGGTTATTGCATCGATGTCCTTCTGGGGGGTGCGGCCGGGTTTGCCGCCCTGGGAGGCGTTTGCGGCTGCCTGATCCTCGTCGCGATGGAAGATAACCTGGGGCTGGGGTTGGCCTTGGGGCTGGCTCTGGGACTGGCTTTGGGGCTGCGGGTGTGCGGGATGCTGGGCGACGGCGCAAGGGGTGGCTTGAAGGACGGCGATGGCCAAGGCCGCCGAGAAGGCGAGCCGGAGACGCGCGGAAGGGTGCAAGCAAGAGGGTGGATCATTTACAGACTGCCGAGACCTTTACGTTTTCCTGGAGTTGCAGCAGGAGGCGCTGCCTTCGGTTGGACGGAGGCAGCGCGGCGTTGGCGCATGGCCTCGTACATAACGACTGCCCCGGCTACGGAGACATTGAGAGAGGAGACCTGTCCTGCCATGGGGATGCGGAGGAGATGATCGCAGGTCTTCTTGACCAGGTCGTGCAGACCTGCGCCTTCGCGTCCGAGGACGAGGACGCAGTCCATGGAGAAGTTGAAGTCGGTGTAGTCGGGTGTTCCTCGCTCGTCGAGGCCGACGACCCAGATGTTGGCTTTCTTCATCTGCTCGAGAGCGCGGACGAGATTGGTAACCCGTGCAATCCGAACGTGTTCGGAGGCTCCGGCGGAGGTCTTGGCTACCGTCGCTGTGATGGGGGCGCTGCGGCGTTCGGGTAGAAGGATACCGTCCACTCCGGCGCCCTCGGCAGTCCGAAGAAGAGCCCCCAGATTATGGGGATCTTCCAGGCCATCCAGAGCGAGGAAGAATCGAGAGTGGTTCCCGGGTGAAGGGACCAGGAGATCTTCAATTGTGAGAAAGGCTCTTTCGCGAAGGTAGGCGACGACCCCTTGGTGGGCGTCGGTCTTGGCGAGGCGGGTGAGCTGATCGCGAGGCTCGGCCGAAACGCGGATACCGGCGGAACGGGCGAGGGATGCGAGACGCTCGAGCTTTGCGTCGCGGCGCTCCCGTGCGATGGAGATGCGATCAAGCCGACCGGATCCGGCGCGAATGGCCTCTTCGACGGGATGCAGGCCGTAAAGAACTTCCATAAGTTTGAGTTTACAGGCTGGAAACCGCTGGGCGAACCGGCGCGGCCGCCGTAGAATGGCAGGAAGGAGCCGATTACGCCTTAAAAGAGGAGTTCGCATGGGCCGCTCTGGGCAGAGAGAGATTTTTCCCGCCCGGCGCTTGTGGACCGAGACTTTTTGAGAGGCAATCGCGTCACTACCTCTATGAATGGCGGAGCCCTAGCTCTAAGTGCAGCGCAGGTCGCGCTGACGCAGGAAGAGAATGCGGCAATTGCGCGCGGGCTCAAGCGCCAGGATCCCGAGCTGCTCGATCGGCTGATTGAGCAATATCAACATCGCCTGTTGCGGTACCTGCTTTTTTTGACCGGCAGGAGAGAGGTTGCGGAGGATCTCTTCCAGGAGACATGGATGCGCGTGCTGATTCGCGGCGCGCAGTACAACGGTAAAGCCCGGTTCGATACCTGGCTGTTTACCATCGCTCGAAATCTGGTGATCGACCTGTCGAGAAAGCGTACGATGTCGAGCCTGGATGAGATGAGCGAGAACAACGAGGATGATCGGCCCTTTGAGGTCCCGATGGCAGGGCCTTCGCCGCTCGAGCAGTTTGCCTCGCGGGAGGATTCGGCTGAGGTTGCAGAGGTTCTTTTGACACTCGATGCTTCGTATCGGGAGGTCCTGGTGCTGCGATTCTATGAGGAACTCTCGCTTGAAGACATTGCGGGGGTTACGCGTGCGCCGCTATCGACGGTCAAATCGAGACTGTATCGCGGGCTGGCTTCGCTGAAGCCTGAACTGGAGAGATTGAGAAAGCATCGTCCTGTGGTGGCGGAGGCGAGGGCATGAACGAGCTGATCGATGGGGGATTGGATTGCGAGAAGGCCTTGAGGCGTGAGGCGATCGGATCGATTGGATCGCTCGATGTCAGCGCCCGGATCTCTCTGGTCAATCGTACGCACAGAGTTGTGCGGGAGCGGGCTGCACAGATGTCCTCGAGGCGACGCAGGATCCGCAGCCTCTGGGTGCCTCTGACGGTATGCGCTTCGATGGTTGTGATCCTGGTGACAGCGGTGTGGACGATGCTGGATCAGTACGAGTTGAACCCCATCGGAATGCCGGATGCCAGCGATCAGTACGTGGTGCTTCTGTTCTGGTTTTTGCCTGTGACGACCGCACTGCTGGTGATGGTATGGTTACGCCGCACGCAGAACAGGCGCTCCAAGGAAGAGATGGCGCGATGACGAGGTCGTCAGTCCCGAATGAAAACCGGGCGCAGGAAGTGCAGGGCGGTCAGGAAGACGAACTAAGTCTGATTCCGGCCTGGTCAGTTGTCCTGTCGATCCTGGTCTTCGCTGCGGTTCAGTATCTCTTTCATGTGGTGATGCCGCATCACAAGCACGAGATGCTGCCTATGCGGCTGCTGATGGGCTACTCGTGGGGAACGGCCTTCGCGAGCTACGTTCTCCTGGTGGGTTATGTAAGCCGTGATGTAAAGCGTCGCCGGATGCCAGCGCCGCTATGGATGCTGATCGTGGTGCTGATGCCTGGTGGAATCGGCGCGGTGGTCTACTTCCTGCTTCGTCAGCCTCTGTTGCGGCCCTGTCCCCACTGCCGAACAGAGATTGCGTCGAGCTGCCACTTCTGCCCGCAGTGCCAGTTTCAGATGGCTCCTGTGTGCGGGAGGTGCTTTCGCGGTGTGCAGATTACGGACGTCTACTGCACGCAGTGTGGACACGATCTGGCCGAAGACCATGCTCCGGCGCGGCTGCGGGCGTATAGTGACTAGTGGCGCGTTATTGATTCGACCTTAACGCTGCGACCTGTCGAAAATGTCTCTTACGGCACTCATCATCGATGACGAACCACTCGCAAGGCAGGAATTGCAATATCTGCTGGAGGGGGCCGGAGGAGTAAAAGTCCTTGCACAAGGTACGAATGGAATCGAAGCTGTCGAGCTGATACGGACGCACAGGCCGGATGTTGTGTTCCTGGATGTGCAGATGCCGGGGCTGGATGGTTTCGGGGTCCTTAAGAAGCTTCTGGACCGAAAGGTTCCGCTGCCGCAGGTGGTCTTTGCAACCGCTTACAACCAATATGCCGTACGGGCGTTCGAGGTGAATGCGGTCGATTACCTGCTGAAGCCGTTCGACCGTAAGCGGGTGCTGCAGACTCTGGAGAAGGCGCAGAGCCGAATGAGCCAGGAGGACCGCCCTGAAGGAAATGCGGCGACAGCGGGAGATACGGAATCGAAGCTGGATGCTCTGTTAAAGCTGATGGGAGAGCAGGCGTCGCAGGCTCCTGCCGTAAAGGCAAATACCGGCAAGGTCATCGTCCGAACGCAGAATCGGCTGCTGCTGGTGGATCAGAAAGAGATCTGCTTTGCGACGATCGACGAAGGAACCATCACGGTGGTGACGCCTACGGTGGAGGGGAACTCCAACTGCCGAACGATCGAGGAACTTCAGGATCAGCTCGATCCAGAGGCATTCTGGAGAGCGCACCGATCCTTCCTAGTGAACATACAGCATATTCGTGAGGTGGTGCCGTGGTTCAAGTCCAGCTACCAGCTCAGGATGGACGATCCGAAGAAGACCGAGATTCCGGTCAGCCGGGCACAGACCAAGCGGCTGAAAGAACTCTTCAACCTTTAGTTTGATTTTTGTGGAACCCAGGTGGGGAGAGCTGCGTAGGTATGTGTTGACTATCTACAACGCACTTGTGTAGATGTTCTACACATGGGAAGACCGAATGATCTTGTACAGGGAACACTGGGGCTGCTGATTCTGAAGACTCTCTCGCTCGAACCCAAGCATGGATGGGCGATTGCGAAAAGGATTCAGCAGATCTCGAACGATGTGCTGCAGGTCCAGCAGGGCTCGCTGTATCCGGCGCTGCAACGGCTGGAGCAGCAGGGTTGGATCCGGTCGAAGTGGGCGGAGACGGAGACCGGCCGGCAGGCCAGGTTCTACTCGCTGACGGCGGCTGGGCGGGCGCAGCTCGAGAAGGAGCGGGAGATGTGGTCCAGGCTGTCCGCTGCGATCGATCTGGTGGTTGAGAGCTGAGTTCCCAAAGGAGGCAGTATGCGCTGGTTGGATCGCGTGAGGAGATCGGCGGCGACGCTCTTTCGCCGCCAGAGTGAGACGGCCCGGCTGGATGAAGAGATGCGTTTTCATCTCGAACAGGAAGAGGCCGAGCGCATACGGATGGGAGCGATGCCGGAGGAGGCTCGCAGAGCGGCACGGCGAGAGTTTGGCAATCCGGCACTGTTGCGGGATGAGGCGAGGCGCGGCTGGAACTGGGGCTGGCTGGATACGCTGGCGCGCGATCTTCGCTTTTCGGTTCGAGCGTTGATGCGGGCGCCGGGATTTACCGTGACGGCTGTTGCGGTGATGGCGCTGTGCATTGGGGCGACGACGTGCCTCTTCACGGTGGTGCGCGCCGTGCTGCTGTCACCGCTGCCTTTCCAGGATCCCGACAAACTGGTGATGGTGTACGAGCATTGGCGCGCCAGCACGTCGGGGGATCCATACAATCCCGTTTCTCCCGGCGATTTTTATGAGTGGCGCGAGCACACGCATGGATTCGAAGACATGGCCTCGTACTACTACTCAAGTTTAACTGTCACTGGCGACCATGGAGAGATGCCAGAGATGGTGGCGGCGCAGAAGGGGACGTGGAATCTTTTTTCGCTGCTGGGAGTTACGCCTGCGCTTGGCCGAACCTTTCGTGAAGACGAAGACAGGGTCGGAGATAACCATGTCGCCATACTGACATGGAGCTTCTTTCAAAGGCGCTTCGGCGGGGATGCCTCGATTGTAGGAAAGACGGTTCGAATGGCTGCGAGGCCTTACACGGTCGTTGGTGTGCTGCCGGAGTGGTTTGTGTATCCCGATGCGCGAACGCAGGTGTGGGTTCCTTACTCGGACGGAAGGACCGCAGAGCAGCTACATGAGCACGACAATCACTATCCTTACGTGGTCGCGCGAATGAAGCCGGGTGTCAGCCTCAAGACGGTGACACAGGAGGTGAGCGCGCTGCAGTACCGGATGCACCAACAGTATGCGGGCCAACCGGTGGCAGAGGATGCCATGTCGCGCCCGATGATCGATGATGTGGTGAAGGATGTGAAGACACCGCTGTTGATGATGATGGCGGCTGTGGCGTGCATGCTGCTGATCGGATGTCTGAACGTCTCGAACCTTCTTGTTGCGCGAGGGGCTGCAAGGCAGAAGGAGATGGCGATTCGCGGTGCTCTTGGGGCAGGCCGTTTCGCACTGCTGCGGGAGCAGATGACGGAGACGGTGATTCTATGCGGTTGCGGAGGGGCGATTGGGCTGCTGCTGGCGCTGACGGGAACGGCATGGCTGAAGCTGCACTGGCGCGGTCTGCCTCGTGCGGCGTCCATTCACGTCGACGTGGTGATCGTGCTGTTCACGTTTGGCATCGTGGGTCTAACCGCGATCGTCGCGGGACTGCTGCCTGCACTTTCTTCAACACAGAGGGGAGTTCTAGAGGGGCTGAAGGATACCTCTCGCGGAGCGGGAGTGGGTGTGTCGCGGGCCCGGCTCCGGAAGACTCTCCTGAGTATCGAGATTGCGCTTACGGTTGTGCTGTTGCTCTCGGCGGGATTGCTGCTGAAGAGCTTTGTCCAGTTGCGGACGACGGATCTAGGTATCGCCAGCGATCATCTGCTGACGCTGAGATACAACCTGCCGCAGGAGCTATATACCAAACCGGAGCAGAGCCTGGCTTTTTCTCAGTCTTTGCTGGAGCGCGTGAGGCGCATTCCAGGAGTAGAGTCGGTGGGCCTGGGTTCGACAGTGCCCGGAGCCGGTTGGGACGGCGACCAGGTCTTTATCATTCCGGAGCGTCCGAACTACGAGTCGAACAAACAACCCGATGCGATGATCCGGTATGCAGACCCTGCGTACTTTGCGACGCTCGGCATTCCTCTGATTGCGGGAAGAGTGTTCAACGAACATGACCGGTTGGATCAATCGAACAAGGTCATCGTCACGCAAGAGCTGGCGAAGCGGTACTACCCGGGCGAGAATGTGATTGGACGCACCGTCGTGATGGGTACCGACATCACGAACAAGAAGAGGACCTACGAGATTGTCGGCGTGGTTGGCGATACACTGTGGCGCGCCGGCGAGCGGACGAAGGCTACGATGTACTATCCGGTCTTCTCCGGCGTCACAGGTTACAGGTCTACGCTGGTTGCACGCACGTCCGGCGATCCACTGAACTATGCGATCGCGATCCAGAAGGAGATCGCCACCGTCGATCCTCAGCTGCCTATCGTCGAGGTGTTGACGATTCCGCAGATTGTCGGTGAGTCGACCGTGAACCAGAGCTTCTCCGCATCGCTGGTGCTGATCTTCGCGGGGCTTTCGCTGCTGCTGGCTGGTGTGGGCTTGTACGGCGTTCTGTCGTATGTCGTGACGCAAAGAGTTCCGGAGATCGGCATACGCATTGCGCTTGGCGCTCAGCGGGGACAGGTGCTGGGGCTGGTGCTGCGGGATGGACTGCGACCTGTGGGGGTGGGGCTTGCTGTGGGAATCGGCGGAGGTGTCGCTGTGGGGTATGTGATTCGTTCGCTGCTGTACCAGACCAAACCTCTGGACCCTGCAGTTTTTGCCGTCATGGCTACGCTGCTGCTGTTAGTGGCTGCACTTGCCAGTGCAGCGCCTGCATGGAGAGCTTCGAGTGTGGACCCGATGCAGGCGTTGCGCACAGAGTAGTGCCTGGCGTGCTGCTTATTTTGGCTCCTGCCCTGGATTGGTACCTTCGACGACCAGCTCATTGTCGACGCTGAAGGCTCCCGGGGCAGAGTTGGCCTGCATCATGGCGATGTCCGCATCGGTTTTATTGAGAACAACGCCGTACAGGGTGACGTGACCATTGTTCACAATGATGTGAATGGCGTGATAGCCGATTGGCGGGTCATTGGTGATGCCACCGGACATCATCGCGAAGCTTCGGCCGCCAGGACCCAACGCCTGAGCGAGTGATCCCTGATTGGCGTTGTATTTACGCAAGGCGCTCTGGGTGTAGATGCGGTTGTAAACCGCGGCACGGATACGGTCGTCGTTGGGTGAGAGCGGAAGTACCTTGATCTGGTTATCGACGCCGTCGATTCCCGGGATCTTCTTTACCGCCCGTTCGGCATCGTCTTTGAGTATGGGACGGGAAGCATAACCGTTGAGAACCAGGGTTCTGCCACGAAAACCGAAGGTGATCCAGTCGAAGACGCTATAGTCGCTTAGGCTGCTGAGTTGTTTCCGCACCTCGTTAACGATGCGCATCCCGTCTTCCTGCGACATGGGCGCAGCCTGCTGAACTTGTTGTGCAAACGAGGGTGTGGAGCCGGGGACGGTCAAGACGAGAAGTAAGGCTGCTGCCATGCAGGATGTAACACGTCGCACCATGGAGATCTCCTTTTCTAAATGGAATTGCAGTTCTAGAGAAAAGAGAATCGAGTGAGATGGACGTAGGCTTTCAGGAGCGTCCCTCTTTTCTCTGAGCGAGAACGAGTCCTCGCGGCGTAGGTAATAGGATGCAGGAAATCAAGCCTTCGGACTCCAGCTTGATTGCAGCATCGCGCACGACCTTCAGATGCGAACTGGCATCGTGCATCAGAATCAGCCCGGTCGGACGGATCTGCGGGAGAAATCGCTTAACTTCTGCTTCGCGGATGGGCATATCCGAGTCGGAGAAGAACAAGTCGATCACGCCGTCGATGTTCATTTCTAGCGATGACTCATTGCGTAGTTCGATCCATTCCTGGAGCCCGGAGGCGGCGATCTTTTCTTTCGCTTTGGCATAGACAAGAGGATCGTATTCGCAAGAGACGATACGGCCGAAGCCATTGGCCTTGAGTGCCTTTGCGATCCAAAGCGTGGAGACTCCGAGGAAGGATCCGGTCTCGACGACAAGAGTAGGTTTGATGGTCGTCACCAAGGTATAGAGGAATTCAAGCACCTCGGCCTCGGCGGTCATGGAGTCATACATGTGCCAGCGCTCAGGATGAGGACACTCGGGCGTAGGCCGTGATATTCGGGCAAGAGAGCTCCGCCGGCCCGTTCGGCCTGAAGCATAACCTTGTGTTCCTGCTTGACTTTCTTTCTGAAGAGACCCATTCGGCAGCTTACCTTCCGGTATTCATTATAGGGAGACGGAGGACGACCCCGCAGAGCGCATGAGGGCCGAGGCAGCTGCACTTTTTTGCGGAATGAGGATCGAGGAGCCTACAAGACCATCGGTGCAATGCTCAGCACCTTGCTGATGGCCGCAATGACGCTCGAAGCCGTGGAGATGTTTTTCGTGATGGCGTTGATCCGTTCCTTAATCTGCTCCAGAGCCTTATTGCTCTCATGAATTCTCTTTTTAAGCGCAAGAAAGAGTTTCGTATTTGCTTCCAGCTTCTCCATGTTGAGATCCGTGAGGATCTCATAGATGACATCCCGGCCTCCCTGGATCGTGTCCTTGGCATCGAGATTCCGAGCCCTGCCAAGGCGGCGGTGTTCCGTGCCAAGGGAGTGAGTGAGTTGCCGGCCGCGAAAGACAGGCAGAGACATAAGACACCCGGCAGAAGTCTTTTATCGCGCATGGTGCAAGGAAATTCTGGCTGTCTCCGGTTGTCAATATCGTTGACCATTTATTTTCAAGAGATACGGGATTCGGCGAAGGCCGACAGACTGCGTTCGGAGAACCGGAATGTTAAGGATTGTGACTCGCGTTGTTGTATGGATCCTGATGATAGCTGCAGCGGTCTGGGCTTCGGACTGGCTGATCTGGCAGGGAAGATATCTCGCCGGAGGAGGTTATAAGGTCGTGTCAGTCAACCGCTTCGTCGTTGCTTCCCTCAAAGGAAACAAGGAGGAATATTATCCCGATGGAGCGATTGAGATCCGCTGCACGCGTTCGCTTCTGCCGGAGGGAATTCCGCAAACAGGAGGAAATCCCTGCTGGTGGGTAGAGAGGCATGGAGTTGATTTTGATCGATGATGGATGGGGTTATGCGCGCAATCGGCGCCGCGTCTACTAGACTAGAAGCAGCCCGGCACGTTGTGGCGAAGATTTCTCAGGTAAGGAGACAGTTTGCGATGAGTGTCGAAGACGAAAAGAAGAAGCCACGGAAAGCCCCCGCAAAGAAAACGGCTTCTGCCGCCCCGGATGGTGGTCCGGTCGAAAAGAAAACGAATGCAGCAGCGCCGAAGCCGCCTGCTGCGAAAAAGAAGGCACCCGCCAAAGCAGTTGGAGATCCCGCGCCAAGTCAGCCTGTCGCAGCAGCGGCAGCGGAACCGAAGCAGCGTTCCCAGCCGACTCATGCGCAGGTTGCTGAAAGAGCCTACTTCTTATTCCTGGAACGTGGTCAGCAACATGGCTTCCACGATCAGGACTGGTTACGGGCGCAGGAAGAACTCCTGATAGAGATTTTGTAGCTTAAAAGGAGCGACGTATCCGGGAGTTCAGGCGGTCGGCGCCGCAAAAGGATGTTTTTGGGGCGCCGGCTGCGATGGAGAGTGCAGTTGCGACGAATCTTCCGTGCGCTGCGAAAATATCGTGTTCCCGAGCCAAGCAGTGCTCATGAGGAAGACAAGTCCATCGAGGAGCTCACCTGTCAGGGATAGGTATAACGGCTTCCAGAGAAGGACAAGGATCAGGAGTGTTGCCGGGAGGGACCGCAGCCCTCTTCTCTTGTCCAAATCCTCGACAAGCCATGCAAGCGCACCCATCAGGTAGATGAGGCGGTAGTCGTAGCTGGAGCCCGCAAGGAACGCAAAGGAATAGATGGAGATACAGGCAATCGCGATTGCAGCGCGCGTGCGTGTGAGATCAAGCGGAGGTAGCACGTGATCCAGCCTTGTGCCGACGTGAGCGCCCCAGAACATCCCGATACTGGCGATGACAAGTGCTGCGAGAGGAGCGGCTGCGCGGTGGTCTGCGAATAGCGGAGCGAGCGATTGCAGTGTGTGTCGGCTGACAGTCAAGAAGAAAGGGAATGTCCCAAACGATGTGTCGGGATCTCGCGGAGTATTCGCGATGACAAACGCGAGCCTGCGGCCGCTGGTAGCCAGAAGAGCCGCTGCTGCTACCCCTGCGGTGAGAAGCGCAAGTTTCCACCCTCGTTTGCGTCGCAAAAAGATAGTCACAGCGGCGATGGGATACACCTTGAGAATGGTGAGGGCCACTAGGAGAACACTGAGACTTCGGGCGCGTATCTCCGGACGCTGGCGATAGATGAGAAAAAATCCGAAGACCAGAACAAAGAAGACGATCTGATCCGTATTTCCGCGCTCGATGGAGAGCAGAACGCATCGGGATGCGATTGCAAGAAAGACGATAGCTCCGGTCAGCAATGATCGAGAGTTGAGCAGCAGGATATAAGCGGTGATTGCCGCGACGGCAAAGAGAAGGCCGATGGCATTTGAACTCTGGGATGTGATCCCCAGATGGCGAGCGAGCAACCATATAGGCGGATAGTTATAGAGCCGATGCCAGGGATCGCAACGGTTGACCCTGTACGGATCCTGCCCCTGAACCACACAGTCGATAGCGTGGGTGATTCCCCTGGTATCGGAGAAGAGGGGTGTATTGGCCGGGATGTGTAGCATATTCCACGCCGCTGGCACAGTTCCACGACTGTGGATCCCTGCAGACAGGAGTAGCGCTACAAATGCAATGGCGACGATGGCCGCCAGTTTTGGCCGGATCAGGGATGCAAGCTTCTGCATGAGGAGAATCCCTCTGGGGAGTGCCAGACAGAGAATTACTTATTGAATGGAGAGGCCCGTTAGCTCTGTCTTTTCCTGCTTCGATGCGAATCCGCCTGTCAGGTGTTGTACGTGAGCGGATTAGTAGATCGGGTGCGAGTCGACGTCGTAGGGACGCCCGAATTTGTTTCGATGTGGCACTTGCTCCGGCTGGCCGGCATCGATCTCCCCAAGATCGAGGCGACCGCTTGCAAGGTGAATACGCCGAGGCTGTTTCTCCAGAGCGTTTTGTTGGCGGCCTTCGATCCAGAGGTGCAGGTCGTAGTCTCCCTCCGGAACACCTGTGATCTGGAATCGCCCGTTCGGGTCGGCAACACTGAAAAACGGGGTGGTGAGGGTGATGACGACAGCACTCATTTCGGAATGGATGTTGCAGAAGATGTAAGAGACCCCTTCGCGAGAGAAGACGACGCTTCGGGTCGAGCCTGCCTCATAGAGTCCTAAGTCGAATCGCCTGCCATCAAAGAGGGAAAACACGTTATGAAAGAAGGGATCCGTGTTCGGGAATGCGACGCTACTACCGAGTGGAACAACCAGAAGATGTGGAATGAAGGTCTTGTTCTTTTGGGTGAGGGTGAAGTGTTCGGGAGGGAGTGCGTTGGAAGCGCTCTCGTGAACCGGCTTGAGCCATATAACTGCTGCGGGCACCGTATCTGAGTCTGTCCGCTTGGCAGCAAGATGCGCGGAGACATCGGCAGCGCGAGAGACCGTAGATGCGAAGAAAGAGAGACCGACCATGCAAACAAAGATTCGGACGTGGACGCGCTGAAGCATCAGAAGCGATATCCCGCGCCGAAACCAATGGCATCGGCCGTGCTCAAGGTTCCGGAAGCAAAGTTCGTCCATAGCTTTCGGTATTCGAGGGAGAAGAGCAGGTACGAGCTTGGACTATAGATCACGTTGCCGGAGGCGGTACGGTTGCGGCCGAGGCCGGCGTACGTCTGCGTCGGAGAGGTGGTCAGGCTCATGCGAATATCGTTTGAGAACGGATTGTCGATCCCGTAAGCTCCGTTGAATTCAAGGCGCTCGTTCGCTTTGAATTTGAGTTGCGTCCATCCACCAATGTCATCCAGCGGATACAGAACTCTTCCGTTCGGTTGATACTCAAAGACGTAATCGACGTATCCTCCCCCACCGAGGCCACCCAAGGCCTGTCCACGATATCCGGTTGCGAGGAGCTGAAAGCGCGGTCCGAGTGGCAGCCGCAGATCCATACTGCCTGCCCATGCGTTGTAACGGACGTTATTTGCCGTCATGTGTGGGCTGAAGTATCCTCCGATCCCAAGCTCGGGGCCTTCGTCTCCGCTTCCCTTTCCAATGGCTATGCGGCCGTTGATTCCGGGCCAGCGGCTCCGCTGGGCTTGCGTGACGTTGGAGGGGGTGACGGTGCTCGTAGCGAGCAGGGGAGGATTGGGGACATCGAGAACGCCCGCCGCGATTTTCAGCGTAGAGCTATGTATGGGGATCTGATGCGACAGGCCGAGCTGGGGGATCCACGTCCAAAGATTGCCACTCCAGGCAAGTGCAGGTTCACCGACGGCAACGAGAGAACTGGGCGTGTAGGGTGCGATGAGGCTGCGGTCAAGGGCAACGAAGGCGCGAGTTCGATCCCAGTTCAACCCTGCGTGGGCAGTACGCAATCGCAGAAGACCGCTTGCTGCATAGTTCGATTGTGCCTCATTCGCGAAAAAATCGGCCCGCACGTCGGCGTCGCTTGCGGCTCCCAGCAGACGCGGCCCACGTGCGTCGAGACCCAGTACGGTCTGACGAAGTGAGAGCCCGGTGCTTCCGCTCCCGGGGATGGCATAGGTTGGAGCTTCGGGTATATCGACCTGACCGGTATTTACGAAGGCGTTGAACAGGATGAGTCCTGTCACTTTCAATGGGTATCGAGATTCTGTCTCAACCTTGGTCTGCTCGTGGGTGGCAATCTGAGATTCCTGTATCGCCTGCCGCTCTCGGATTTCTTCGAGCGATGCTGATGATGCCTGGGAGGGTGCTGCGCCGGGCTGTACCTCAGAAGAAACATGGGCCGCCGGCGTTGGGGAAACGGCATGGGCTTTTTCCGCAGCCAGCTCTTGCTGAACTGCGTTCAACTGCTTCTGCAAGTTCTGCAGTTGCGTTTGATAGGAGTTCATCTGGGACTGAATCTGCTGGATGGCAGCGGTCAGCTTGCTGACCTTGTCCTGAGTGGTCTCTTGTGAAGCCGTCGGTGCTTGAGCGAAGGAGGGTACAGGGTGAACCAGGATTGACGACAGACCGAACAGGAGAAGGGGTATGGAGATCCGGGGTGGCCAGAATCTCGACCGTGAACTGTCGTATTCCAGGCGGAAGATCATGGCGTGAACGAATGACTCCGGTTGACAGTAGGGTCCTGCGATGTCTGACGGGAGACCGTGAGACAGAATACGGTTTCTCCAGGGATGCTGCTTACCAGTTGTACATCGCCGCCGTGCTCCCGCGCTACGCTCCATGCCAGAGTAAGTCCGAGGCCGGTGCCTTTCTGTTTTCCCTGACTTACAAAGGGATCGAATAGGCTTTCGCGAATTTTTTCGGCCACGCCCGGACCGCTGTCTGTGATCGTGACGCTCACATTAGACTCATCCGCGCTGACGAATGCGATGACTTCGCGTCCGTCTCTGCTCTGACGGGCGGACTGGCAGGCGTTGAGCAGGAGGTTATAGAGCGCCCGCTCGACTTGTTTGGGGTCGAGCGAAGCGGTCGTATCTGCGGAACATGCGCTTAGCCGCAAGTCGATACCTGCGGTATCGGGATGCGTACGCACGAGTGCGACGGCACGATCGAGGACGGAGCTCATGGCTATCGGAAGCCGTTGCAGACCGCTGCCGGTTCGTCCGAAGATGAGGAGGGTATCCAGCATATCCGTTGTGCCGTTTACCGCCAGGCGTATCTCCTCGAACAATTCAGCTCGCTCATCGGCTGGCAGTAGTGGAGAGGCGAGAAACTCCGCATTGGCATAGACCGCCGCAAGATAGTGGCGCAGGTCATGCGAGACGGAGCTTGCCATGCGACCGATGGTTGCGAGGCGCTCCGATTCCAGCAGAGCTCGATTGGTCTTCTGGATTTCATCTCGCATCTGTGCGAAGACGAGACTGAGATAGCGGACCTCCTGGGGGCCATCTTCCGGAAGAGAATATATGGAATTTCCTTCGCCAAAGGCTCTTACCCCGGCAGCCAGAGCCTCCAGCGGTCGGGTCAACATGCGTGCCAGCAGAATCATAAGCGCGGCTCCGGCAAACATGGCGAGGAGGCCGCTGAGGAAGACGAGCTTGTTGATCTCACGCTCAGCTCGATCGGTTGCATCAAACGACTGCATGATCACCAGCCGTAACGGGTGGCCGGCTGCGGCCGTGAGGTCGCGGCTGATTGCCAGAAAGCGTTCACGGCCAGCCTGCAGTATCACCTCATTGCTGCTCCTCAGGGAAGAGAGGGATTGCTGCAGGGCATGCTTCTGCTCCGGCGGCAGCGTAGTTACGGCGATTCCGTCCTGAGTGATAAACGCAGCCTCGGATCCGGCACCCCGGCCGATCTGCAGGAGAAATTGCTGGTCGATCGCATAACCGTTGATGACGTAACCGAGAAGCGTGCCGGTCTTCTGGTTTCCGAAATAAAGAGGTCGAACTGAGTACGCATAAAGATGACCCCCGCTAATCAGATAATGCCTTGCCGGGTTACTGATCGTCTTCTGCAGTTCACGCTTGAGCAGGTTTGAGTCGGAGTTTTCGGCGTTTGCGGCGAGAATAACGCCGTCGGGATCGGCCAGCGCAAATAAATCGTTGTCGCTGGTCCGCCAGAAATCCACCGCGCTGTCCGTGATGGTGGCGGCATCGCTGGTGGTCATGAGGGCTTTGAGGCTAGGAATACTGGCCAGCACGGCGTTCTCGCGATCCAGAGACGCGAGTCTGCGCGCCTCAAGGTCCTGAAAGGTGGAGGCGGAGTGCTGGAGTTCTGTGGCCAGCATCTCGCGCGCACGCTGCCGGAGAGTGTTGCGGATGATGAAGAGGCTGGACGTGGTTGTGGCAACAATGATGAGGACCAGAGAGGCCAGAAGAAGGACGCGGGTTCTAACGCCGGGGCCGTGACGATCGTTTAGCACGGGATGTACTCTCAGGGAACAAACTTATAACCCGCGCCATAAACGGTTTGAAGATAGCGGGGTTCGGCTGCGTCCGGTTCCAGCTTCTGCCGGAGTTTCAGAATGTGATTATCCACGGTGCGAGTCGTAGGATAGGAGCGATATCCCCAGACTTCGTTGAGAAGCTCCTCGCGGCTGAGAACCCTCTCTGGATTCTCCACGAAGTACTTCAGCAGTTTGAACTCATGCGCCGTCATAGATATTGCTTTGTCGGCACAGTGGGCGCTCATCTTTGCGAAGTCTATCTGGCAGTTCCCGAAAGAGTAGGTTACGGTGGCCGCGGGCGTATGGCGTCGCCGCAATGCTGCCTGTACGCGGGCCATCAGTTCGCGAGGACTAAAGGGCTTAGTCACGTAGTCATCCGCACCGAGCTCCAGCAGAAGAACCTTGTCTGCCACCTCGCTTACAGCGCTAACCACGATCACCGGAATTTCCGGACGTTCGCCCTTGATCATCTTGCAGATATCGCGTCCAAAGACGTTAGGGAGAAGGAGGTCAAGCACCACCGCAGCGGGCCGGGTGGAACGGAAGGTCTCCAGCGCGAGTTGCCCATCGTCGCAGAGTGTAACTCCATAGCCCTGCTCGCGGAACATCCTGTGCAGGACCTTCTGCATTCGCGGATCATCTTCGACGACGAGTATCTGCTTGCCGGCCAAAGCAGGACTAAACTCAGGAGTTCTGGCATCTATCGCGAACTTGTCATTCGGCATCATGGTCGTATTGTTGCTCACGAAAGCTGCGAATCTACGCCCGAGGATTGAGGAATGACAATCTTCTGACAATTAAGAGACAAATGTAAATGAAGTCCCTCTCCCCTCGACACATATTTTGCAGGTCCATGCGGTTGATGGCAGAGGCCGGTTATCCATTTGCCCTATGAGGAATTGCGATCGGAGCAGGCGCCTGTAGAACAAAACACGCCCACCCGAGGATGCCAGGTGGGCGGGAGGCAGGATTCTTTCTGATTCAGCTAGAAGGGCCACTTCCATGCAGTAACTTCTTCCCGATCGATGCCGTTAGCGTGCGCATAGTTGATGCTCTCGATGATCTGGTCTTTCAGCCACTCCTTCAGATGGGCGGCCGTCGACTGCAATCTTGGGACACGATCAATGACATCGATGGCGAGGTCGAAGCGATCAATCTGGTTAATGATGGCTAATTCGAGAGGCGTATTGATGTTGCCTTGCTCCTTATAGCCCCTGACATGGATGTTGTCATGATTTCTGCGTCGATACGTGAATTTATGAATCAGCGATGCATAGGCGTGGAAGTTGAAGATGACTGGACGGTCGAGAGTGAACAGAGAGTCGAATTCGCGCTCTGAAAGTCCATGAGGATGCTCGCTTTCAGGCATAAGCCGAAACAGATCGACCACGTTGACAAAACGAATTTTCAGGTCCGTGCAGTGCTCCCGCAGGATGGCTGTTGCCGCAAGCGCTTCGGCCGTTGGAATATCGCCTGCGCAGGCAATGACCACGTCAGGTTCTGAGCCTGCATCCGTGGATGCCCAGTCCCATATACCGATTCCCTTGGTGCAGTGCTTGATGGCCTCATCCATGCTGAGATACTGCAGGTGCGGTGCCTTGTCTGCAACGATGACGTTGACATAGTTTGTACTGCGCAGACAGTGGTCGGCAACAGAGAGCAGGCAATTGGCATCGGGAGGAAGATAGATGCGAGTGACATGCGGGCTCTTGTTCGCGACGACGTCGACAAACCCGGGGTCCTGGTGAGTAAACCCATTGTGATCCTGCCGCCATACCAGGGAGGTAATCAGCAGGTTGACCGATGAAATGGGAGCGCGCCAGCGGAGCTCAAGTTTGCTCTTTTCAAGCCATTTGGCGTGCTGGTTGAACATGGAATCGATGATGTGAACGAAGGCCTCGTAGCTGGACAGGAAACCGTGACGCCCGGTGAGTACGTAACCCTCAAACCAGCCTTCGAGAGTGTGTTCGGAGAGCATCTCCATCACCCGGCCATCCGGCGCAATGTCTGTGCCGTCGGCGTCGGCTGGCAGTATGTTTGCCATCCAGGTTTTGGAAGTTGCCTCGTAGATCGCCTGCAGACGATTGGAAGCTGTCTCGTCGGGGCCGAAGACGCGGAAGCTGGTCATGTTCCGGCGCATGACGTCGCGCAGAAATCCCCCAAGCGTGAAGGTTGAAGAGACTTCTACCTGTCCAGGCTGCTTCACCTCAATGGCATAGTCACGGAAGTCAGGCAGATCGAGAGGTTTCCTCAGAAGACCGCCATTAGCATGAGGGTTGCCGCTAATGCGGCGAGTTCCTTGGGGAGCAAGCTCACGAAGTTCCTCGATGAGACGACCCTCTTTGTCAAAGAGCTCGTCCGGCTTATAGCTCTTCATCCATGATTCGAGCTGTTTGAGGTGCTTGGGATTGGTCTTGGGGTCGCCGATCGGTATCTGATGCGCGCGCCAGAAGTCCTCGACTTTATGTCCGTCGACCTCCTTGGGACCTGTCCAGCCCTTTGGGCTGCGTAGAACGATCATCGGCCATCGCGGCCGCTCGGGCGATTTGGACGGTTTGCTGCGAGCCTGTGCCTGAATGTCACGAATTTCCGTGATGCACCGCTCAGTAGCTTCAGCCATCAACTGATGCATGATCGCGGGATCGTTACCCTCGACGAAGTAAGGGGTCCAGCCGTAGCCACGGAAGAGAGCTTCAAGTTCTTCGTGCGAGATACGGGCAAGGATTGTAGGATTGGCGATCTTATAACCATTGAGATGCAACACCGGGAGAACCGCTCCATCACGAACAGGATCAAGGAATTTATTCGCATGCCAGCTGGTAGCGAGAGGTCCGGTCTCAGCTTCTCCATCGCCAACCACGACGGTCACAATCAGGTCTGGATTGTCGAAGGCAGCTCCGAAGCCATGCGAAAGGCTGTAACCGAGCTCGCCGCCTTCGTGAATGGAGCCCGGTGTCTCGGGGGTGCAGTGACTTCCAATGCCTCCGGGGAAAGAAAACTGCTTGAAAAACTTCTGCATGCCAGAGATGTCAGGGCTTTTATCCGGATAGATCTCTGAATAAACACCCTCGAGATAGCAGTTGGAAAGAACCGCTGGCGCACCATGGCCGGGACCCGAGACATAGATCAGATCGAGATCGTATTTTTTAATGAGCCGATTGAGGTGAACCCATGTGAAGGTCTGCCCGGGATCTGAGCCCCAGTGACCGAGGAGGCGATTCTTGATGTGCTCCGGCTTCAAAGGTTCGCGCAGAAGAGGATTGTTCTGCAGGTACAGCATCCCTGCGCAGAGATAGTTGCAGGCACGCCAGTAGGCGTCCATCTTGCGCAACTCTTCGCTGCTTAGAGTCCCTTCGCCGGACTTCTTCGGTTTTTCGGAGCGCGTTGTCGGCATATCCTCGAATCTCCTTTGGTTTGGGGTGCGATTTCCTGGCCGGGGGAGTACAAGCTTAGCGCGTTAGCTTTTTCCCATCATGCGCTGAAGGTGTACGGCAATCATCCAGTCTTCCTGGGCGGGGATAATCAATATATCTGTCCCTGAGTCTAATGCTGAGATCTTTTGGATCGGGTTCTCGGGGCTTCTGTTTTCACCGACATTTAGTCGAGCATCGAGAACCATTCCGAGAGGTTCGAGCCCTGCGACGATACCGGCGCGGCTCTGCGGGTCGTGTTCGCCGATGCCACCGGTAAAGACGATCGTATCAAGGCCGCCCATGATCCAGCTGAAGCTTCCAAGGGCCTTGCGAATGCTGCGGGTGAATATGTCGATAGCAATCTTGGCGCGAGAATTGCCTTCTTCTGCGGCTTTTCTCGTGTTGCGCATATCGTTGGGAAGGCCTGATAGTGCTGCGATGCCGGAGTTGCGGTTGAGAAGTTGCTCAACAGCGTTGACCGCCTCGTCTCGATCACCCTTCTGTTGGCGAAGAAGATAGAGAATCAGTCCCGGATCGAGGTCGCCGGGGCGCGTCCCCATCACAACTCCCCCGGTTGGAGTGAGGCCCATCGTCGTATCGATAGAGCGGCCGTCTACCAAAGCTGTGACGCTGCATCCGCTACCGAGATGGGCGATCGCCATTCGCGGAGGAATCGGATGTTGATAACGACGCATCCGCTCGACCACAGACTCGCAGCTGAGGCCGTGAGCACCGTAGCGACGCACACCCTGCTCGTGATATTTGACAGGGATTGGATAGATGGTGGCGACGTCCGGCATCGTCTGATGGAAGATCGTGTCAAAGCAGGCGAAATGAGGAATCTGAGGGAGGCGTGCCATGGTCTCGCGGATAATCTCGACCGCTGAGGGGTCATGAAGCGGCGCAAAGAGGGCGGCGCTGTCGAGATCCCGCAGAACCGCGTCATCGATACGAAGGTGACGATCGATCTTTGGACCCGGATGCACAACACGGTATCCCACAGCATCGATCCGGGGTAGCGATGGTTGAGTTACAGCATCAATGACGTTCGCAATGGCAGCGAGAGGGGTCTCAGCGTTGATTGGAGATGGCGAGGATTTCTCCTCAGTGGGGTGGAAGCTAAAGGTCGCATTATCCGAGCCGATCCCCACAACATCTCCTTCAAAGAGGGATCGGGGCGAGCCGCTTGATGCAGCGAAGATCGAAAATTTGATGGAGGACGATCCGCTGTTGAGAACGAGCAGGTTCAAAGGTTGTTCCTCCGTTCTAAAAGGGACCCAGCCCTTAGATCCGTGAGACAGCTGAGGTCGAGCTCTGCGGTATTAGCCGATCCCCAGCGGCGCTATTCTCGCCCCTGTCGGGAAAGGAAGAAGCAGGAGTACCGTCTCCGATGATACGGGAGTACCGGCAGGCTTTACTTGAGAACGCTGTTAACGATGAACTTTACTTGGAGTGGTGGTCTGCTGGTTCAAGGCGTGCACACCGGAAGGGCCATTCTGTTTGGTATCGCTACTTCCAGGTTTTGAGCGCGATGACAGCATTCAGGCCCCCGAAGGCGAGGGAGTTTGAGAGCGCCAGCGTTGGTCCGGTCGTTCGCGGTTCATCGATGATGAGGTCAATATCGAGCGACGGATCCGGATTGTCCACTCCAGCGGTCTGAGGCAGACGTCCTTCATGCAGTGCAAGTGTGGTTGCCAAGGCCTCGAGAGCGCCGCTGGCGCCGATAGAGTGCCCGTGAAGAGCCTTGGTCGAACTGAGCGGTATATGCCCCGCGCGCTCGCCAAACACCTTATGGATCGCTTCCGCCTCGGTCGCATCATTGGCCTGGGTTCCGGTGCCATGAGCGTTGATGTAGCCGACCTCGTGGGGTGAAGCTCCCGCATCGGAAAGGGCTTTGCGCATTGCTGAGGCGGCACCTTCGGCCTGGGGCTGGGTGATGTGGTTGGCGTCGGCAGACATGCCAAAACCAACAATCTCTGCAAAGATGGTGGCGTTACGCGCCTGCGCGGATTCAAGAGACTCCAGCACCAGCATGGCGGCACCTTCGCCAAGCGTCATGCCGTCGCGGTCGGCTGCGAATGGGCGACAGCGGGTCGGTGAGACAACTCGCATCGAATCCCATGCGCGGTAGAAGCCCCAGCTGAGAGGAGCTTCGTGCCCCCCCGCGAGCGCCGCAGTCGACATCCCGGAGCGCACCATGTGAAACGCCAGACCGATCGCATGAGTTGCGGAGGCGCAGGCGGTGGAGATGTCCAGGGTGGGGCCTGTAATCTTCAGGTCGATGGAGATGTTGCTTGCCCCGGCCGAGGACATGGTACGAACGATCGTCAGTGGATGTGCCCGCGCATTGCGGGTGTAAAGATTCTTTACCTCGCTCTCTTCTGAAGAGCGGCCACCGCATGCGCAGCCCATGATGATGGCGATGTCACCGGGCTGGTGATGCTCCATCAGTCCGGCCTGCCGGGCTGCCTGGCGGGCGGCGACGATGGCGAAGTGGGTATTGCGATTGGCTGCGGCGATGACTCCGGAGTCGAGGTGAGTCGTGGGGTCGAAGTCGAAGACCTGAGCTGCCTGGGAGTAGCGGACTCCGGGATTGCCGTCAGGGGCGTCGGGCACATGAATGATGGGGGCTATTCCGCTCTTTCCCGCAAAGAGTGAGTCTCGGAACTCTGAAACAGAAGTACCGATTGGGGTAATGCAGCCTAATCCTGTAACGACAACGCGATTCACGATCGAAAGAGGGCTCCCGGAAAGTTACGAGGTTGCTGTGGTAGAACCTGAAGTCTCTTTAGCCGCAACCAGTTGTTCGACACCCCGCACGACGTCTCCAACTGATTTGAGAGAGCCCAGCGCATTGTCCGGAATGGCGATGTCAAAGGCCTCTTCAACTTCGAAAGAGATGTTGATCTTGTCGAGGGAGTCTATATTCAGCTCCTCGAACGTTGTGTCGAGAGTGATCGAGTCGGCAGGAATGTTCTTAGCCTTGGCGATGATTGCGATGCAACGTTGTGCTATTTCGTTCACGGGTGGCTCCCCCTTTCTGTACTGGAGTGCTCAAAGTTACAGGACGCCTTGGGTAGTGTAAAGGTAGTTGGCTCTAAAGGTAGTCACTTCACAACCTGCACTGCCGATTAATGTGATTTCCTGGACAGCCCTCCAGCGCTTGCGTCGAACTCGCGAGTCCGTCAGGTATGGAATTCCATAGCTCTGGGAGCGGCCGTTTCCGTAGAATCTTCAATGGAAAGAAGAGGTTTTGTGCGGCACTTTCAGTATATCGTGTGCAGTATGGTTTTTGGCCTGCTCTCCGGGCCGCTTTTCGCCGTGGATGGTCCATCGTTCAAGCCGATTTCAAGCTTTTCGCTCAGCAGCAATCCTCTTGTGATCCGGCAGCCCGCGCAGCCCAATCGACCCTTTAGCGTAACCGGGCAACGGGGTGCGATTCTCGGACAACAGGACGGCAGCTTTGAGTTATGGCTGCTGCCGGTGAAGATACTGCACAACGCCCGTCTGACGGCGACCCTGGAAGGCTACGAGACGACCATTGATCTTAATGAGCACGCATCCGAGATAGAGGTTCGGCCGGACCATACGACGATTACCTACTCGCACGCGGGCATCACGGTGAAGCAGCACATGTTCGTTCCGCGATCGGCATCGCCGGGTGTCGCGACTGCCCTCGTGGTCTTTGAAATCCATGCAATTCGCCCAGCTGTCATGACCCTGCAGTTCGAGCCCTCTGTGGAGAGACAGTGGCCGGCGCCTAACTTTGGCCGGCCCTCCGCCTCTTGGATGCGGGCCGATAGTGGAGGAATCTATACGCTTGCGACCGATAATCCCAACTTCTTCGGAATGGTCGCGATGCCGGGCAGCGATCCCGGTCCTCTGCGTCCCTATCAGGAGCGCCCGAAGACGCTGCCGCTGGAGTTCCACATCCACTATGATCCGGCGAAAGACGATGGGAGATTCTTTCCACTGCTTGCCGCAGTGACCGGAGTGAGCGGCCGCCCGGAACTCACGCAGGCGCAGCTTCGCGAGCGATTATTGGATGCTGCCTCTAAAGTCCCCGCACTCTACCGATCTACTGCTGATTTCTTCGATCACTTCTTCGAAAGCCGTTTGACCGCACACACGCCCGACCACCAGCTCGATGAAGCAATGGAATGGGCGGAGATCGCGATCGAACAAGCTAAGGTCGCGTATTCTGCGGGGTTTGGTCTGGCCGGCGGCTGGTACACGTCTGGCGACTCTGCGCGCCCAGGGTTTGGATGGTTCTTCGGGCGCGATACCCTTTGGACGCTATATGCGGTGAATAGCTATGGTGATTTCCAGCTTAGCCGTGAGGCAATGAGCTTTCTGTTGGCGCATCAGCGCGCCGATGGAAAGATGATGCATGAATACTCCCAGACCGCCGACCTGGTGGACTGGGAGCACCTTCCTTATCTTTACGCTGCAGCGGACTCCACGCCACTGTTTGTCATGCAGATGGCCGATTACGTCAAGGAAAGCGGCGACTTGTCCTATCTGCGAGAGCATTGGAATAATGTAAAGAACGCATACGCGTTTACTCGAGCCCATACGACCCATGGGGTGTATGACAACTCACAGGGTACCGGCTGGGTGGAAGAGTGGTTGCCAAAGCTGCCGCACCAAGAGATTTACCTGGCTGCGCTCGACCAGCAATCCTCAGAGTCGATGGCCATGCTCGCGAGATTGATGAATGACCCGTCTCTGGCGACGGAGGCTGCGCAGAAGGCGAAGACCATCGGTGAATATCTGGCGTCCTATCGAAAGAACGACGGGTTTTACAGCTTCAGCCGCAATAGCGACGATACCTTCGACGGTCGGCATACTATCTTTCCAGCCGTCGCCTGGTGGAGTGGAAATCTCAAGCTTCCATTGGCGGGTCAGATGCTCGATAGCTGGGCAGGACCAGGATTCGCGACGGATTGGGGGCTGCGGTCGATGGAGCAGGGGGAGCAAACCTACGACCCGATCAGCTATCACCATGGCTCGGTGTGGCCGCTCTACACCGGCTGGGCGGTTCTCGCGGAGTATCGGGCGGGGCGGTCTCAGGCGGCCTTTGCCGGCCTCAAGCAAAATGCAACGCTGACCTGGCTCCAGGACCCGGGCGCGGTCACGGAAGTCTTATCTGGTGAGTTCTATCAGCCACTGGGCAGAAGCAGCTCCCACCAGCTATGGTCCTCGGCCATGGTCCTCACACCAGCAGTACGCGGACTCTTTGGGGTCGAGGCCGATCGTTCCACAGGCAGGCTGCGGGTCGATCCACAGCTGCCACCGCAGTGGACGGAAGCAACTCTGAACAATGTTCCCTTTGGCGATGCTCGCCTGACAGTGACGATGCACAGAGTCGGGTCGAAGCTTGAGGTCGAGGCTTCTTCTGAGAAGCCGGTCAAGTTGTGTCTCGAGAGATCCGAGGACTTTTTCAACGAAGCGCCGTGCAGGGCAGTTGAGGCGAGAAGTCATAGCTTGGAGATTCCACTACCTCCTGTGGAGTTAGGTTTAGAGACGGAGGAAACTACTGTGGGCGACAGTACACAGCAGCCGAAGGTTCTGCGGCAGGAGTATGGTGATCGATACCTGCGATTGAGACTGCAAATTCCAGGAGGACACAGCGCCAAGTTGTTCCTGAGGCTGAATGGAGGTAACGTGAGCAACGTGAGCGACGTGAAGGTTACGGGAGGAGAGCGCGATCAGAGCTGGATCCGCGTTGCTGGAGGCGAATCTGCTGGCTACTCCGAACGCACCGTCCAGATTACCTGGTAAGCAGGCAATCTCATCGAATAGGCTTTCGGAATCGAGATAATCGCCTCATCGCCCCCGATCGGCCTCACTCCCCAGACAAACAGGTTTTAGCCGACTCTACGGTCTTCGAGGATCTCGTCGAGCATTCCGGCAAGAGACCCGGCACGGGAGCGCATGGTGACCTGCGAGAGCGAAAGGCTTCCTGCAAGGGCATCATAGCGCTGACGGAGAGTTTCAAGTTCGTCGCAGATATTCAGGGCAGCGAGAACGGCAACCCGAAGAGAGTCGACCGTATTACCCATGGAGGATACGGCGCGCATTTTGGAGTCTACGACCCGGGCGAGCTGCTCGATATAGGCGGGGTCGGTTCCGCGAAGGCGGTAGATCTGGTCGTAGATCTCTACGGCAACGGACTTGCTCTCCTCCTGGAGGGAGGACGAGGAGGCGGTAGCGGTCTGGGTAGAGTTTGGATCCATCAGTTCTCCTCGATTTAGATGAGTTCATCCATCTGCTGCAACATCTTCTCGACACGCTGACGAACGTTGTCACGATCCTTGTTCAGGGTGTTGACCGCAGTCTGGGCCTCCTGAGCGACGAGGGTCTGGAACTCAAGCTGCTCGCGCAGGCTGGTGATCTCGGCATCGGCTCTGGCACGAGCCTCGCGCTCCTGCTTGATGATCTCGACGGCGCGAAGCACCTTCTGTTCGAGGGCCTGGAACTCGTCTACGCTGACGGTGGCTGTGCTCATGGACATCTACTCCTGCTTCGAAGATTCTGTGAAAAGTATAGAACCCTCCCAAGTGGATTTTCACAAGGGGGAATCGAGTTGGGTGCCACCCATTACCAGAAGCACAGGATCAGGAGCGGAGAGTTCCCCCAAGAGCCGTGATGGCATCGATGATCCGCTTCGACCAGGTCGACATCTCTTCGTCTCGGAGGGTCCGGTCATGAGACTGAAACTGGGTACGAAGCAGGAGCGAGTAGACGCCCGGATATCTCTTAGGATCGCGCCAGATTTCGGCCGGTCTACGGCTTTGCAGTTCGCCGATGGCCAGTGCGTCGACCGCGGCCGCGATGGTGTGCCACTGGAGGTGGTCGGGTAGGACAAAGGAGAAGTCGCGCTCGACGGCCTGATACCGAGAGAGTTCGCGAGAGGTGACGCGGCGAAGCGGCAGCTCGTAAAGGCGGGTGAGGTCAAGCTGAGCCAGATAAACGGGCTGGCGAAGCTTGCGCATCTCTCGCTCGGAGGCGACGAGCTCGCCAAAGCTCGCGAGAGGCTGGTTGTCAAGCAGAGCGAGGGCCGAGCGGCCCGGCTCGAGCCAGGCTGGCGCACCAGACGTGGCAAACGTGAGAGCGGCCTGTCCTCCAGGAATTGCAAAGAGCGAGGTCAGGGACTCTATGACTCCCTTGAGCTCAAAGATGGGCGCGTCTGCCGGAGGGTATAGGCGGCTTTCCGGAGGTGTGGCTGTTGTGATCCCGATGGAGAGTTGCGGCAGTTCGTGAACGTCGGTGATAAAGCCGCTGTCGGGAGTGGAGCTTCCTGTAAAGATCTCCCCCTGCTCGAAGAGGCGGACCTCGCGAACGTCCCGGTTGAGACTGTTGGCCAGCATGGTCAACATCCCGGGTACGAGGGACGGGCGCAGCAGCGAGGCCTCCTCGGAGAGAGGATTTTCCATCTGGACTGGTCGTTTGCCTGCGGCGGAAGAGGTGGGGGAGCTATAAAAGATGTCCGCGTCATGCTGGCCGGCGAAGGTGGTGGAGACCGCTTCGCTGAATCCGAGATCGAGGAGACGCTGGCGTACGGCACGCTCTGCTGCTGCAAATGGGGAGCCGGTGACCGGTAATGCGGTCGGCAGGGTATTGGCGAATCGGTTGTAGCCATAGACGCGGGCGACCTCCTCAATGAGATCGATCTCACGATCCAGATCGAGACGCCAGGAGGGCAGTTTGACGGCATAGATATCGATGCCGTGGAGAAGCAGATCGCATCCCAGGGAGGTGAGATAACGCAAGATGAGGTCACCGGTCAGGCCGTGGGGGTCGAGAGTGGTTCCGAGGTGGCGCTGCACCTGGGCTACGGAGAGCTCAATTGCGGGACGGCTGGCGGTGCGCTTTGCTACTTCCGGGTCGACGAGGTCGATCATCTCGCCTTCGATAGAACCTCCGCTCTCAAGAATGAGCTGACAGACAAGGCCATTGGCGATTGGAGCAGCATTAAAATCGGCACCGCGTTCGAAACGGTGACTTGCGTCAGTATGCAGAAGGTGACGGCGCGAGCTGCGGCGAATACTGGCGGGATCGAACCATGCAGCCTCGACAAGAATGTTCTTCGTCTCAGAGGTGATCATGGAGTCCCAGCCTCCCATCACTCCGGCCAGGGAGAGGACCTTTTCTTCGTCGGCGATCACCAGGTCGTCGGCCTCGAGAGTGCGTTCGCTTCCGTCCAGGAGGCGCAGCTTTTCGCCTCTGCGTGCGAGGCGGACAATGATGCTGCCCTCGATCTTGTCGAGGTCGAAGGCGTGGGTGGGATGGCCCATGCCGAGCAGGACGAAGTTGGAGGCGTCGACTGCGTTCGAGATCTGCTTCTGGCCGAGCAGAGCGAAGAACTCCGCAACCTGACCGGAACTGGCGCCAATGGTCACGTCGTGCAGGACCTGAGCTGTAAACCGGCCACAGAGGCCCTTAGCATCGTCCGCGATGCGTATGCAAAAGGGATTGTCGACTAGTGTGCCGATAGGGAGCTTTGGGCGGAGCGGATCGACGGACAGATCGTAAATGGTAGCGGCTTCACGTGCGATGCCGTAGTGATTCATAGCATCGACGCGATTGGTAGTGATGTCCATCTCAAAGATGTGACCGTTGCCGTCGCCCAGTGGATGGATGCCTTCGACGGCGATACCACGCAGGGTGAGGTCGTCCGCCAGTTGCCGGTCGGTGACGGTTAGTGCAGGAAGGTAATGGCGTAGCCAGCGGGTAAGAACTTTCATGATAGACAGCATCCAGTCTAAATGCTGGACCGGATGCTGGCCCTATTCCGGCGGTCACCAACGGTCGCCTCAACCTACAGAAATGTTCATATCGGCGAGTTCGAGCATCTTTCTTGCGCTCTTCGCCCCTCTTTCCGACCCGAATAGGGTTCGGAAGTGTGCGGGAAGCAACGCCTTCACAAGAGAACGGCAGCAAACAGCAGATCTGGTTAAAGGAGGGCGCGGGCTTTCGAAGCGCATTATTTGGGGGAAGTAATCCGATGCGGCCCTCTCTTAATTTTGAGCTGTGCGATATGCAAGAATGGCAAGTCGCGATGCGCTTCCGTCCATGTTGCTTGACTGCAATAGAACCTCGAAATACGGGATCGAGCCATCCTGATTTCGGATTTTCGCCAGAAAGGGCAGGAGGTGAGCATCGTCGAAGACGAAGTCTGCGGCAGCCTCCGTTCCGGCCATCGACGTGCCTTCGAGGAGTAGAACCTTGCCAGAGCCTCTCAAGTTGGGACGCAATGCGACAACGCCGTATATGGTTTGCGAGGCATCCAGCTTGTTGAAATCATACTGATGACGCTCTCCGGGCCGAGGAGAGCGGTTGATGATGGAAGATATTTGTTGCGATGAATTGTCCTGAAAGGTGAAGTTCATATTCGTGTCGAATATCTCCACCCAAGGATTGCTGTATGTCGATCCGATCAGAATCATTGAACCTTCTTTGAGATCGTTGGGACGGAGATCGCGGGCGTAGCGAAACTGAAGGCGATCGGAATTGCTTCCAGCAAGTTGATAGAACCTGGTAAGGATTCCTACATCCGCAATCGCTGTGTATCTTCGTGTACCGAGGTCGCGAATCAGATCTGGTGTTGTGCCCTGTGGCGGGGCGATGTGCATGCGGTAGGTATCGTTCAGGTAGTCGGACAGGCTGACCCTTTGCCTGGTTACATCCTCCAGCGTGGCGAGGCTGGTGTCAGAACATACGACCGTCGTATTTTGGCCGGAGCCGAAGAACAGCCTCCAGAAGGGATGGGCCTCAGATCTCGAAAGGGAATTGGTGTGGGCCCGGTGGGCAAGCGGCAATAGATAGGCGATGACTCCGCAAGCTAACAGAAGAGCGGCAGCCAGAATCCATGTAGACACAGGTATGGCTGCCCGGTCCGGCGAACTCTTCTGATCGGATAAAGCGGCTTCGGAAGGCAGCCATACACTCTCCGGAGTGGCGCTCTCAGAAGGCTCCAAGGTTGGTACCTGCGTCTGAAACCGCGGAATATAACCGCCCTTGGGGATGATCAGACGGATCGGTTCCTGCGCTCCGTCCTCGCTGAAGTACTGCTCCAACCTCTGGCGCAATCGACTTGCATGTGAGCGTACAAGTCCGTCTGATGCTGGGTCATAATTGGGCCGGTTGAAGAGATCGGCTCCGATGCTGATTTCGTTGATCTCGTCGTCACGGCCGGTCAGTGCCCGCTCGCAGATATAGAGAAGAAAGCTGGACAAGCGATCGGATTTAACAAAAGACGGCGACGCAACGATCCGTTCCACAAGCCTCCACCTTGCATCCTCGGCGAGGATCTTTTCTTGAGGTTGAGGAGTTTCAGTGACCATGGGTTTGATAAGTCGTGTCACTGATGAAGGTAAATGGATGACGTTAATAACCTATTAACGATTTGACCCGCGATGTTCGCAAAGCTATTAAATGAAGGCCGTTTAACAATCCTTAGTTACAGGACAGTAAATCGCTGTTATGGCGAAGGTTATGACCGTTTAACGTCGACGTTGCCGCGAATTGACTGCGATTCGGAATTCCAACTTGCTATGGTACGGCCATCGAGTACCTTCCACTCTCGATTTGCGGATTGAACGTATGCACTCCCATCCTTTTTATCGAAGAACGGAAACTCGGCGTGCGTCCTGCAAGGGACATCTGGTCGCTTCCATAGCATGTGTGTTCGCGAGAGATGCCGCATTGTTCCTTGCACTAGTGTTGCTCAGCTTTCAAGTGGTCAAAGCAGAGAAGAGACGGAATGTTGGACAGGGTTTCGCAGGGACACTTCAAGGAAAGCTGATCGTCGGCTATCAGGGCTGGTTCGTCTGCCCGGATGCTAGTCAGGGGTCCAGTGGTTGGGTTCATTGGATGAAAGATGGCAAGGCAACGGTGGATATGTTGCCGGACACAGCAGGACTGAGTGCGTCAGAACTCTGCCCAACTCCTTGGACGACTCCCAAGGGCGCGGCCGTCAACGTTTATTCTGCGCAAACCCCCGAGACCGTTGAGCGGCATTTTGCGTGGATGCAGGAGTATGGCATCGATGGGGTGGCGCTGCAGCGGTTTGCCACTGAGCTCGGAGATCGTGTTCGTGGACCCCAGATCGACCGGGTCCTCTCCAATGTTGAATCATCTGCCGAGCGCCATAATCGCACCTTCTTTGTGGAATACGATCTAACCGGCACGCATGACCGAGGTGGTATAGAGCGTGTCATCTCAGATTGGACGCGGCTGGAAGATCATGGAGTCGTAAAGAGCGCTTCGTACCAGCAGCATCGTGGCCACCCTGTCGTTGGTCTCTTCGGCCTAGGCTTTGGTGGCGACCGCTACATCACTCCGGATCTGGCGCAGGATCTCATTGCTGCCCTAAGGCGCGCAAGTGCAAGCCATGGTGGGATTACTATCTTCGCCGGCGTTCCTGCCGATTGGCACGCATCTCTTATCAAAGGGAAAACGGAGGCTACTTGGAGCAAGACCTACCGCTCCGTGGACGTAATCAGCCCATGGACCGTCGGCCATTACAACTCGGCAGAGGCGGCAGACCGTTTTCGGCACGACCATATCGAACCTGATCTTGCCGAGACCAGACGAATGGGCATTGACTACATGCCGGTGATCTTTCCCGGCTTCAGCTGGCACAATCTTTGGGCTGCGCGGGGCGACAGCAGTCGCCCAATAAACCAGATTCCGCGAGACTGCGGGAGGTTCTACTGGCGGCAGTTTTTCAATGCGGTCGATGCCGGAAGCACGATGATCTTCAGCGCGATGTTCGACGAGGTCGACGAAGGAACGGCGATCTTCAAGACTGTGCCGATCGCGGATCAATTGCCTTCGTCTCCAGCATTCCTGCCCCTGAATGCGGACGGATGCCGCCTGCCGTCCGACTGGTATCTGCGGGTCGCTGGAAGAGCGGGAGCTGTGCTCCACGGATCAATGCCAAACAGTGTTGAGCTCCCCATGAAGATTCCGCGATGAAGGGAAGCAAAGAACCGAGCTTTGTCAGCCAGCTCAATTCGAATGAGCCTTGGCGCGAGAGATCAAGCAGCGACAACTAACAAGAACCTGATAGTGCATCGATATGCACTCGGAGAAGACATGCAATCCCATATGCAAGCATCCCGTCGGAAATGGCTCCAGCATATCGCTTGGCAAAGTGTCGATGTACTTCGCAACAGATCGAGCCGGCCGGGCAGAAGCTTTCGCTGCCTTATGGGGGCTCCACTCATCATGTTGTTCCTTACGATATCGGCCCATAGCGTATTGGCGCAGAGTGTTGCCGCGCGCCTGATGGGTACCGTCACTGATTCATCCGGCGCCGTCGTTGTTGATGCTGCTGTCACCGCGGTCAACCTGGGAACAAACGCTCGCCGAAGCGTGCATACAAACGGTAGTGGACAGTATTCCCTTTCTCCTCTGGAGCCGGGACGATACGATATCACGGTGACAAAAGGTGGCTTCGGCAGTGTTTCGCTGCGGGACCTCTCCTTCGATGTAAATGACAGTGCATTGCGAGATTTCCGGCTTCCGGTCGGCAGTTCTGCCGAGGTGGTGACGGTCTCCGCATCATCTGCTCCAATGCTGAGCCAGGACATCTCAATCGAAAACGTGGTTACGCAGCAACAGCTCAATGCGCTTCCATTGAACGGCCGCGACTTCAACCAGCTTGTTCTTCTGTCTGCGGGTGCTACTGACAACACGGTTGCGACATCGGTCAACCTCGATTTTGGTTCTTATGCACTGAATGGCAATCGAGCCTTTTCGAACGAATACATTATTGATGGCGTGCCAAACAACAATCCATTCCAGGGAAAGTCTGCCCTGCCGTTGTCGGTGGACGCCATTGGGGAATTTAAGGTCATCTCTGGGGTGCCTACAGCCGAATATGGTCATGCTGCGACTGCCATCTCCTCGATCACGAAGAGTGGAACAAATGATGTCCATGGTGCGCTGTATGAGTACTACCGTGGGAACCAGCTGCTGGCGAATAACCCGTTTGATACCGTCTCCGGGAACGAAACCTTCCTGCGTAACCAGTTCGGTGGCGCGATTGGAGGCCCCGTTCTTCTGCCTCATTATGATGGGCGTAACAAAACATTCTTTTTCTTCAACTACGAAGGCAGCCGTCAGACTGATACGGCTACACGCGTTGATACTGTTCCGACGGAAGCCTTCTGGAACGGTGATTTCTCGTCCCTGTTGAGCAGAAAAATCCAGCTTCGTGACCCATTCACTACAGGCACGCCTGTTATTCCGGGAAATCGGCTCGACCAATATAAGGGCGGATCTTTGATCACCAAAACCGCGGAGTCTCTGCGTGCCTTTTTTCCCAGCCCAAATCTTCCAGGTCTCGCCAACAATCTGGTGCAGTTTCCTACAGAAACGGCCAACATGAACCAGTTCACGGCACGCATTGACCAGATGCTGCCGCACAATCAGGTCCTGATGGGCCGCTTTAGCTACGTGAATACCGGCGGTTTTTCGCCCAACCTGCTGGGCACCCCGGGCGTAGGCATGAGTGAGCCAGTGGACAGCCGCAACGGGCAGATTACGTGGACTGCTCCAGTTCGGAGCAATATAGTGAATGAGCTTCGACTCGGCGCGATGAACTACTCCGATATTGTGACGTATTCGCCGGGCGCTCTGCCGACAGTCGACTCTCTTGGCATGCAGGGCTTCGAGCAGGGGAACCTCTCCGTACCGCCACTACCCCGAATCACTTTCTCAGGTAGCGATGCCTTCACCACGATCAAGTATGGTCCAACCAATGGTTATGGTGAAGCTGCTCTGTCGATGACGGCGAATGTTTTTACCATCGCGGATTCGCTGTTAGTGACGAGGGGCAAACACACCTTCAAAGCCGGCTTTGAGGGTCGACGGGACTACTTCAACGTATTGCAGCAGACCAATGCGCGGGGTGCGCTTACCTTCAGCGGATCTGCCAGTTCGGCAAACTCATCCGGCTATTCGCTGGCTGACTTTCTGATGGGCGTGCCCTCCTCTTCGCAGCAGGTCCCGATCAAGCCGAAGGCGTTGCTGACAGAGAACGAGTACGCCGCTTATGGGCAGGACACCTGGCATCTGACCCCTCGCGTCATTGTGGACGCAGGTGTCCGCTATGAATATTCACCCAGTCCGAGTGAGGTAAAGAACAGGTTGGCAATGTTCGATCCTGACCTGCCGGGCGGAGGCTTCGTTGTGGCATGTAACAACGGACAGCTACCCACCAGCAACTTCCTGCCCTCTGTCGTCTCCAAACTAACTGATGCAAGCGGAAACTTTATCTTCCCCCTGGTCTGCGGAAGCTCGGTGGGATTCAATGCGAACAATCTTGTAACGACCGGTAGTCGAAACTGGGCTCCCCGCATTGGCTTCGCATGGGATCCGAGCGGCAAAGGTCTTTATTCAATACACGGTGGTTATGGGATCGTCTATACACGCTATCCGGTGCAGTACTTCCTTCAGACAATGCTCGTGAATCCGCCTTTCGCCGGGCTCTTCCCCTACTCGCAGAAAATCACCTCCGGGAAACCCGCACTGACGCTGGATGCTCCTTATGGTGGCAGCGGAAAGGCGAGTGTAAGCCCGGTTGGAATCGACAAAAACTTTCAGTTGCCCAGCAACCAGCAGTGGAACCTGACGGTGCAGAGAGCACTAGGGGCGGGTAACGTTGTCACCCTGGCGTATGTAGGAAACAAGGGCACACATCTGTTCCGCTCCTATAACCTCAATCAAGCCGAGATAGATCCTGCAACCGGCGCGGTGACGCAACCGTACTCGACGAACTTCGGAACGACATCGATCCCGGTCCGCCACAGTGACGGAAACTCTATCTATAACGCCATGATCTTGGAATTCCGGAGACGGTCCACGCGAGGCCTGAGCCTGCAGGCCAATTGGACGCTGGCTAAAGCGATTGATGACGTGGGAACGAATGTTCAGACAGCAGCGCTGGATATTTTGAGTCCGGGACGCGATCGTGCGAACAGTGACTACGCCCGTCGCCATGGAATCAATGTGAACGCCGTCTACATGGTTCCTGTGGGCAGAGGGCGTACATTCGGCGGCTCCATGCCTTCGTGGGCGGAAGCCGTAGCTGGAGGCTGGAATGTCAGTGGAATCTGGCACTGGACTACCGGCCGGTATCTCACCCCGACCATGACCTCGCAGGGAGGACTCTCGTCAAATCGGCCGGACGTCGTGCCTGGCGTGAATCCAAATTTGGCTTTTAGCGACAGAAGCCGGAACCACTGGTTCAATCCCAATGCCTTCACGCAACCGCCGCTGCTTGATCCTTCGAATGGGCTTCCGCGCTTTGGCAATGCGGGACGCAACACGATCATCGGGCCTGGCACCAACGTCGCCGACATGAGTCTGCGCAAAACGTTTCTCTTGAAGAGCGAGACACGTCGGCTCTCAACGGAGATGTCTCTGTTCAACGCCTTCAATCATCCGAATTGGGGAGATCCGGACACGAATATCTCTAATGCCAATACGGTCGGCATCGTGAGCACGATCAGCAAACCCATGCGCATCGCTCAGTTCGCGGTCAGGTTGGATTTCTAAAACAGAAGGATGTCTCTGCAAGTCGATCTTAAGAAGAATGGGTTGAGCAATGAAATCGTTCCACATAACGCGAAGAATGTTCCTGCAGTATCTCTCGATGGCCACGGCGGCCCTGCCGGCTGCAGGACTGGCGAAACGTATCCCTACGGCTCGTGATAACTCCTTCAGCTTTGTGTTCCTGGGGGATCTGCATTTCGATAAGCTGATGCACCATGATATGAACTATCTGAAGGAGAAGTATCCGAACGACATTCGCCAGATCGACAACTACTCTCGAATTACACGTGAGAATCTCGCTGATCTGATGCGCGTCTCCAAAGAACGCGCGAATGATACTAATGCTGCGTTCCTCCTTCAGATAGGCGATTTTGTCGAAGGTTTGTGCGGCTCGAAAGAGTTGGCCTCAACACAGGTGAATGAGTTTATTCAGCTGGTAGACCGGCAGCAGTTTGACCGGCCATTTCTTGCAATCAAGGGAAATCATGACATTACGGGAGCGGGCGCCAAAGAGGTGTACCAGGAGATCGTTTTGCCCTGGCAAAGTCGCCAGCTTGAGAAGCCAGTCCAATCAGCCAACAACGTATACGTGTACAAAGGCGCGAGATTTCTGCTCTTCGACTGCTTCAACGAAAAGGAGAGCTTAGTTTGGCTCAAAGAAGCGATCAAGGAGCATAAGAAGTCGGAGGTTTTATTCTTCTGTACACACGTGCCGGTCGTTCCATACGATGCGCGCTCTAATTGGCACATCTATGTCCATCCCGATCAGGCTGGTGAGCGAGATGAGCTGCTGAACCTTTTGGGTGAGCATAAAGCCATCGTGCTGAGCGGTCATCTGCATAAGACCTCGATTGTGACACGTAGCACACCGTCAGGAAGCTTTGTCCAGATCGGACTGGGCAGCGTCATCCCGTACCTTGATGCGCCTATCAAAAACCATCTGGTTGGCTTGGATGCCTATCGGGAAAGCCTGGTAGAACTTGAGCCGAACTTCTCTCCTGCTTCTCTCGAGCTGAGAAAGGAGATTCTGAGACAGGAGAAGCCCCATATTCGTCACTATGAATACGCCGATTTTTGCGGCTATTCTTCAGTCCATGTGGATGGAAGGAACAATGTAACGATGGAGATCTACGCCAACGTGGATAAGACGCCTTGGGCTGCGGTCAAGATTACAGACCTATTTGACTCATAGAGATCGTCCCGTGGCATCTCCACCGGGCACCCGGCTGGGGAATCGTGCATCTTGCTACACATAGAATCACAATTGGCCCCGGTTGACGGACTCATCTCGGACGAATGTTTTCCGGGAGTTCAAGGAACCGCGTTATAGGCAGCGTTAGTTTCGAACGGATCGGCATCGATGCGATCGTACTTCGCAAGCAATCAGGGCCTAACTCCTCCATCGCGAGCGCCAGCGAGGAGACCTTCGTTATAGATTGAATGGAGAAGGAATAATTTACATCGGCCAGCGTGAATACTGGTTGTCTGTCGTAGCTACTGCTCCAGTTGTGGTCAAGGAAAGAGAGGATTCCAAGCAGAGGCGCGGTACGCCCTTGATGGGACGGGTGGGTTCGAAAAGTTGTTCTTAATTCCGATATCGAACGGCGCGTCATTCATATAGTTCTGAATACCGGTTCTGTATACAATTGATAGCCTTGCCACGTCTTTCTTCGACTAGTTGAGATTGGAACTCGTGTTCACACCCCAGCCGATTGCGGTGCCGCTGAAGTTGAACCGGATCAGATGCCGTTGGAGGATATGCTCTCGGTCGAATTTCATCGGAATCACCTCACAGTCGCACGGGTTCTGTCCGCTTTCAGTACTATTCCGAACAGTTTGAGAATTGATGGCCGGTGAGCACAATTAGGGGAAGCCCTGACCGAAGACAGCGTTCTCTTTCTTCATCGAATGCGGTGGGTATGAGTTTGCCTATGTGTGGGCTTAGCGAGTTTCTGTAGTTGCGTCGCTGTCGAACACAGATGGAGGCCAGCCGGCGTTGGTCGGCTTCCACGTCTTATCCGGATTGAATCGGTCCATGCTCCGGAAATTCTGCAATGTGTTGGGACCGAAGTCTTTTTCATACACGATGCCGTCATAATCGACGATGAATGTCTTGACTCCGGTGACGCGGTACTCCGCTGGTGCCGCGGCGAGTGCAACACCGCCGATCATAGCGCCCTCGATGACAAAGTCCATCTGGCCCAATCTCGCCGCCGGACCTTGACCTTTGAGAATTTTGAAATAGTAACCATGGTACGGCTGGCTGCGATCCGAATATCCCTCAGCTAATGCTTTCGCAATCTCGTCCGAGATAGGTCCCTGTAACGTTCCATCCGAGTTCCGCCACACCAGTCCATCGTGTTTTCCGGGCGTACTGATAATGCGCTGTGCGTATTGATTGACCTGCGCACCGTCGTGTTTTTCCAGAGAGTACTCTTTCTGCGCTTCTATGTAGCCGCGGCAGATTTCGATGGCATCGAGTTCATTTGCCCCGATACGGCGGAAAAGCATCTCCTGGCGGCCAGCCTTCGTATCGAATATCCATTTTCCGTTCCGCTTGACTATGGGAATAGGTAACGGCCACTTATCATCGCCAACTGAAAGAGTGGCGCGAGCTGGATTCTCTGGGTCGATGTCTACCGCATGTTTCTCGCGGGCCATAGCGGCAAAGGCAACAGCGATGCTTTTGTCTCTGACTGGGTCTTCAGAAGAGACTAGATCTTCGCCAGTGGGACCAAGAATTTGCTCCAGTTCCGACACGTTGTAGACACCTGCTGCCTCGATAAGCGCTTCGGCAGCTTCCTGAGGTGTACGGAACTGCTTTTGTGCCGTCTTCTGGCTATCCGGAGTCTTGCCGGCAGATTGCGACTGATTAGAGGTAAGGGCCCCCAAGCCACAACAGACTGCGATCATCCACACGAATGCAATTAGATTTCGTATGAGCCGGTTGGTTTCTCTCGTTTCCATTTGTTGACCGTTAGGCATGGCAAATTACCTCCGCCTCCCACCACCACTGCGTCCTGCCATACTGCCTCCACCGCCGCGTGAGCCCATACTGGAGGAACCTCGTGAACTACTCGTGCGTGCCGAACTCCTGTTCTGCCCCGCTGAGGCACCCCCAAACGCTCCGCTACTTCCTCCTCGAGAGCCAGTTGTGCTCGGTGAGACACGCTGACCGCCAATGCGATCTCCTCCGCCTCCGGCCGAGCGATCGGCTCCCCCACCCCTGTCACCACCAGAAGACATTCGATCACTCACTCCCGGCTGTCCACCGGGGCTGCGGCCTGACCCGGTCTGCATTCTGTTTCCAGCTTGTTGACGGTTGGCTACTGAATCCCCGCGTGCGGTGCCCCCGAATCTCTGAGCGGTGTCCCTATTTCCATAGGGTGTCCCGCCCCGATGCTGCGGATTGTGCTGCCAACTATTGCCTGCGCCGCCACCGCGGGCAGGTAGAGTCGAAGCGCGATTGCCGCCATTTACGCGATTGCCCCCATTTACACGATTGCCGCCGTTTACATTAGTATTCCGGTTGAAATTGTTATTGCGGTTGATTGTGATGTCGTTGTTGCCCCCCCATCCACATCCCCAACCCCAACCGCCTCCCCATGCAGCCCCCATTGCAATTCCTACTCCAAAGGAGATCGCCATTCCAGCTGCGTAATAGCCGGGTGGTGGATAGTAAACGGGAGGGTAGGGATACACAGGTGGACCATAGACCACGACTGGGTTGTAGCTCGGAACGTATACGACTTGTGGGTTGGCCTGCTCAATGACGATCACCTGCTTGGATTCCACGACCTTGGTCTCAACCTTTTGCTGTTCACTGGACTTCAGATTTCCAGTGCCTTGCGCTTTCATCCGCATTCGCTGCACGGCGTCCATCACTTGCGATTGCTGCGCTAGAAAAGCGTTCCCCAGATCCGTGACCCACTGGATGTCGTCCCCCAACCGTTTGACCACATCAGGCATTGGCGCCAACGCCTGTACGCTTGGGTCCCAATCTTCTTTTTGGACAGCGTCAACCAACTGCTTGTCTTTCAGGTCCTTATGCTTCAGCAGCCATTGCTGAAGTTGAACGATCTCCAAGGGATAAGTCGAGGCGGCGAGTACTTGCGCAAGAAGGGGATCAGGGTACAGCGCAATCGGAGCGACGAGCGAGTCCAGTTGATCCGGCGTTGCAGGTTTTTCCGGCTGTGCAGAGCTGGCAGCTGGCTGTGACTGGGTGGACGGCTGAGCTTGAGACTGGGCCAATGCGGTCATGTCGCCAGGCACGAGAAGCACAACACATAACAGGGTTGTGTAATTCATGACGATTCTCACGAGAGTTCGTTCCATCTGAGGACACCTGGAGACTCAATAACGGTTACGGTAGGTTCCTTTAGGCGCTCTCACAATTAGGGGAATCCCTATACGGATCGGAGCCCTTCACCCGGAGACAACCATTACATGGAATGCTCCCCAGCTAAAGCGGCCCAAATTGCGGGTATTAGTTGGGTCTTCATCTTCGTTTTAAGCACGTAGCCGAGCGCACCTTCCGCCTTACACGCAGCCATAAACTCCTCTTCCGCGTGAATCGTCAGAAATACCGATCGAGCGGTTGACCCCATTTCTCTCAACTTGCGGACGGCGTCAATGCCGCTCAGTACCGGCATTGTGATATCTACAACAATCACATCGGGCTTCAGGCGGAGTGCCTCGGATACTAAAGCTCCACCGTCGCGCACGGCTCCAGTCACATCAAAGTAGGGAGTCAGCAACGTTGTTGCGGCCTCCAACAGATGCGGATGATCATCGGCTAAAAGTATGCGCGCGCGATTCAAGGCTTTCTTTCGCTGACTGGTGACCGCCACTCGTGGTTAAAGGGCTGCGTACAGCAGCCCAGTCGGAAGACATTACGGTGATTCTGCGGTCTTCTTCGTCACTACGCTATTGGGGGAATCCCCAAGTATTGATCGCGCGCAGGCGAGGGTTGGAACGAATCAGAGGATCTTTCCGGCAGACGTCGCGGGCTCGATGAAAATGAGCCCCTGTTTCAACGCAAATAGGACCAGGTCTGCATTGCTGCTGAGACTGTATGACTCCATGATGTGGTGCTTATGGAATTCGATTGTCTTTTGGCTTACGGAGAGCAATCCCGCGATTTGCTTCATCGAATGACCTTCAGCATAGAGCTGCAGGACATCTCGCTGCCGGGGAGTCAGCGCGCGGGAGAACTGCCGCGCCCTCGCACCTGCCTCCACCCAATCTTCGGACTTTAGCTTCGCCGTCACGTAAGAGCAGCCGCGAAGTACGGACTCAATAGCCTTCAGGACTTCTACGCCTCCCGAATGCTTCAGCACGAAGCCAACAGGGCCAAATTCCTGTACCGCAGCTGCTGCAAGGTTAGGGTCGTCATACATTGTGAGAAAGACAAACTTCATCTTGGGGAACGTATGATGGAGGCGCCTCGCAGCCTCAAGACCGTTAAGAACCGGCATGCCTATGTCGACGATCACGATGTCCGGTCGCAACCGGCTGACCTCATCAATGAGTGTCTTGCCGTCGCCAACCACGCCAACAACGGAATAGTGCGACTGCAAAAAACTTTTGAAGGTTTCAGCGAATATCGCGTGGTCATCCGCGATAAGAAAGCGTGGGCCCGGCCGCTCTGGGGCCGCTCTTTCCATTGAAATATCCTCCTCGTCTCCGGAAGAACCTCGATGATTACAAAGGGCATTCACAAGAGAACAAGATCAATCGGAACACTTCATCACGTTCCAACGCAGCAGGGTGGGCCGTTGGTGATATATACCACACTTTTCTGCGCGTTGTATCAAACTAGTCTAGTTTGTCCTCATCCCGAGAGAGCCCATCCTTCTAAATCCCATCTCTTCGTTATGAATCTGCGTCCGTTTCGGGCTTTCGATCGCTCGGTGTAAGAGGCACCCAGGCTTCCACCCGAGTTCCGTCGCCCGGCCACGAGCGGACACGGAAGACCCCTCCCAGCATTCGTATTCGTTCCTCCATGCTTCTCACTCCAAGTCCTTTATGGAGGGCGGCGTCCGGAGCGAATCCCTTGCCGTGGTCAGCTACAAGAATATGAATCTTGTTCCCGTCCATCCTCAGCTTAACCTCTGCCCTAGCTGCTCCACTATGCTTCTTCACATTCCTCAATGCCTCTTGAATGATCCGGTAGATACAAAGATTGGTGTCGGGATCGGTGGCCCTTGAGATATCTCCATATTCGAGATCCACCTGCACTTTTTGTAGCGCCTGGAATTCCTTGCATAGAGCCATCACTCCTGGAGCGAGCCCTAAACTTTCCAATGTGGACGAGTGTAATCGGTGAGAGAGTGTGTGCAGGTCTCCTCCGAGCTCACTCGTGGCATTCAGCAGGTCGTGTATCTGCCGGTCCGCATCCAGTGGCGAGTTTGGGATAGTCTCGGCGACGTTCTCCAATCCAAGTGTCAGCAGGGCAATCCGTTGACTGAAATCATCGTGGAGCTCTCGCGCGACACGGCCCCTTTCCTGCTCTTGCGCAAGGATCAACAAGCCACTGAGCTCAGATTGCGCACTCCTTGCGTGCCGGAGTTGTTCTCGCTTTCTGTGCAGATACAGGAACATAGTCACCATCCCGCCTGCGATAAACACCGAAAAGGCGATTCGCTCACCCTTTCGTTCCCAGAAGGTTGCCTCTCGGCGAAGGACAAGACTTCCTGGGGGAAGCAAACTGTCATCAATATGCCAACGCCGCAACTCTCGCCAATCGAACATGTATGAATTCGGCAACGTGCTGAGGGGAAGCTCCTCCGGGCGCTTCCCCTCGAGGAGTTCGTTGATTAGTCCTACCGTGACGCGTCCTTGTTCCGCGAAGCTCATGACCTTGCCACCGACAATCCCGTGGCCAAGATAGCTGTCGGACATACCGAAGACAGGTGCGTTGGCGGCTTGTGCGACTGCTGAAAGTGCGACTGTTGCGTTCAGGAAGGGTCTCCCGGACGCGTCTGTGAAATAGGAACTATAGAGGACAATTGTGTCAGGTGGGAGTTGTCGCAATCCCTTGAGAAGCTCCGGCATCCCCAGACCAGTCAGGTCAATAACGTCGAACCTGGATCCATATGTTTGTAAGCCTGCTCGGGTTACCGCCAGGTTCGCAAGATCGAAGGCAGAAGATCCGCCCACAAGGGCCACGTGCTTCGAACCTGGAAACAGATGCACGGCGACGCTCAGGGTTGCTACGGGGTCAGAGGACAGCCATGTTCCCGTAAAGCGAGGGTCAAGCTTGCGCGGACCCTCCACATCTACAATCCCGGCACAAATCACCACTGGCAGCTTCGGAAATAAGGGTTCTGCGGAAGTCGAGAGAAACCGAATAGGCCCCGTCCCGGCGGCAACAATGACATCGAGATTCAATTCTCGGTACTTCCGCAAGATTGAGTCTTGAATGTCACGCTGCGCGGCTGCGCCGGGAAAGATTGTCGTATCCAGACTTTCAGTGAAAAATTCGATATCGTATTTACCGTTACCAGCCAGGCCGTCGCGAATCTCATTTGTGATCATGGCGATCGCTGGATGCGTCTCGCTCACTTCTGTGATTATCAAAATGTTTTTACGACGACCGCTTTCCGCGGCGGCATGCAGGGCTGCCATGATCGAGACAAGCGACAATAGCGCGACACTAATCCAGCGTGAGGAAGGACAAAACCCGATGTATATCCATCGGGAGTAGCGTTCTTGCGTGCCGTAATGGCGCTCAATCGTATTCATCGAGATGCGATGACACTCAACCGCTTATGCAGAGCCCGAGATGACTGACAGTGTACTCTTCCTGCTTTCAACACAGCATCATTGTGCCGATGCGCGTCGCGGGAACGAAACAATATACATGGAGATCGTGGCGATCTTCACCCTGGCGGTTCACATCAAGGGGCGGACCAAAGACCTATTAGGGTTTTTCCCAATTGTCGGTGAGCAGAGCCCAGCATATCTATCTGAAGAAGATAACAGATGACCATCGGCCATCTCCGAGGGACCTAACTCACTAGGTGTCGGTCAGTACGAGTTGATACTCGGCGCATGTATGAGAAATTTTATCGTTCGATACTTCACCTTTGGAACAGGTAGATGCCCGCGATTCATCCTTCTACATCGACTGCCGACAAACATCTTCGTTGTGGCGGACCCGCGCAGGCAAGCACGGGTCTTCTCTCCTCAAATTCACGTTAGTTACGACGGCTGCTCGATGGAGCGTCCGAGGATCGGTGATCTCTCTACCCCATACTTGCCGACGGAGCTAACTGGTTTGGCTGTCTTTTTCTCAGATACATGTGAATCGCACACGCATTCGTGCAGACATGGGTTGTGAAGCGATTATGAAGCTCGCAGCCCTCTGTATCCGTGCTTTGCAAGTTCAGAAGAAGGACAAAACGGTACCTTTGTAATGCTTATCCATAGAAACACGACTTTAGGGCGGCAGATTTGGCAATCCCGGCGATCGGAAGACATATGCCTTGCCTGAACAAGATCCAAGCGGGAAGAAGCAGGTTGGGTAGTGGTACGTACGCTCTCGGTCTGGCTGTTGCTCTTTGTTTCTCGGTAGGCTCGTCGGCGCATTCGCCAGCGCAGGTTCCTTCGTTTCCGGCTGCCCCGCCCACAATAGTGGAACCTGCAGTGCCCGTTGATCCACTCGGACGGGCAACTCCTCGTGGAGCAGTGATGGGTTTTCTGAAGTACGAGGGACGTTTGGACTTCAAAACCGCCGCTCGATATCTGCAATTGCCTCCGGGGCACGACGGGGAATCAGCAGAAGAATCAGCGAAGAGTTTCGAGAAATTGCTCCCAAGATTTGAAAGCAACATCGGCCTGTTGAGCGATGATCCCAGTGGAACAGTTGAACCTGGACTTCCGCCGGGCCAGGCCCGTGCAGGCGTGCTGGACGTAGGCGGCAAGAATACAGACGTGCTTCTGGTTCGGGTGGAGGATCCAGATTCAGGAAAAATTTGGCTGATCTCTCAGCAGACTGTCGATCTCGTTCCGAATCTCGTCGAAGCAATGAAAAACGAGACGCCCAAGCCGGGCGCTGGAATTACGAAGACTGCTTTTGGCAGTCGACGAATGCTGGGCATGTCTCTGAACCAATGGCTGGCATGGCTACTCTCAATTCCGATCTCCTGGTTGCTGGCATGGTTGTTTGCGCTTGTAGTGAGTATGCCCAGACGAATCTGGTGCCGAGTTCGCAAACGCCGGTTTTTATCCGTATGGCAGACACCAATCGGCATGCCTCTAAGATGCATCACTGCGAGCGTGATGCACGGAATCTTTGTCTACTGGATCCAGGCGCCGCTCTTGTATCGCGCCCACTACTTCCGTTTTTTGACGGCGCTCATGGTGGGATGCGTGGCGTGGCTCATCTCAAGGATTACGGATCAGGGTTTCCGTCGGATGTTGGAACGCACGCGAGTGAGTAGCAGGGGCGGGGAGTCGGTGGTCATCCTGCTACACCGTCTCACGCACATCATAATGTTCCTCTTCGCTGTGGTCGCAATACTGGCCGTATTTGGGCTCGACGTGAAGACAGCCCTTACCGGTCTCGGGATCGGCGGACTAGCTGTCGCCCTGGGGGCTCAGAAAACACTTGAGAACCTCATAGGCGGAGTTTCCTTGTTGCTGGATAAGGCGGTAAACGTAGGTGACTTCTGCAAGGTCGGGGATCGGCTGGGCACCGTTGAAGATATCGGACTACGCTCTCTCAAGCTCAGGACGCTCGATCAGAATTTACTCGTAGTTCCGAATGGAGTACTTGCACAGATGCAGTTCGAGAACATGAGGGCCCGCCCGAAATTACTCATGAATCAGAACTTCTCTCTGCGAATGGAGACCCAAGCCGGACAACTTCGCTTCGTGCTGGAACGTGTGAAGATCATGCTTGACGAACACCCCGCGATCGAAGCAGGAAGCTCTAGAGTTCGCGTCATCGGTTTTGATGGAGCGGCCTTCCAATTCGAGCTGTTCGCCTATGGCAAGACAGGTGACTGGGCTGAGTTCACCGGGATTCGGCAGGACATCCTGCTGAAGATAGCCGAAATTGTTGAAGCTGCCGGTACTCGGTTCGCAGCGCCCGCCCGTTTGATATACCTGTCAACAGACGCAGGCGTTGACCAGGAGGCAAGCGAGATTGGCGGTAACGTGACCGAACTCCGCCACGGCGAGGACACGGTTCGTTCTCCAGGCGAGTCCCGAACCGGAACGAAATAGTCTCCGGGCATCTATCGGACGGCAATAAATCTCTGATTTACCTCGTCCCCATACAGTCGGCCCGACACAAAAGGGAGCCTCCTCTTGGAGAGTCGATTCATCCCGCGTCTAGAAAATGCATCAAGGTCTCACATCAACCTGGCGGCTACGGCATCTTCTCGCTGCTAGAACACTCTGCCGACCAGGAAGAAGAAGCGATGGCGCCCTGCGTCACCGACAGCGCCGCCGACCAAAACCGGGCCGAAGATGGTATTGACAATCAGCCCGGCGACACCATCAGCGGGATGACGGTACTGAGTTGGCAGGCCGACAGGAGTATCGAATCGCTGATAGGTGCCGCCCTCGACGCGCCCCAAAAAATACAGATTTCCCCCCAGAATAGGTGGCAGCGTCGCTAATTCTCTCACGTAGCCTAGTTGCCCGTAGGCGTATTCGTTAGTCAGGATCTCATTGGTGCCGTAGGCGGCGAAAAGACGGGGGCCACCGATGGAGAACACGGGAAGGCCGATGTTGGAGTTCCTGGTTCCATAGACGGTGCCCCCGCCTCCGGACAAGACAAGAGTGTTGCGTTTACTTAGCGGAACGAAATACGAGAAGCCTCCTTGACTCGAAGGAAAAGCGGATATGGTGTAAGCCTTGGACGGGTTGGGATAGGCCTCAGTCCATCGCGTGTTGAATGCAGCAAGTTGACCAGCCGTTGGTATCACGGGATCGTTCACGTGAAGCAGCGTGTACTGAAATTGAGCGTAACCCTCCCGCCCCGAAACCGTAGGCTCAGTTTGTCTTCCTACCTGTAGCGAGTACTTCAGATATTCGGAGTAATAGCCGATCCGAAACTCCTGGCTTCGGCCGAGCAGGTAGCCAATATCCACACCACCGCCCGCGCGTTTGGCTCGGTAGACAGAAGCAAGGCTGCCGTCGCTGTTATAGGCGTTATACGCGTTGCTGTCGAAAAGAATTGTGGGGGCAACGAACCATTTGCTGCCCACGCTAACCGGGTGAAAGTACTCGGTGCGAATGCCGTATTCGGAACCCACAATGACATCGTTACGTAGTTCCGATCCGTAGCTGCCGATATTGAGGAAGGTAATCCGGCCACCCAGACTAAAGAGCACATTGTTGTACTGCGAGCCATCAAGTGTGATTTGAGGCCGGATGATTGGCGGTGCGTAGCTTTTCTCGTTCGCCTGGATATGCAACCCGTGTATGCCATTCTTTTCGACCATGGTGTAGTTCAGACTGGCATAGCGGCCCTCGCCTAATATGTCCTGAATTGTCTTTTGCATTTCGTCGGTATTCACGGGTTGGTTGATCGCTGGCTGAAAGTTTTTTTGGATGGCTTTTGCGCTGTGAGCGTCGGTTCCAGCGACTTCTACGAACCCCGGCCGCGGGGCTTGCCGGCGGTGTGCGGTGCGGTCCGTCAGATATTTTTGCCAAGTGGCTTCATCAACCGAGAACCGGGATAGAACTGCTGCCTTACTTTGTGCGGCGTTGTAGCCAGCTTTTATCAAAGCGTCGGCCTGGCTGTAGTCCATGCTGCCGAACTTGGCGAGCGGGATGGTGATCAGCACGTCCGCCATTTCCATGCTGCGGACTTCATTGGCGGCGATCGTCACGGAGATGGATCTTCCCAGGACGCCGAAGGAAGATGGGGATTCTTTCGCCGACATTGGCTGGGTCTCAAGATGGACAGCAAGGGTAATCTCTGCGCCCATCTGTTTGGCCAGATCTACGGGAAGATTGTTGAGCAAACCGCCGTCGGTAAAAACATGACCATCAACGCGGACCGGCGAAAAGAAGCCTGGTAGAGACATCGTGGAACGCAAGGCAGTCGCGAAATCTCCTTGGCGGAAGACATATTCCTTATTGGAGACGAGGTCGGTCGCAACGCAAGCAAAAGGAATCGGCAACTGATCGAAGTTCTCCACGCCGGAATATGGCAGCGCAACGCGATCGAGAATGAACTGGACCTCCTGCCCCGAATTGAAGCCCTCAGGAAATCGAACGCCGTTTTTCACGCCGAACTCTATAGAGCCAGGGTAAACAACGGAATCCTGCTTACGGCGGAAATTCAAATTTGTGAATGGCACCTGGCCGCGCAACACTGCGTTCCAGTCAATGGAGGCGACCAGCTCACGTACCTCAGCGGGACTGCGCCCCGTAGCGTAAATCCCGCCAACTAGCCCACCCATGCTCGTCCCAGCAATATAGCTGACCGGTATATGGTGCTCCTCCAGCCATTCGATAACTCCGATGTGGGCGAGGCCAAGCGCACCTCCGCCTTCCAGCACCAGACCGACTTTGGGACTATTCTCCCGGGCCGAATTATCCTGTGCCACACCCGAGATCGAAGCGAGACAGATCAGGATGACCACAAGAAGAGTCCCGTGCTGACGGATCGCGGAGGGTACGATCCGGGGGGGTGCACTTTTCATATCGTCGCCTCCGAAGTCTGCGCAGAAACCATTCCTTCTGCCTACCTCTCCCCTCCGAGCTAAAGCAGGAGCACCCCGCGCGTGGCCGTTTCAGCTCACGACTACAAACGTGGTGAAATGTAGACCTTGATCCTGACGCCCACTAGCTAGGAAAGCTCCCGGTGTGGCCGTTTGGGGGAGCACAGTGTCATCCATGTACGGGTTTCTAGCTCGCCGATTTATCCTCGTGATATTTTCCGACGACGAACTGCGAAGCACCACTGGGAGTTCTCCTAGCTTACCGGCGGCGCGACCATGGTTGACTATGAATCCAGCGCTGTAAACAGGTAATCCTGTCGTCACCATTATTCAGGGATTGAGCCGGCAACTCGAAAGAAGAACACTCGCTCAGTTACGGAGGCCAGAACCCGTGGGGATCCGATAGGGAAGATTGGCTGGCCAGCGGAGTTGCTCGGAAAATCGCCTCTGCTGGTCGGTGCGCTTCCGAAGCACAACATTTCTATGAGCAGAAGCCTTCGTTACACCGACTGCGATTACCACAACGCATAAATAGTATTTAGTAGGGATTCAGGATCGTGTTTGAGGCCGTAAGAAGAAGAATCATACCTTCCGGTACAGAATGGACGACGAGTCCATTGGCCAAGCAGAAGTGATTCGCTAGTACCGAGTCGAATCACTGCCTCCCAAGCCACTCCAGTTGCCAAGGTGGGCACTTCTATGAAGATTTCAGCGGCAATTTTCTCCTGCGCACTTGTTCTCGTTACGCCTCTTTATGCGCGCGACAAGACGGACGTGCTTATCATGAACAACGGTGACAGGGTAACCTGCGAGATAAAGGGCCTAGATGCGAGCGTGCTCTATGTCAGCGTCGATTACATTGATGGCACTGCCTCGGTTGATTGGTCTAAGGTGCGTCATCTGGAGAGCAAACAGTTATTCATAGTGAAAACACAGAATGGTTCCGTCTACACCGGAACCCTCTCCACGGCGGATACCGGGGGCGACAGGCCTGTACGAATCGGGATAGCAGAGGCTGCGGAGAAAAATGTGGTCATCGAACGACAAAGAATCGTGAACATCAACCAGACGTCGGACCGCTTTCTGCAAAGGTTCAACGGCAGCATCAACTCCGGGTTGATCTATTCCAAAGGCAACGAGTCGACACAATACACCCTGGGAACGCAGGTGAGCTATCCCCGGGAGCGCTGGAGTGCAGGCGCATCGTTCGATTCCACACTTGCAGGAAGCACCGGCGTTTCGACCTCGACCCGAAACAACGCGTCGCTTGATGTTCGGCACCTCCTGGATCGGAACAACTGGTTCTACATCGGCATAGGCAACTGGCTGCAAAGCTCTGAGCAGGATATTCAACTCCAGTCCAATATAGGAGGCGGCATCGGACGTTATATAAAGAACTCCAATCATGCCACGATTGCTGTGGCCGGTGGATTGGCTTGGCAAAGCACAGAATACTCTCCATCCGCAGAGATTCAAGGAGCGCAACAGATTGTCCTCGGAATGGCCGCTGCCGACTTGGAGTTCTTTAAATTCGATAAGAGTAAGCTGGCTGTCAAAGCGAATGTTTTTCCGGCGCTATCGAATCCCGGGCGTGTGTATACCAACACAAATATGTCCTACTATCTCAAGTTTTTTGGTAACTTCACCTGGAATCTGTCTTTCTACGGGAACTGGGACAACCAGCCACCAAAGCATTCGGCAGGCAGCAACTATGGAGCCAGTTCAGGGCTGGGCTGGACGTTCGGGAACAAGTAGATTACGGCATCCAAATCGGACAAGATGGTCGTCCCTGATTGACACAATGCCGCCATGCAGTGAACGTGCGGTGCCGAGATCCACCGACTGGCTTCGTAGCTTCCAGCTAAAAGCATGATGCCCTGATCGAACAAGTTAACTCTCGCGCAAGAGTTTAACTCTCTAAGCCCTGCCTTTCAGGCTCTTTCCGGCGAAGCATCATGCGAATTCGTTCGGACTGATTGTTCTATTGCAATTAGGGATTTCCCTAGTTGGGAGTTTTCCTAGTGGGTGTGCTCCCAGATGGAGATTAGAGTGGGCCTTCTTTGCAGTTGCGATAGAGAACGACAAAGAAGCGGTGATGGATCATGTGCACGTCTCTCGGTTCAGCCAGCCTGATTCCTACCGGCTGTATGCGAGTCAATGAAGTCCAGAAATGCAACACCCGCACCGGCACGTAATGCCCGAGTAGCTAGCGGGCTTAGGAATCGGTTGACCCCCGCTGATCTCTCTCACTAGAAGGCCTCGATCTCACAGGATGTTGACGAAAGGATGAGTCATGAGCACGAATCCAGAAGATTCACGACTGCAAGAAGCGAAGGCAGCAACCGCTCCCTGGAAGAAGTGGGGGCCTTACCTGAGTGAGCGTCAGTGGGGGACAGTACGTGAGGACTATAGCGATAACGGCAACGCCTGGGACTACTTCACCCATGATCAGGCCCGATCCAGAGCTTACCGCTGGGGAGAGGATGGGCTGGGCGGGATATCGGATGACCAGCAGCGCCTCTGCTTCTCGCTGGCTTTGTGGAACGGCAGAGATCCCATCCTCAAGGAACGTATGTTCGGCGTAACCAACAGTGAAAGCAACCACGGGGAAGACGTCAAGGAGTATTACTTCTATCTCGACAGCACGCCGACGCATTCGTATATGAAATATCTCTATAAGTACCCGCAGGCCGAGTATCCGTATGGCGATCTTGTAGGGACGAACCGCCATAGGACCCGGCTGGAGATGGAGTACGAGCTGCTCGATACTGGTGTGTTCGAGCACGATCGCTACTTCGACGTATTTGTTGAGTATGCGAAAGCGTCAGCAGAAGACATCCTGATCACAGTCACCGTCCACAATCGCGGACCAGAGCCGGCGGATCTTCACATCCTGCCGACATTGTGGTTCCGGAATGAGTGGTCGTGGGGAACAGGTTCCGAGCAACCGATGCTTGAAGAGATCAAGGGGACTGGCGAAGAGGGCGTGATCCGCGCCGTAGATGCCTTGCTGGGACATCGCTTTCTTTACTGTGAAGGCAAGCCGGAGTTGCTCTTCACGGAAAATGAAACCAACAATGAGCGTCTCTTTGGCTCTCCCAATCGAACCCCGTATGTTAAAGACGGAATCAATAACTATGTCGTGCACAATCAGCAGGGGATGGTGAATCCAGAGAAGAAAGGGACGAAGGCGGCGGCGCATTATCATTTCACCATCAATCCCGGTGGGAGCGAGGTCGTGAGGCTAAGGCTTTCGGATCTGACCCCAGTGGCACTCGCCAAGCCCAAGCGCGAAGGCGACGGCCATTTTGGAACGCCCTTCGCGGCGATCTTTGAAGCGCGCAAGCGGGAGGCAGATGAATTTTATGCAGCCATCACTCCGCCATCGATGACGGGCGATCAGGCAAATGTCATGCGGCAGGCGCTAGCCGGGATGTTGTGGTCCAAGCAATTTTTCTACTATGACGTTAACCGATGGCTCGACGAGCACAATGCCAATCCGCTCAAAAGAGGACACCAGCCTGCGCCGCGTAACGATCGCTGGCACCACATGAACAATGCCGATATCTTGTCGATGCCAGACAAGTGGGAATATCCCTGGTATGCGGCCTGGGACCTCGCCTTTCACGTTCAGGCCCTGAGCATGGTCGACATGGACTTCGCGAAGGGGCAACTCAACCTGATGCTCGGCGAGAGCTACCTTCACCCGAGCGGCCAGCTTCCCGCCTACGAGTGGAACTTCGGCGACGTTAACCCGCCGGTGCATGCCTTTTCCACAATCGTGACTTATCTGGCGGAGAAGGCCAGCAATGGCGGCAAAGGTGATGTGGATTGGCTCCAGCGCTCCTTCAACAAGCTGCTGCTCAACTTCACCTGGTGGGTGAACCGCAAAGATCGTGAAGGCAGCAACGTCTTCGAAGGGGGCTTCCTCGGGCTGGACAATATTGGGGTCTTCGACCGCAGCTCCCCGCTACCTACCGGCGGACACCTGGAGCAAGCCGACGGCACCGCATGGATGGCGCTCTTCTGCCAGAATATGCTCCAGATTGCCATAGAGCTGGCTTCGGACCGGCCAGCGGCGTATGTAGACATGCTGGAGAAGTTCGTCCAGCACTTCCTCTGGATATCATCAGCAATGATCCACGCCGGCGATGATACGGGAATGTGGGATGAGAAAGATGGATTCTTCTACGACGTGCTCAAACTGCCCGACGGCAGCGCACAGCGGCTGAAAGTTCGTTCTATGGTCGGATTGCTTCCTCTTTGTGCGGTCACTTTCTTTGACGGGAAGCTCCTCAAGGAGGTCCCGGAGCTAAAAGGACGGTTCAAGAACTTCCTCTCAGCTCGACCGGAACTCATCGCCGCCATCCACGACCCTTCGAAGGAAGGGTATGCAGGACGGCACCTTGCTGCGGTGCTGAACGAAACAAGGCTCCGAAGGGTACTGGAGAAGCTGCTTGATGAGAATGAATTCCTGAGCCCTTACGGCATACGTTCTCTCTCTCGCTTCCATGCCAATCATCCCTTCGTGTTCGACGTCGGTGGCCAGGAGTTCCGGGTGAACTACTTGCCTGCGGAGTCCGACACCGGTATGTTTGGCGGCAACTCTAACTGGCGTGGGCCCATCTGGATGCCGGTCAACTACCTTATCCTCAGGGGTCTGCTTAACTACTACGCGTACTACGGTAATGAGTTCACTGTCGAGTGCCCAACCGGCTCAGGGAAGTATATGAATCTATATGAGGTCGCACAGGAGATCGAGCGTCGACTTGCAAATATATTCCTGAGGGATGAGGATGGCCGCCGGGCGGTCTACGGCGGAACTCACAAGTTCCAGGAGGATCCACAGTGGCGGGACTACATCCTGTTCTATGAGTACTTCCATGGCGATAACGGCGCCGGGCTGGGAGCCAGCCACCAGACGGGTTGGACTGGCGTCATCGCACGCCTCATGCAAATGCTCGCCTCGATGAATCAGGAGATGGTTCTTGCCGCCGGCAGGAATGCCGTATTTCAGGAAGCTCCCGCGCAGAAGATCTAGATCGAAAGATCGCCCAGGAGACGCGGCAAAATGGCATCTGGTTTGAAATATCGTCCGACGCCGTGGAGGAACGGGCTAAAGGAAGCACGAGATGGAACATGATGTCGTGATCATGCGCAATGCGTTGCGAACCCCTCGTGCAGCAGCGATTGCCGGAGTCATATTTGCTGTGCTGCTGACAACAATACTGGTGTCGCTGAGGCTAGCAGCGGGTTCTCAGTTGGTCGGTTCTCGCGCATGGCTTACCGATCCACGCATCGCATGGGCGCTACGCCTGGTTCCTTTCGCGGGCATCGCATTTCTGTGGCTCATCGGGGTGGTACGAGACCGTATCGGCCAGAGCGAGGACCGGTTCTTCGCTACAGTGTTTCTGGGCAGCGGTCTGCTGTTCACCGCATTGCTCTTTGTAGCCAGCGGCATCACAGAGGCCATCGTCACGGATGCTGCCACGGCCCAGACCAAGACGTCGCTGGAAACTTGGGAGCTCGCCCTCAAAATAGCTTCTCTCATCATGAACAGTTATGCCATGCGGATGGCAGCCGTGTTCATGGTCTCCACAGCGACCATCGGGTTGCGCACTCGCTTCATCCCGCGCTGGTTGGCAATTTCCGCAATCACGATCGCCATCGTACTGTTGGTTGGCATCGAGGTTACGCGCTGGGTCGCGTTGCTCTTTCCCCTCTGGGTCCTGATGTTCAGTCTCGATACCCTTGTCTTGAGCTTCAAGTACCAACCCGTGGAGGTCCCGGGAAGTTGACGAGTCGCTCTGGATCTTGGTTGCGGAGTGTTGGCCCGCAAAGCCACGCGATCGGAAAGGATAAGGACATGGCAGAAGCACTTGAGCAGGTCATGAGCAAGACGCGAATAGCGAAGGCGCCTCAATTTCAACCTAAGGAAACAAACACGGCAACTATGGCACGAGAGAAGGCGCTCCCTTCCTTGCCTCTATATTCCTCTCTCTACCAGATCAACACGCGCGTGTGGATGACAGATCTCTCGAAGGGGCTAGGCAGGACTGCCACACTGGACGATATTCCAGATGCTGAATTAGACCGTTTTGCCGAAATGGGGTTTGACTGGATATGGTTCCTCAGCGTCTGGCAGACCGGCACTGCCGGACAACAGCTTTCGCGCAGCAATCCGGAATGGCGAAAGGAATTCCAAGAGACTTTGCCAGACCTGCGTGAGGAAGACATCGCCGGTTCCGGTTTCGCGATCAGCAGTTACACAGTGCACCGTGACTTGGGAGGAGATGCCGCACTGGCGCGCCTGCGTGAACGCCTTCGTCAACGCGGCTTGCGGTTAGTTCTCGACTTCGTTTGCAACCATACGGCCCCAGATCATCTTTGGGTCGAGGAGCACCCCGAGTACTACGTCCCCGGAACGGAACGGGACTTAGAACGGGCGCCGCAGAACTATACCCGGGTCAGGCGGACAGGTGGCGACCTTATCCTTGCCTACGGGCGCGACCCCTATTTTGCAGGTTGGCCAGATTCCCTTCAACTTAACTACTCGAACCCTGCCACGCAGGAAGTGATGATCGGACAACTCCTGAAGATTGCCGCACAGTGTGACGCTGTGCGCTGCGACATGGCAATGCTGGTGCTGCCCGATGTCTTTGAACGAACCTGGGGTACTCCATCGGAGCCGTCTGGCCGAAAGCTACGCAGCGAGTGCGAGAGCGCGTGCCGGGATTCTCTTTCATCGCAGAAGTCTACTGGGACCTGGAATGGACGCTGCAGCAGCAGGGCTTCAACTACACCTACGACAAGCGACTGTATGACCGGTTACACGCGGGAGAGACCCGGCCCGTTCGCGAACACTTCTACGCCGGGCTCGACTATCAGAGTAAGATGGCGCGCTTCCTCGAAAACCATGACGAGGCACGGGCAGCGGTGACCTTCCCGAGGGAAAAACATGAAGCCGCCGCAGTCATTACGTTTCTATCTCCAGGACTGCGTTTCTTTCACCAGGGAGAGTTCGAGGGGCGCACGAAACGCATCTCGCCTCACCTGGTTCGGGGACCGATCGAACCCACTGACTTGAAGCTTCAGCAGTTCTATGCTCATTTGCTGGACCTGTTGCGCCATCCCATTCTTCGCGGTGGCCAGTGGCAGCTACTCGAATGTGTTTCCTCTTGGGAGGGCAATTGGTCATCCGACTCTTTTATCGCCTTCGCGTGGCAAAGTCCCGATGGCGAGCGCCTGCTGGTCACCGTAAACTATGCGCCTCACGAGAGTCAGTGTTACGTAAAGCTGCCGTTCTCCTGTCTCGGCGGCGAACAGTTTAGATTGCGCGATCTGCTTAGCGCCGCTTCCTACGATCGGGACGGGAATGAACTCCAATCTCGAGGGCTATATCTGGATCTCCATCCATGGCGATACCATGTCTTCGCGATCGAAAGCATAGCGCCTAAATAGAATTCACTATCACCCAAATTCGAGGTCCGCTACGGGGGCGGAAGGCCCCCGGCGAAAAGTGTGCAAAGTATTCGAATCACATGGCTTAGGCTTGGACTTCGTAGGGGGGCATCGGCGATGCGGTGCTCAGAGCGTGAGATTTGTGGTCCGATCTGGGGGTGTCTGGGCCGCACTTTTGTCAAACGGGTGCCGCGTGTAATCTTGCGATTGATGAGGCGTATGTTGCTACTACCTATCAAACGCCGCCTGGCGGATGGGCCGGTTCGCACAGTGAAAAGACTCGCCTTCTACCTGTTACGTTCAGGCTGCACGATAGGCTAGCCCGAGCGTGCCCAAAGGACCACCACCGAGCGAGGGCCTACCCGGTAGCTCCTGCTGACGACTGGTATGGAGTCCTGCCATTCAACGATGTCTTCGGGTGAGTCGAGATACGTATCGACCCATCGGCACCAGGGATTTTTGTCTCCGTCGTCGAGGGGCGGGAGTTCGAAGTCGAGTGCCTCCCAGTAGCCGTTGAAGATGAAGTAGACGAGCCGGTGGGGGTTGGCTATATCAGCGCAGAATGCAATGGTGTGTGAGTCACAGCTCCAATCAGGCTGATGGAGTCTTACGCCATTCCAGTCCTTCAATGCTCCGCTGATGAGTTGATTCAGCGTCATGCGCTGGCGCTCGGGACCTATGTCTCGCAGCAGGCGTCTCGCTATGAGCAGGTGGACGAAGCGATGCACATCACGATGCTTTTCGACTAATGCCCAATCGAACCAGACGTTCTCGTTGTCGTGACAATACGCATTGTTGTTGCCTTGCTGCGTCCGGCGCACTTCGTCTCCCATCAAAATCATGGGCATGCCGAAGGACAGCAGAGTGACGGCGAGCAGGTTTTTGACCTGTCGGTTTCTCAGCGCCTCGATTGCTGGATCATCCGTCGGACCTTCGACTCCGTGGTTCCAGCTTCGGTTGTCGTCCCCACCATCGCGGTTGTCTTCGCCATTCGCTTCATTGTGCTTGTGGTTGTAAGACACGACATCGTTGAGAGTGAATCCGTCGTGGCAGGTCACGAAATTTACGCTCTGCTCTGCCTCACGTGTCTCATGGCCATAGATCTCCCGGCTGCCAAGCACGCGGTCGGCGAAACGATACACCATGTCCTTGTCGCCTCGAAAAAAGCTGCGTACGTCGTCACGAAAGCGTCCGTTCCACTCCTTCCAGCTATCGCCGACGAAGTCGCCTACCTGATAGAGTCCAGCTGCGTCCCAGGCTTCGGCTATCACCTTGGTCCCGGCAAGCGTCGGATCGGACTCTATATCCCAGAGGATAGGCGGATTGGCCATCATGTGGCCGTTGGAGTCGCGGGAGAGGACGGAGGCGAGATCGAAGCGGAATCCATCGACGTGCATCTCCTGAACCCAGTAGCGAAGGCTGTCCAATATGAGGCGGCGAACGGCAGGGTGATTGGTGTTGAGGGTATTTCCACAGCCGCTGAAGTCCAGATAGGATGACTGGTCCTGACTGAGGATGTAGTAGGCGCTGTTATCGATGCCTCGAAAACATAGAGTCGGTCCGTTCTGATTGCCTTCCGCAGTGTGATTGAATACGACGTCAAGAATGACCTCGATGCCGGCGCGGTGAAGAGCTTTGACCATATCGCGGAAATCATCGACGGGACCGTTGGCATCCTGACGCGAACTGTAAGCGCGGTGAGGAGCGAAGAACGAGATGGGTTGATATCCCCAGTAGTTAACCAGGCCGCTTGGGCAATTCTGAGTATCGAACTGAAATACCGGTAGCAGCTCCACTGCCGTTACGCCGAGGTGTTGCAGGTAGGGAATCTTCTCGATCAAACCTCTATAAGTGCCCCTGATCTCCGGTGGAACACCAGAGCTCGGATGACGCGTGAAACCGCGCACGTGCATCTCGTAGACGATGGTTTGACTGGATGGGCGATACAGCGGTGTGTCGCCCTCCCAGTCGTAGGTGCTCGGATCGACCACAACGCTCTTCATCGCGGTCGCGGTGTTGTCTCCGGCATCACATGCCCGCTCGCGGTTGTAGTTTGTAGGGACGACCACACTCCGGCCGTAGGGGTCGAGAAGGACTTTGGCGGGATCAAAACGCAGACCGTTTGCGGGATCGACTGGCCCGTCGATCCTGTATCCGTAGATCTGGCCCGGTTGCAGGTCGGGCACAAAGATATGCCAGTAGTGGTAGGTGCGGTTTGTGGCCGGATCGATACTGATAACGCGCGCTGGACGAGCGTCGTCTTCCCGGTCGAAGAGCAACAGTTCAACACGCGACGCCTTACGGGAAAAGAGGCTGAAACCTACACCCCCGCGAGAGACCGTGGCACCCAGAGGAGCGCTCGCCCAGATGTTGGTGGAACCAACGTCGAGAACTTGTTTGGTCATTGGATCGGCAGTGCTGGCCCTCGTTGCCTCCAACTCATTCTTCACAAACAGGGCCATAATCTACCTCTTTGCTGCAGGCCAATCGTGTTGGGGCAGTAGATATCCACCTACTATTTGTCAGCCTATTTCGTGGTGTCGACCATGGATTGCGCAAATACCTTAGTACCCTTCTTCGATCGCAAAGCATATCTACCCCCACTTCGGGCGTATACGCCTGTTTGGGAAGGAGCGACAACTAGGGATTTCCCTAGAGGTAAAGCAACACCGCGACGCGCGCACCCGATGGCCGGATGAATTGAAGCCAACGCAACCTGTCGGGCCGTTCGAGAAGCGATTGGCAAAGTCGGCACCAACGATTACTTCGTGATTCCAAATGAGCAAAGCCGCTCCGACTAGGGATTTCCCTGATTGCCGGTCCGTAGAGGCTGGCGTAATTTTTGGACTGAATCGCGATGACCATGCTCTGGGAATCTCTGATCGACTAGGCCCCGGTTTGGTCTGCAAGTCGAAATGGGTCGTATGTTCGAACGCTGTGTGCCAGTCCCAGAGTTCCACTCACAGTAGGCGCCCTCAATTTCTCGCTTGGCAGATTGTGGGATAGTGCGACGCTTCGCCACTAATTTTAAAGGGGACAGCCTCATGTACGCTCGTCGGCCATACAAAGGTGAGGATCGCGTCATGCCGATTGGCCGCAAATCTAAGTCCGACACTGCTCATCGACGCCTGGGTGTTCGCTCTGCCGTTACGCTAATGAGCGCGGGGTTGACGCTGATCGGGTGCCAAGTTGGCCCACACTATGGAAAGCCGCCTGTGAGGGTCAACGACACATGGAACATGACCAGTCCACAGATCTCCACTCAGCCGATCGCGGACAGCGCATGGTGGAAAGCCTTTAACGATCCAACGCTCGAACGATTGATCCAGCTCGCCTACAACCAGAATCTATCGCTGCAGGTCGCGGGGCTGCGGATCATGGAAGCCCGGGCTGCGCTCGGTATAGCCACCGGCAATCAGTGGCCGCAGAACAACATATCTGCGAGCGTCAGCCGTGTCGGTCTCAGCAAGACCACAGTCAACAGACCACCGGTTTTCACTAAGGATTATTGGAACGAGCAGATCGGTTTCGACGCAACGTGGGAAGCGGACTTCTGGGGCAAGTACCGCAGAGCCATCAAAGAGCAAAAGGCCGTTTATGTGAGTTCCATCGACGACTACCAGAACGCACTCGTATCGCTGTGCGCCGAAGTCGCGCGGACTTACGTGGCTATTCGCACGTTCGAAGAGTTGATCGAGCAGGGCCGTCAGAACGTGCGCATCCAGGAAGAATCGCTGCGCATCGCAGATGCGCGCTTCCGTAACGGAGCTACGTCGGAATTGGATGTAGCGCAGGCGCGGGAACTGCTCGAGAGTACGCGGGCATCGATTCCTCAGCTGGAGATTGGCCTCGCTCAATCGCAAAACGCGCTCTCCACCTTGCTCGGTCAACCCACGGGCACGGTCCAGAGCCTGTTGCAAGGACCGCAGACGATCCCGGCGGCACCGTCGCAAGTGGCGGTGAGTATTCCTGCAGATATGCTGCGGCGCCGTCCGGATATCCGCAGTACTGAACTTGTCGCAATGGCACAGTCGGAACGCATTGGTATCGCAAAGGCGGATCTCTATCCGCATTTCGTTCTCTCCGGCGCGCTCGGCGTTCACTCGACCGAGCCCGGTACACCGCCCTTCAACTTTCTGGACCCGGCAAGTCTATTCTTTGCGGTGGGTCCGCGCGTTTATTGGCAGCCCTTCGATTTCGGACGCATCAAGAATCAAGTGCGCGTTGAGGATGCGCGATTTCAGCAAGCACTCACCACGTATCAGGACAGCGTGCTCAGGGCTTCGCAGGAAGTGGATGACAGCATAATAGGGTTCGTCAAAACACTGGAGGCGACCTCTGCCCAGCAAAACGCCGTGGCGGCCGCACGCCGGTCTGTCGAATTAGCCTCCATGCAATATAGGGAGGGCGCCGTCGACTATCAGCGCGTGCTTGATTCTCAACGAACGCTACTGGCGGAGGACAACCAGTTGATCAATCTGCGCTCGAATGCCGCGACGAATGTCATCAGTTTGTACAAGGCCCTCGGCGGCGGTTGGGAGATGAGCGTCGGTCAGCCCTTCGTCCCCGACACCGTCAGGACCGAGATGCAGAATCGCACCAATTGGGGGAATTTGTTCTCCACGCAGCCGACGGCAGCCCCCCAAATAAAGTAACCGGTACCACCCGCGAGGTAAGAACATCATGGCCAGCAAATTTTCCAAGAAGTGGATCATTATCACAGTTGTCCTCTTGGCCGTCGGCGTCATGGGATACAAGTATTGGATATCGAAGCGGTCGGCTCTGCCCGAGGGGATCGTGTCCGGCAACGGCCGTATCGAGGCCAAACTCTCTGATGCCTCCGCGAAGGAACCGCTCAGGGTCAAGAAAGTCCTGGTGGACGAAGGGGACCTCGTCGACCGGGGCAGGTGCTAGTGGAAATGGACACCTCGACGCTCGACGAGGAGCTAGCAAAAAATCAGGCCGCCGTCGCATCTGCCAGAGAAGATTTTGCCGCAGCCAACTCCGCCATCGCCGAAGCCAAAGCGGATATCGCTGCGGCCAACGCAGACACTGCTGGGGCCCATGCGGACGTCACCTCAGCCAATGCCGCCATCGAGCAGCAGCAAGGCGAGGTGCAACTCGCGCAGACAGAGGCCGACCGCCAGACCAGGATGCTTGCGGAGAATGCGACCTCAAGATCCATGTATGACGTCCGTCAGAATACCGTGGTTACGACGAAGGCGACGCTCAAGGACGTACAAGCGCGGCAGATCGCCGCGGATGCGCGGGTGGGCGCCGCACAAGCCAAAGAGCGCGCGGCTGAAGCACGAGTGGCCGCGGCAAAAGCGCGAGCGGAGGCTGCACAGCAGCAGATCGGAGTGGCTCAGGGCCAGGTAGAAGTGACCAAAAGCCGCATCAAGGATGCAACCCTGATCTCGCCTGTGACCGGCCGCGTGCTCTATCGTCTTGTCGAGCCAGGCGAAGTCCTCGGTTCCGGCGGCAAGGCATTGACGATCGTGGACCTGAGCGATGTTTATATGGAGATCTTCCTCCCGTCCGATCAGGCGGCCCGGTTAAAAACAGGTGCGCCCGCGCGGATTACTGTCGACTACGAACCGAACCAGGCCGCTGCCGGCTACGTTAGCTTCGTGTCGCCGGAAGCGCAGTTCACGCCTAAGCAGGTCGAGACGAAGAGCGAGCGTGAGAAGCTGATGTTCCGCGTCAAGATCCAGATACCCGCCGAGGTTGTTACGCACTATGTCGAGCGCATCAAGACGGGCGTGCGCGGCGTCGGCTATGTGAAGGTAACCCCTGACGCCACGTTTCCGGGCTGGCTGGAAAAGGGCCTCATCAATCCGACGACGAAGACGTCCGCCCTGGAGTCATCCCAATCTTCGGCGAAGTCCAATTAAGGTGCTCTATGGCAACAGTGGTTGAATATCCGGCGTTGCAGATCAAACCCGTCGCCTCAATTCGGGATGTCACACACCACTATGGAAAAGTGCTCGCGCTCGATCGAATCTCGGTCGATATTCCAACGGGGATCATGGTCGGCGTTATCGGTCCGGACGGTGCCGGCAAGTCGACGCTCCTGGGGCTGATGGCGGGATCTAAAAAGATGCAGGAGGGACAGATCGATGTGCTCGGCGGCGACATGAGGCAACAGCGGCACCGGCGCGCCGTGTGCCCGAAGATCGCATACATGCCGCAGGGTCTCGGCAAGAACCTGTACCTGGAGCTCAGTGTCTACGACAACGTGGACTTTATGGCGCAGCTCTTTGGCCTCTCCCCGAGTGAGCGCCCCGTTAAAATCAAAGAACTGCTCGATGCCACCGGACTCGGGCCTTTTGCGGATCGCCCTGCGGGAAAGCTCTCGGGAGGCATGAAGCAGAAGGTAGGGCTATGTGGAGCTCTGGTCCACGACCCGGATCTCCTCATCCTTGACGAGCCGACCACCGGCGTGGATCCGCTCTCACGACGCCAATTCTGGGCGCTTATCAATGATATTCGCAAGACTCAGCCGAGCATGAGCGTCGTCATCGCGACAGCCTATATGGATGAGGCGCAGCAATGGGATTGGATCGTCGCAATGGACGAGGGGAAAGTCCTCGCGACAGGAACGCCGGCTGAGCTCATGGAGCGCACGGGCTCCACGGATCTCGAGCACTGCTTCATCGGCCTGCTCCCGGAAGAAAAGCGAAAGGGCCATGTGGAGCTCGTGATTCCGCCACGCCCCGTAAGCGACAAACCCGAAATCGCCATCGAGGCGCACGGCCTGACCAAGCGCTTTGGCAGTTTTACAGCCGTCGATCACGTTAGCCTGCAGATCGAGCGCGGCGAGATTTTCGGATTTCTCGGTTCCAACGGCTGCGGGAAGTCGACGACGATGAAGATGCTGGTCGGACTCCTGCCTCCCACCGAAGGCACGGCGAAGATCTTTGGTAAATCGGTTGAAGCTGGCAGCATGGACGTCCGCCGCAGCATCGGGTACATGACGCAGGCGTTCTCGCTCTGGGGCGAGCTCACGGTGCGCGAGAACCTCGTACTGGATGCTCGTCTCTTTCACATCCCGCCCGACAAAGCCAAGGAGCGCATCGAGGAGTTGGTCGAGCGATTCGGCTTGGGTCCACATCTCGATGCGCTGGCCGATTCGCTGCCCATGGGCTTGCGGCAACGGCTCTCGCTGGCGGTAGCAGTGCTCCACGACCCCGTGTTGCTGATCCTCGACGAACCCACCTCGGGAGTCGATCCGGTTGCCCGTGACAGTTTCTGGGAACTCCTGGCCGATCTCTCTCGCAAGCAGGGTGTGACGATTTTCGTCACGACGCACTTCATGAATGAAGGGATGCGCTGCGATCGGATCTCGCTGATGAATGCCGGCAAGGTGCTCGCCTGCGATGCGCCGCAGAAGTTGATCGAGGCGCGAGGGGCCAAAGATCTCGAGGAGGCGTTCATCGGCTACATGGAAGACGGGATTGCGCAAGAGGCAACAGGTTCGACGAAGGCGAAGGATGCGAGCGGCGTACCTGCGGTTCCAGCGTCCACCAGTGCTCTGACACAGGAGAAGGCGGCGCTTCCTCTGCCGCTGCGTCGGCTGTTGGCCTATGCGCGTAACGAGGCGATTCAGATCATGCGCGATCCCATTCGGCTGACATTCGCCTTCCTGGGATCGGCACTCTTGATGCTGGTCTGTGGCTTCGGCATTACGACCGATGTTGAGCACATCAAAGTGACCACCTTGGATCGCGATCAATCGCAGGACAGTCGGACGTACATCGAGCAGTTCAGGTCGATACCCCGGTATTTCAACTGGCAACCGCCTACCTTCTCCGATGAGGATGCCTTGGATCGCATGCAGGCAGACAAAGTCGCGGCAGTGGTCGAGATCCCCCCTAACTTCAGCCGCGACCTGCGCCGCGGCAACACCCCTGACGTCCTGGTCAATATCGATGGCGCGAATCCCTTCCGCTCCGAGACAATCAGGGGATACGTGGAGGGGGTTCAGAGCGACCTTCTTGCAGACCCCAACAATCGGCTTCATCAAGGGCCGACCAAGTACGCTGCGAACTTCCAGGATCGCTACATTTACAACCCCACGTTCGAGAGCATCTACTCGATCGTGCCCAGCGTTCCGGCGATACTCCTCATCCTGATTCCAGCGGTCCTCATGACAGTCAGCATAGTGCGCGAGAAGGAGCTGGGCTCGATCATCAATTTCTACGTCACGCCGACAGGACGCCTTGAATATCTGCTTGGTAAGCAACTGCCGTATCTCGCAATCGCCATGATCAACTTCTTCATCCTCGTGACGCTTGCCTTGATCGTGTTTGGTGTCCCGATAAAGGGCAGCTTTCTGCTTCTGACGCTTTGTACGCTGATCTATGTCTTTGTCACAACAGGGCTTGGAATGGCGACTTCGACATTCACAAGTACTCAAGTCGCGGCCGTGTTCGTCACCGCGATTCTTACGATTCAGCCATCGATACAGTTCTCGGGGATGTTGCAGCCGATATCGACACTGGAGGGCAGTGCGCGCGTTGTAGGCTCCATCTGGCCCACCACCTACTACATGCACTCGAGCCTGGGCGCCTACACGAAAGGGCTCGGAGCCGATCTCATGTGGAATGACATGCTCGTTCTCCTCTGCTGGATCCCCGTGCTCCTGGTGGTGAGCATGCTCGGGCTGAAGAAGCAGGAGAAATAGCGATGGACTCACTCAAGAACATCTTCTGGCTCGCGCTCAAGGAACTCCGCAGCGTCCTGAGCGACAAGGTACTGGTGCTGTTCGTGCTTTACGCCTTCACATGGACGATCTACCAACAGGCGAGCGGTACATCGAATGAGGTCAACAATGCCTCCATCGCTTTCGCGGACGAGGACCAGACCGCGCTGTCGGAGGAGCTGATCAATGCATTCTATCCCCCTCGCTTTCAATATCCAGTGAGGATTCGAACCGACGAAATCGAGCGATCTATGGACGAAGGGCGCTTCATGTTCGTCGTCGTAATTCCGCCCCAGTTTGAACGCGATTTGCGCGCCGGACGTCAACCAGACGTCCAGGTGAACATCGATGCGACCGCCATGCAGCAGGCGGGCATCGGCGCTGGCTATATCCACAACATCATCACCCAACGTCTTTCAACCTATCTCAAGCGCACGGATGTCAACACCAGCGGCCCCGTGAACCTCGTACAGCGGAAGTTATTCAACCCAAACGGCGTCTCGGCATGGTTCTCGAGCATCGTGGCCATCATTAACCAGTTATCGCTGCTCACGATCGTGCTCACGGGCGCCGCGGTGATCCGCGAGCGCGAACATGGCACGCTCGAGCACCTCCTGGTGATGCCGCTCACGCCCTTCGAGATCGCGATGCCGAAGGTCGTCGCAAACGGTCTCGTGATTCTGATTGCCACGATGCTTTCAATGTTCCTCGTCGTCCGAATGGTCCTCAACGTTCCGGTCCACGGATCGATGCTCCTGTGGTTCGGCGGCGTCGTGTTGTACCTGTTCTTTGCGACGGCGCTCGGCGTGTTCCTCGGGACCATCTCGCGATCGATGGCGCAGTTCGCGCTGTTGATCGTCCTTGTGGTTATGGTGATACAGCTTCTTTCGGGCGGAGGGACTCCAGTCGAAAGCCAGCCTGGCTGGCTGCAGGCGATCACGTATTTCCTGCCGTCACGGCACTTCGTCAGTTTCTCGCAGATCATCATCTATCGTGGCGGCGGACTGGCAGCCGCGTGGCCCAACTTCGCAATGGTCGCGGTGATCGGGCTGGCGTTCTTCTCATATAGCGTTGCGCTCTTCCGCAAGTCGATCGCCGTGACGAAATAGAGGGTGAGTAGCCCAAAAAATTTCAGACCGAGCCTCCCTCAGAAGCATACGTGACACACCACTCTCTGGTGCTCAGGTCCATCAACACCGCAACGTCGCCACCAAATGGCCGGATGCATTGAAGCGAACGCAACATGCTAAGCCCGGTCGAGAAGTGATAGGCAAAGTCGGCACAACGATTAGAGCGGACTCCCGGTGAGCGAGATCGCGCCGACTAGGGATTTCCCGAATTGCCGGTCTGCAGGGGCTGGCGTAATGTTTCGATGAATAGCGATGACAGTCTGGGAATCTCTGATCGATTAGGCCCCGGTTTGTCCAGCAAGTCGAACTCACAACAGTCTCGATCGCAGCAACAGGCCAATTACTGATGTTCTTCGTCAACCCGCGTTGACCTTGCTTTCGGGGAGCTATGGCCGAACCTGCTCGCGTCGGTCGCGTTTGCGATTGTGCGGTTCCCGTTCAGCGCCTGGCGCTTGTAGAAGCAGTAGGGCTAAGGCGCAAGAAACTTCGTTATAGGGGATAGTCATGGCCGGACGAAAGAAAAGCAATGTCAGTCTCAAGCCAAAGCTGACACGGAAGGAATACGAAGGAGAACTCCAGCGGCTTCAGGCGGAACTCTGCCACCTCCAGGAATGGGCCAAAGAGAATCGGCAACGCATCATCATCATCTTCGAGGGTCGAGACGGCGCCGGCAAAGGCGGCACCATCAAAGCCATCACGGAGCGCGTGAGCCCACGAATATTCCGCGTTGTGGCACTACCCGCCCCATCCGATCGAGAAAAGAGTCAGATGTACGTTCAACGCTATATGCAGCATTTCCCAGCTGCGGGCGAAATCGTGATCTTTGATCGTAGTTGGTACAACCGAGCCGGAGTGGAGCACGTGATGGGTTTTTGCACGGAGAAGGAACATGCCCGTTTCCTCGAACTTTGCCCGCTCTTTGAAAAGTACGTAGTAGAAGGCGGTGTCCTGCTTTTCAAGTTCTGGCTCGAGGTGAGCAACGAAGAGCAGGAGCGGCGGTTTCAGGCCCGCATCGAAGATCCGTTGCGCCAGTGGAAGCTAAGCCCGGTGGACTTGCCTTCCCGCGAGCGCTGGTATGACTACTCGCGGGCGCGAGACCAGATGTTGGACGCCACCGATACCAAACAATCCCCCTGGCATATTGTTCGGTCCGACGACAAGAAACGTGCTCGACTCAACTGCATCTCGTATCTCTTAAGCCTGATTCCTTATAAAAAGCTCCCACGGAAAAAAGTGAACCTGCCTAAGCGTTCGTCAAAGCGCGCTTACGATGATCAAGCATCGCTCAAAGACAGAAGATTCGTTCCCGAAAAGTATTGAAATTCAGAATAGATTTCAGGTGCTCTGGATGGGCTCTCCCCTTGTAAACGACCTCTAAACTTCCCTTGCCAAAGCAGAGCCGGGAAAACCTCACTTCATCGTCCATGGAGGATATATGGCACCCGTAGCAACGGCCGCAACTGTAAAGACGCCTATAAAGAGTGAACCTGTGAAGCCTTTGAGCGCATATGGTCCAGCACGGGCAACGGTTTCAGAAAGACCTCTTAGCGCCAACGAACTGCGCAAGATAAACGCCTACTGGCGCGCCTGTAATTACCTGACGCTCGGCATGATCTATCTCCAGGACAACGCCCTCCTGAAGGAACCCTTGAAGCCCGATCACATCAAAAATCGACTTTTGGGCCATTGGGGATCGAGCCCAGGACTGTCCTTCATCTACATCCATCTGAACCGGCTGATCAAGAAGTACGACTTGGATGTGATCTTTCTTGCGGGACCGGGACATGGCGCTCCTGGGGTTCTCGGTCCCGTTTATTTAGAAGGATCCTATTCGGAAATCTATACGGATAAGAGTGAAGACGAAGAAGGTCTGCGCGCGTTCTTCAAACAATTTTCTTTCCCCGGTGGCATTGGAAGTCATTGCACACCGGAGACTCCCGGCTCCATCCACGAAGGGGGCGAGCTTGGGTACGTGTTGTCACATGCCTGTGGTGCTGCTTTTGATAACCCGGACCTGATTGTCGCCGCTGTCGTCGGGGATGGCGAGGCGGAAACCGGGCCTCTGGCAACCTCCTGGCACATCAATAAATTCCTTAACCCTATCCGGGACGGTGCCGTGCTGCCGGTGCTGCACCTTAACGGCTACAAGATCAACAATCCCACGCTGCTTTCGCGCATCAGCCATGAAGAGTTGGAACACTTCTTCCTGGGCTCCGGCTGGACACCTTACTTTGTGGAAGGATCGGATCCGGAGAGCATGCACCAGGCGATGGCGGCCACCGTGGAGCAATGCGTTTCGGAGATTCGCAAAAACCAACAGGCGGCGCGAAGTACCGGAAAGGCTGAGCGTTTCCGGTGGCCGATGATTGTGTTGCGAAGTCCAAAAGGATGGACCTCTCCTGAAGAAGTTAATGGCCACAGGCTAGAGGGCTACTGGCGTTCGCACCAGGTGCCGATGGCAGACGTTAAGAGCAATCCCAAGCGGTTGCATGAGCTCGAGACATGGATGCATGGCTATAAGCCGGAGGAGCTTTTTGATCAAAACGGAACCCTGATCCCAGACCTGAGGGAGCTTGCACCGACAGGACCCCGGCGCATGGGATCAAACCCTCACACTAACGGAGGGCATATCAAGAGGGACTTACGTCTTCCGGACTTCCGGAATTACGCCATAAAGTTCGATGCCCCCGGGACCATCGAAGCAGAGAACACTCGTCCTTTAGGGGCATTCCTCCGGGATGTAATGAAGCTGAACATGAAAGGCTTCCGAGTCTTCGGGCCGGATGAGAACTCATCGAATAGGTTGCAGGACATCTACGAGGTAAGCAAGAAATTCTGGATTGAAGACTACTTCCCCGAAGATGCGGACGGCGGCGAGCTCAGTCCTGACGGCCGAGTCTTGGAAATGCTGAGTGAGCATACCGTGGAGGGAATGCTCGAGGGCTATCTTCTTACAGGACGCCATGGTTTCATCTCCTCCTACGAAGCATTCATCCATGTCATCGATTCCATGTTCAATCAGCACGCGAAGTGGCTTACCATCGCGAACCATCTTCCATGGCGCGACAAGATTGCATCTCTGAACATGCTGGTCACCTCCACCGTGTGGCGGCAAGATCACAATGGATTCACACATCAGGATCCCGGCTTCCTGGACGTGGTCCTGAACAAAAGCTCAGCAGTGACGCGGATTTACCTTCCTCCCGACGTCAACTGTCTCTTGTCTGTTGCGGACCACTGCCTGAGGAGTGAGAACTACGTCAATGTCATCGTCTGCGACAAGCAAAAGCATCTTCAATTCCTCACGATCGATCAGGCGATCACTCATTGCACTAAAGGAATCGGCAGGTGGGAACCGGCGTGCAATGATCAAGGCGTCGAACCGGATCTGGTAATGGCATCAGCGGGCGACATCCCCACACTGGAAGCTTTGGCAGCCATCATGATGTTGCGTGAAGCGTTTCCTGACCTCAAGATTCGATACGTCAATGTGGTTGATCTTCTCAAGTTGCAACCCAGAACAGACCATCCCCACGGTCTGTCGGATGTAGATTTCGATCTACTCTTCACCACGGATAAGCCGATTATCTTCAATTTTCACGGGTATCCCTGGCTCATTCATCGTCTGACTTACAGCCGCACCAACCACCAAAACCTGCACGCCCACGGCTATCGAGAAAAAGGCAACATCAATACTCCTCTGGAACTTGCGATCGAGAATGAGATCGACCGCTTCACCTTAGCCATGGACGCGATCAAGTACGTTCCCATGTTGCGGAAAATCGGAAGCGCAGCGTCAGATAGATTCCGCAACGAGCAGATTGCTTGCCGGGAATACGCGTTCAAGCACGGTATTGACAGACCTGATATCGTCGGCTGGAGGTGGGCGCCGGATGAAAAAAGCACTCAAACCTCATAGGTGAAAGTGGTTGGACAAGGATCGCGATCGGCGCGTTCAGTTCGCCGCCCAAGGGCTGGAAGTGCGCCTTACTAAAGGCAGCATTCAACCGCGTGCGTTCCGTCCTCGGCGAACCGCACTCTTCGTAACGGAGATACGTTTATGAAGCAGCAGCTCCAAATTGTTTATGTGGCCAGACATGGCGAAACCGCTTGGAGTTTGACGGGCCAGCACATTGGACTTACGGACCTGCCGCTCACGCAGTTTGGTCATCAAACCGCCCTGCGTCTCGGCGAACGTCTCAAAGGGATGAGTTTCGCAAAAACCTTTACTAGCCCTTTGCAGCGCGCTCGCCAGACGTGCGAACTGACGGGTTTCGGCACTTCAGCCGAGATCGATCCCGACTTAGTGGAGTGGGATTACGGACAATACGAAGGGCGCCGGGGAGTCGACATCCGTGCCGAGCGACCAGATTGGAACTTGTTTCGCGATGGTTGCCCCGGGGGTGAAACGCCAGCAGAGGTGAGCGCCCGCGCGGACAGAGTCGTTAGCCGGGTACGCACCCAAGAAGCAGATGTGCTGCTTTTCACGAGCGGGCACTTTATACGTGTTCTGGATTCGCGGTGGCTGGGGCTCGAACCGACGGCCAATAGCAGGTATTTCATGTTGAGTACGGCGAGTCTCAGCGCGTTGGGATACGAAAACGATCTTTCCAGGCCGGTGATTCGCTTTTGGAACGATACCCATCACGTCGATACTGGGCTGGGTTAGCGGCGCACGCCTTTGCATGCAGATTGGGACGCAAATGGATCCAATTCCGAACGGCGGTTCATTTTGAGCTGAGAAAGGTAGGCTCCCATGAGTACAAAGAGTGTTATGGCGACAGAACCAAATGCACAGATAAGACCGGCTGAACTTCTCAAGCAATACGGCTGTGGCCCCATTCAGTTTACGGGAGATGACGGACTGTATGAGCGCCATCTGCTGTTCGACAACGTAACGGATCTTGAGGCAGTTCGCGCCCGGGAGCAATACGAAGCCTTTGCTCACTCCGTACGAGACGTTCTCTCCCAGCGATGGCTACTCACGCAGAAAACCTACGAACGCGAGAACCCCAAACGAGTCCACTATCTCTCAATGGAATTTCTCCTTGGCCGCTCGTTGGCCAATAATGTCACCAACCTCATGCTCGATCCGCTCGTGACCCAGACTGCAAAACAACACAAGGTCGATGTGCTCCCCTTGCTGGAGCAAGAGCCGGATGCAGGTCTGGGAAATGGCGGACTCGGCCGGCTTGCCGCATGCTTCATTGATTCCATGGCCACCATGCAGCTTCCTGCAATTGGCTACGGCCTGCGATACGAATACGGCATCTTCAAACAGTCTCTCCAGGACGGCTGGCAGCATGAACAAGGAGACAAGTGGCTCCGCCGCCCAGACCCGTGGGAGGTGGTTCGTCCCGATGAAGCAGTGAAAGTAAAGCTGAATTGCTCTTTTCAAATGCAGGGAGGGACATTCCAGGCAGTACCGGGACGGCCATCAACACTGCTCGGCATCCCCTATGACCGGCCCGTTGTGGGCTACGGTGGAAAGACGATCAACACGCTACGGCTCTGGTCGGCAGCCGCGTGCAACTCCTTCGACTTCCAGGAATTCAGTAGTGGGGCCTTTGCTGAGGCTCTGGCCGACACGTTGGCAGCTGAGTCTCTCACTCGAGTTCTTTATCCCGATGACTCCACCAGCAAGGGGCAGGGGCTGCGTTTTCTGCAAGAGTACTTCCTCGTTGCGTGTTCGCTGGCCGATCTGGTCCGCCGCTACCGCCTCTCCAATACTGACTGGAACACGCTGGCGGACAAAGTGGCTATCCAACTCAATGACACCCACCCGGCCATGGCCGTGCCCGAATTGATGCGGATCTTGCTCGATGAAGCGCAGCTGGGCTGGGACCAGGCTTGGGACCTTACAAAAAAATCCCTGGCGTATACCAATCACACGCTACTGCCGGAAGCTCTGGAGAAATGGCCGCTCGAGTGGTTCGAGACGATGCTCCCGCGCCACCTGGAGATCATATTAGAGATCAATCGCCGCTTGCTGGACGACGTTCGGAGCCGCTTTCCGGGTGACGGACAACGCGTCGAGCGAATTAGTTTGGTCGAAGAGGGGGGCCAGCGAAAGATCCGTATGGCGAACCTGGCAATCGTAGGATCACACAGCACCAATGGTGTGGCCGCGATTCACTCTGAGCTGTTGCGGAAAACGACGGTCAAAGAGCTGGCTGATCTTTTTCCCGAGCGTTTCAACAACAAGACCAACGGCGTCACGCCGCGGCGTTGGTTGTTGCTCGCGAATCCTGTCCTGGCCCAGACGATCACTGAGGCAATCGGCGACGGCTGGATCAATGATCTCGATCAACTAAGCAAACTCCGACCGTTCGCTGAGAACGAAGCATTCCGTCACGCCTTTCTCCGCGCAAAGCGTAATGCCAAGTCTCAATTTGCCGCTTGGCTCAAGGCCACGTCGGGCCATGTGGTATCTGTGGACAGCATCTTCGATTCGCAGGTAAAACGCATTCACGAATACAAGCGGCAACTACTTAATGCGCTGCGTGTGGTAGTGCTTTACAACCGACTGCGAGAGAATCCAAACCTTGAGATGACGCCGCGCACATTCTTCTTCGCCGGGAAGGCAGCGCCCGCCTACCGACTGGCCAAACTGATTATCAAGTTCATCAACAACCTTGCCGGGACGATCGATGGTGATTCCGTAGTGCGCGGGCGTCTCAAGGTGCTGTTTCTGCCCGAGTATTGCGTTTCCCTTGCGGAGCGCCTGATTCCAGCCAGTGACGTATCCACTCAAATCTCCACTGCGGGTTACGAGGCCAGCGGTACCAGCAACATGAAGTTCATGATGAATGGCGCACTGACAATCGGCACGCGCGACGGCGCGACCATCGAAATGGCCGAAGCAGCGGGCGAGGAGAACTTCTTCCTGTTCGGCCTGACCGCTGAACAAGTCGCTGGTGGGCGGGGATCGTATAGTCCGCACTGGCACTACGAAAACGAGCCCGAGACTCGAGCGGCCTTGGACTTGATCTTCTCAGACCATTTCAGCCAAAACGAGCCAGGGATCTTCGCGCCACTCCGCGACACGCTCCTAACGAGCGGAGACTTCTATATGCATCTGGCGGACTTGAAGGCTTATCTGGAGGCTGACCAGCGGCTAGTGGATCTGTATGCTCGCCCGGAGGACTGGGCGCGCAAAGCGATCTTGAATATTGCCGGTTCCGGCAAGTTTTCAAGTGACCGCACGATACGGGAATACGCGACGGACATATGGGCGGCGAAACCATGTCCGGTGCCATGAAGCTCCCGTCATCGAGTCGTCAATCGGCGTGATGTTGGCGATCGAATACGTAAAGCACGCCGCTTACGCAGATTCGCGTTTTTAGGGCTGTGCTCTTTAAGCACGATCATCGAGATGAGTTGCTGAGCAGGACCGGAGGATATTGCAGAGCTGTTTGTCATGGTCATTGCTTGACCCAGCTACCAGCTCATCGCAGCGCCTACGTCGGGAATGCAATCACAGCAACCGTTTGGCAATTATTCTCTACATTCTAGTTCACGGTACTGTAAGTCGGATTGGGAAGAGGGCTAATTGGAAAATAACTCATGGCTGAGATAGACGACCATCCTTGTAGCACTCATGCTAATGCTGTGACAGAGATGTAGTTATTGAAGGGTTCCGGGAGCTGGTCACCGATTGGTAGACCTAGGGTTTCCCCCAATTGTCGGAGTAAATCGATCCTGTCAGGCTGAATTACTTTGCCTTGCTAAACAACTCAGTTTTCTCGCCAAGGCAGACAGTGCGGGTCTGATCCTCGGCGCACGGGTTCCCGTGATTCTCACTAGTCGGGCCGATAGTGTGCGGTCTAGAATTGCAAGTTGCGGGGTCGCCATGCTGGTGGCTCATGCGCGAATGGGGCAGTGAGCAAACCTGTGGCAAACGATTTCGCTCTCGTACTCAACGCCGGTTCGTCGAGCCTGAAGTTCTGTGTGTATCGACTGACAAACTCCGGCAAATGGGAGCTCGATGCTCGCGGCCAGATTGAAGGCATCTGCGTGGCTCCACGGCTTTCCGCGAACGACGCCAATGGCGCCAACCTCGCGAATGACCATTTGAGTGACGAAGTTTGTGACGGGCGTGCCGCCCTTAATGTGCTGGCTGACTGGCTGCGGGCCAGATATGGCGGCAGTCGAGTATTGGGAGTTGGTCATCGCGTCGTTCATGGGGGAACGCGATTCCTAAGCCCGACGATTGTCAGCCAGCAGGTCCTGGGAGAGCTTCATGAGCTGATTCCGTTGGCCCCATTACACCAGCCGTACAATCTGGCAGCCATTGAAGCAGTTTTTGAGCGCTTGCCCGGTGTGCCGCAAGTTGCTTGCTTCGACACGAGCTTTCACCACACCCTTCCGGCAGTTGCTGCGCTTGTTCCTTTACCAAGGGATATGTGCAAATCTGGTTTACGACGCTATGGATTTCATGGTCTGTCTTACGAATATGTCGCTTCCGTCATACCTGAGTTGGCGCCGGAGCTTTCTAAGGGACGCGTCATTGTCGCCCATCTCGGGAGCGGGGCCAGCTTGTGCGCCCTGAATGGGGGCAAAAGCGTTGACAACAGTTTAGGCTTTACGGCACTGGATGGACTCTGCATGGGGACAAGGACGGGTGCGCTCGATCCTGGTGTCGTGTTGTATCTCTTTCAGACCCTGGGCCTATCTCACAAAGAAGTAGAGTCAATTCTCTATAAGAAATCGGGCTTACTCGGAATTTCCGGCATCAGTAGCGACATGCGCGACCTCCTTGCCAGAAACGAGCCAGACGCGCACCTTGCGGTAGATTACTTCGTCTATCGGGCTGCCAAGGAGATCGGTGCCCTCACCGCGGTACTCGGAGGCATTGACGGACTGATATTCACCGCCGGTATAGGAGAGAACTCAGCAGAAATCCGTCGTCGAATCTGCCAGTCGAGTTCGTGGTTGGGCATTATCGTAGACGACGAAGCGAACGCCGCCAATGGTCCGCGCATCTCTTCCCCACAAAGCAAGGTGTCGGTGTGGGTGATCCCGACTAACGAAGAATTCGTGATTGCGCGGCACACTGGTTTGCTACTCGGATTGAGATAAGCACCGGTCATGCTGACAAGGGCTTGTTCTTGAATCGCTACTCTTGGGTGGGGGAACAATACGGGAACGTTGTGAATTGAATCGTCTCAATCATTTAGCGGGTAGAGCGGAATGGATCTCGGAGGAAAGGGACGGAATTTTGCCTAATCCATTCATTCTAAATGGTGGCCAGAGACGGGATCGAACCGCCGACGCCGGCCTTTTCAGGGCCGCGCTCTACCACTGAGCTATCTGGCCTTGGCAATGTTGCAAATGCCTCGTTCGGGGTTGCCAAGAACACCCGAGGCTTACGTCTGTCGCATCAACCTTTTCAGGGGGAGCTTTGCTGCCGACGAAGCCAGCAGTTCAAACGCAAAGTAAGTATAGCAACCCGGAGGCATTCTCTCCAAACTGTCCAGAACAGCGCTGCTTGAGGCGTGAGGCGCTATCCTGTTTCAGAGCCAAATCTTCTAAGGAATCTCTCCATGCCTCGTCCATGCTCCAGCTTGGTCCTCGCGCTTTCTTTGTGCCTGTTTTCTGCAGGCTACGCGTCGGCTTTTTCCTCCGGTTCTGGCGAGGATCGAGCGCTAAACTCGGCCATCCGGGCTGAGCAGCATGCGATCCATGCATTCAACGCAGTATCGGGCAATCCCCTCGAGTTACAAGCCTTTTTGCGGGAGATGCCAAAGGGGGCCGATCTGCACATGCACCTCTCTGGCGCGATATATGCCGAAAGCTTCATCCGAGATGCGGTTGACGACCATCTTTGCTACAGTCCCGCGAGCCGGAGCCTCTTCAAACCATCTACGACGGTGCACAATCTTCCAGCACAAGTAGTTTGCGGAGAAGGGAATCGTAATGCCGGAGATGCTTTCAAAGATCCGGCGCTCTACGACCAAATGATTGATGATTTCTCGATGCGCAGCTTCGTACCAAGCTCTGGTGTCAGCGGCCACGACCATTTTTTCGCAACATTCGCCAGGTTTTCTGCCCTGGGACATCGCCACATAGGCGAGTGGCTCGACGAGGTCGCCAGCCGCGCCGCGTCTCAGAATGAGCAGTATCTGGAAATCATGCACACCCCTGATTTTTTGGCAGCAGCAAAGCTAGGCTACTCCATACCTTGGCCTTCCACGTCGGCCGACAGTAATGCCAAAACCGGAGATGCAGCCGGAACGAATCGTGCAGATCTCGCCAGGCTTCGTGATCAACTCTTGGCCGGTGGCCTGCGTAACATGGTGGCGACGAATCGAAAAGAGCTCTCCGATGCTCTTGAAGCTCGCCGCGAAATCGAGGGCTGCGGGACATCGCCTGCGTCCAAGGCATGCGCCGTGCAAATCCGTTTCATCTACCAAATACTGCGCGGGTTTCCGCCCCAACAGGTCTTCGCCCAGACACTGCTAGGTTTCGAAACTCTTCAAGCTGAGCTCGACACAGGTCATCCCGTGGCGGTTGGTATCAATTTTGTGATGCCGGAAGACGGATATCTCTCAATGTCCGAATACCACCGTCAGATGCTGATGCTCGACTATCTCCACAGCGTCTATCCCCACGTCCACATATCCCTTCATGCTGGCGAGCTTGCTCCTGGTCTCGTCACTCCCGATGGACTGCGTTTCCACATCCGTGAAGCTGTAGAGCTTGGTCACGCGGAGCGTATCGGGCATGGCGTTGATGTCATGTATGAAGACCATCCCAAGTCGTTACTTAAAGAGATGGCTAATCGGCACATCATGACCGAGATCAATCTCACCTCCAACGACGTCATTCTCGGCGTCCAGAAACAGTGGCATCCGCTCCCCATATATCGTGCCGCCAAAGTTCCGCTCGCACTCTCAACCGACGACGAGGGCGTCTCACGCATCGACATTACCCACGAATACGCTCGCGCTGTACTCGACTTTCATCTTGGGTATCTTGATCTCAAGCGCATGGCTCGCACCTCACTTGAGCATAGCTTCCTTCCTGGCGAGAGCCTATGGTCGCAGCCTGATAACTTTACTGGCGTTAACCGAGCCTGCTCCGGGCTGCCGTTCGGTGCTGAGAAACTAACCCCTAAATGCACCGCCTTCCTGCATGCCAACGAAAGGGCAGCCCAGCAGTGGCAGCTCGAACGGCGGTATCAGATCTTTGAATCGAGCTTGCCATAGTTTGGAACGCTCGCTCGCCCGGTGGATGATATCGAATTCTGCATCCCCACCGGGCTTTACACGTCTCAAACGATCCATCTCGTCGCGAATGTTATCGAACTCGGCGACTCTCCTCCTCGTTTACCTCCAACTCATCCCAGGTCCCTTGGCAACCACATCTCGACACGAGAGGGCATGTACTATAGTGCCGTGCGAATCCACCTCTTTATTGCCCTCCTTCTCGTCACTTCAGTTGGTGTAGCGCAGCAGGTCACATTGCCTCTCTGGCCCAACGGTGCGCCAGAGCCGTACCACGGCGCGCCTGAGGCCGATATCACCAAATCGACTGACCGGCTGATTGGGGGCAAACCTCTTGCGCACCTGACCAATGTCGGCAATCCTACCCTCGCCTTCTATCCCGCGCCCACAGCTGGCAACACTGGGGCTGCCGTCGTCGTCTTTCCCGGCGGTGGCTACCGCATTCTTGCGTACGACCTCGAAGGAACTGAGGTCTGCACGTGGCTCAATTCCATTGGGGTCAACTGCGCACTGGTCAAATACCGCGTTCCCCTCGAGAAGCATTTTCCCGAGGACACTTCTGACCTTGAGGATGCTCAACAGGCGATGCGTATTACCCGCTCTCACGCACAGCAATGGCATCTCGATTCCCATCGCATCGGTGTGTTGGGTTTCTCCGCAGGCGGCCACCTGGTAGTGGTCCTCGGCAATCATCCGAACTTCAAGCGCTCCGGAGAACCTGCTGCCGAATCCGCGGTGAGTGCACGGCCCGACTTTGTTATCGGCATCTATCCGGCCTACCTTGTGGAATCCCCTGCTTTAACGCATCTTTCGCAGGGAATCGATCCTGGCGAGGATACCCCGCCGACGTTCCTTCTTCAGGCCGAAGACGATCCGGTGCACGAGGAAAATGTTTTGGTCTACTTCCAGGCGCTCAAGCTGCTAAAGGTTCCCGCCGAGCTTCACGTCTATGCTGAAGGCGGACATGGCTACGGTCTGCGACCATCGCCGCTCCCAATATCACATTGGCCTACACTGGTGGAGACGTGGCTACACACCATTCACATTCTGGGATCTGCGGATAAGAACCCGTAGCCCATCGGTCGGATATTCTCATGAAGAAAACCTTCACGACTTTCGCTCAGTTTGTGCTCTTTCTGGCAGTCTTCGCATTTGGTAGCTTCCTGCATCCTTTCAATCTGCATTGGGCGACTGCGTCAGTCACGTCAGGAAGCTCACGATACTTCATCCCTGACGGACTTCTGCTGGCGATAGGAGTCTTCCTCGCCATCATCATCGTCCAGGCTGTGCGTAAACGCATGTGCAATACCACTTGGACGATTGTGGCTTTCCTCGTTGCTGTCTCCGTTGGCTATGCTCTTCGATTTGGCTTCATCACCCAGAGCTTTTAGTGGTTCAATCAGAGTATGGCGACTGATTCTGCGACAGAGGAACTCTTTAGCTTTCTCAGCGAAGCACAGCGTCAACTGGATGCCGGCTTCTCCAATCTTCCGCCGGCTCCTGCGGTTGAGCTCGATGCCCATGCTGGCGAGATCCTCAAGCAAGTTGCCACGCGGTTACACGACAACTACCCCTATGCGCATCCGCTCTACGCCGGCCAGATGCTAAAACCGCCGCATCCCATAGCACGGATGGCGTACGCGTTGACGATGTCCGTCAATCCTAACAATCATGCCCTTGATGGAGGGCGCGCCAGCTCGACCATGGAACTTGAGGCTGTGGCGGAACTGGCGAGGATGTTCGGCTTTCCTCGCTACCTCGGCCACCTCTCCTCCAGTGGGACTTTTGCGAATCTCGAAGCGTTGTGGGTGTCAGGCCAGACTCTGCCTGGGCGAGGAATCGCGGCGTCGGATCAGGCACATTACACGCATACCCGCATCAGCGGCGTCCTCAATCTGCCATTTGTGGAGATTCCTTCTGACACCTCCGGGCGAATGGATATGATCGCCCTCGAGCACGCGCTGCAGACTAACGAGATCGGAACCGTAGTCGCAACCCTGGGAACGACTGCCGTTGGTGCCGTCGACCCACTTCCCCAGATACTTGAGTTGCAGAAGAGGTATCGTTTCCGAATCCATGTTGACTCCGCTTATGGCGGCTACTTCATCCTCGCCAATAATCTCGCTGACGATGCACGCGCTGCCTTCGATCTCATTCCTCGCGCGGACTCCATCGTGGTCGATCCCCACAAACACGGCCTGCAACCATATGGTTGTGGTGCCGTGCTGTTTCGCGATCCGACCATCGGCCACTTCTACAAGCACGACTCTCCCTTCACCTATTTCTCATCGACAGAGCTTCACCTCGGTGAAATCTCGTTGGAGTGTTCGCGGGCCGGTGCCTCTGCGGTCGCTCTTTGGGCAACCCAGCGCCTGCTTCCATACTCGCGTGATGGGCAGTTCGGCAAAAATCTCAGTATGGGTCGGGAAGCCGCGCTGGAGTTCAATCGGCGCATCGTCGCAGATCGGCGTTTGCTTGCGCCCAACATGCCTCCTCAACTCGATATTGTCTTCTATGCCATCCGGAGCCCTGAGGGTACCCCGCAAAGCTCTTCAGATCTTGCCAGGCGAGTATTTGATCTTGCCGCACAGCGCAATCTCCACCTCGCATTGGCCACGGTACCGCTTCGTTTCTTTCCGCCCGATAGCTTTCCCGGTCACACCAGTGGCTACGTTACGTGTCTCCGCTCTGTCATGATGAAACCCGAACACTTGTCTTGGATGGATCAGATCTGGCAGCGCTTGGACGAAGCCGTCACCGAGGCCGTGAAGCTGTGAGAAAGTACGATGCTGTCGAAAGGTTGTATCGGAGACGTCAGAATGTGGTCACGAGGCGACAAAAGGGTCAGAAAAGTCAATACCTCATGCGATCCAGCGATTATGACCAGTCTTGCATATTAGATTGAGGCTCGGTTTGATAAACTTCAGGCAGGCCCGCATATCTCCACGCTTACCAGCGTGTCTTGCGGTTGTGAACGGAGAGATCAGACTAACCGGTATTACGCCTCCGGATTATGAGGACCACTATGCAGACCAGTACCTTCTTATCTTCTCCCTCCGCTGATTTCGATCTTTCAAATCGGACCATTGCGTACTTCTCGATGGAGATTGCCCTCTCGCCGCAGGTTCCCACCTACAGTGGCGGTCTTGGTATGCTCGCGGGTGACACCCTGCGTTCGGCAGCCGATACATCTGCTCCCATGGTGGCAGTATCTCTGGTCTATCGTCGGGGTTATTTCCGGCAGCAGCTCTCCGATGTGGGCCAGCAGACCGAAGCGGATGTTCCCTGGGCGCCCGAGCAATTGCCTACAGCGGGTCCGACCGTCACTCTCAACCTGCAGGATCGCCAGGTCCAGCTCCGAGCATGGCGATACGACGTTATCGGAACCACGGGACACATCGTTCCTGTCTTTCTTCTTGACAGCGATCTGGAAGGGAATGATCCGTGGGATCGCAAGCTGACCGACCATCTTTACGGAGGCGATACCTACTACCGCCTCTGCCAGGAGGCGATTCTCGGACTTGGCGGGATCGCGCTCTTGCAGGCTCTCGATGTCAGGCCCGAGGTCTATCACATGAACGAAGGGCACGCCTCCCTTCTGACCATCGGCCTTCTTGAAACCTGTCTGCAGGGCCGTCCCTTGAGCGAGGCGACAGATACCGATCGCGAAAGCGTTCGGAAGCTGTGCGTCTTCACCACTCACACTCCCGTTCCTGCTGGGCACGACCAGTTCGGCTTGGACCAGATGAATCAGGTGCTCGGCCACGATCGTGGAGCCGCCATCGAAGCCGCCGGAGGGTTACACAACGGGCTGCTGAACATGACATACCTTGCGCTGTGTCTCTCCCGCTACGTCAACGGGGTAGCCATGCAGCACGGCAAGGTTTCTCAGTACATGTTCCCAGAGTACAAGGTTAACTCGATCACCAACGGAGTTCATGCCGCCACCTGGATGTCCCCTTCCTTCCAGGAATTGTTCGACACTGAGATCCCCGATTGGCGGACAGACAATCGCTACTTCCGTTCTGCCTATGGAATCGATCCCGCTCGCATCTCTGCTTCACACGTCAAGAGTAAACAGAGATTGTTCGCATGGCTTGCTCGCCGGACGGGCCACTACTTCAATCCTTCTGTTCTAACGCTCGGCTTCGCACGTCGCGTGGCGACCTACAAGCGCGCAGGTCTTCTACTCCATGATCCTGAGCGTCTGTGTTCGCTTGCAGAGAAGATTGGGGGACTCCAGATCCTCTACTCAGGCAAGGCACACCCGGCGGATAATGCTGCCAAAGCGCTCATTCGCGATGTCTTCTCTGCTGCCGTAAAACTCAATTCGGAGTTCCTTAAAATCTACTACGTCGAGAACTATGACTGGGAGCTGGGAGCTCTGCTTACCCAGGGAGTCGACGTGTGGGTTAACACACCTCGTCGCCCGTATGAAGCTTCAGGCACATCCGGCATGAAGGCCGCACTCAACGGTGTGCCTTCGCTCTCCATACTGGATGGCTGGTGGATTGAAGGGTGCGCGGAGAATACCACGGGCTGGGCAATCGAAAACGGCGAGACGGAAGAGGCGGAAGCCAACAGCCTCTACAACAAGCTTGAGAAAGTTGTCGCCCCACTCTGGGCCAATCCAAACGCCTGGGCTCGTCTGCAACAGCACTGCATCGCGATGAACGGAACATTCTTCAACACCCAGCGCATGCTGAGCCAGTACTTCGCGAATGCCTACTTCCCCGCGGGACCGAGCATCTCCCAACTCTATGGATCCTCAGAGTTGAAGGAAAGCTACAGCACCACTGAAGATTCACTCACTCCTGCACGATAAGCAGTCATCAGAACGAAGGAAGCTCCCGTCACATCGGCGGGAGCTTCGCTGTTTCTTGACTCTAAAATAAATCGATCAGTCACCAGCCACTGGCTGGGCATGCTCAACCGATCTATTCTTGCCAGCTCCGGCCAGCTTCTTCGCACGCATTCGCAGCCGATCGAAGAAGAGATAGACAACCGGTGTGGTGAACAGTGTCAGGCACTGCGAAACGATCAGTCCACCCACGATCGTGATGCCGAGCGGCCTCCGCAGTTCGCTTCCGGTACCCTGGCCGAGTGCGAGCGGTAGTCCACCGAGGAGCGCCGCCATCGTAGTCATCATGATGGGACGGAAGCGGCGCAGGCATGCCTGGCGTATAGCTTCGACCGGCGTCCTTCCTTCCAGCCGTTCCGCTGCCAGAGCGAAATCGATCATCATGATGGCATTCTTTTTCACGATGCCGATCAGCAGGAGGATGCCGATCATCGCAATCACGCTAAGCTCCACTTTGAAGAGCAGCAGCGCCACGATTGCTCCGACGCCGGCGGAGGGAAGCGTCGAAAGAATGGTGAGTGGGTGAATGAAGCTCTCATAAAGCATGCCGAGAACGATATAGACAGCGATGAGAGCCAGGAGAATGAGCACCGGCTCGCTCGAAAGCGATGCTTGGAACGCCTGCGCCGTGCCTTGGAACCCTCCGTGAATGGTCGAGGGCATTCCGATGTTGACACGCGCTTGTTCGATCGCCTCCGTCGCCTGGCTGAGCGAGACTCCCGGAGTCAGGTTGAAGCTCAGTGTCGTTGCAGGAGACTGCGACTGATGATTTACCGTCAGCGGAATTCGTTGTGACTCTACATGGGTCACAGCAGAGAGTGGGACCATCGCGCCCGTTGTGCTCTTTACGTAGATGTTCTTAAGGGCGTCCGGATTCCGTTGATACTGCGGCGCAACTTCCATCACGACGTGATACTGGTTGAGAGGACGGTATGTGGTGGAGACCTGCCTCTGCCCGAAGGCATCCGATAGGGTCGCATCAATCGCTAGCGCAGAGACACCGAGCCGCGAGGCCGTATCCCGATCGATCACGATCTGCGCCTTTAATCCATTGCTCTGCTGGTCGGTAGCGACGTCCTTGATCTCTGGGATCTTCTGCATGGCCGCCATAAGTTTCGGCGCCCATTCATCTAGCTCGTTCAGATTGTCTGCGGTCAACGAATACTGATACTGCGTGGCGGAGCTTCTTCCGCCGATTCTCAGGTCTTGGAATGCCTGCAGATAAAGCACGGCTCCAGGAATGCCCGCCGTCTTCGGCCGCAGACGGTTAATGATCACGTCCGCCGTATCCCCTCGCTTGAGGCGCTCATCATCCGGTTTCAGTGAGACGAACATGTTGCCCATGTTGCTGCCACCGCCGCCGGGACCACCGCCCCCCACAAACGACATCACATTTTCAACGCCAGGATCAGCTTGGACAATCTTTGCCAGTTGCTCTACCTTCGGCTTCATCGCATCGAACGAGATATCCTGCTGTCCGATAATAGAGCCGCCGATACGGCCTGCATCCTGCTGGGGAAAGAATCCCTTGGGCACCAGGATGAATAGGTAGATATTCAACACGAAAGTCAGAATCGTGACTGTGAGCACAATGCCTTGGTGCTCCAGAACCCAGTTCAGTCCGCGCTCATACTCACGTGTCATCCAGGCTAGTCCCTGTTCCCCCCAACGATAGAAGCGGCCATGTTTGCGTCGCTCATGTGGAACCAGGAACTTTGCGCTCAGCATCGGCGTGGTGGTCAGCGATACGACCAGAGAGACGAGAATGGCCGTCGACAGCGTCACGGCAAACTCGCGGAAGAGGCGGCCAACGATGCCTCCCATCAGCAGGATGGGAATGAAGACAGCGATCAGAGACGTGCTCATGGACACGACCGTAAAGCCGATCTCTCTGGAGCCGTCCATGGCTGCCTGGAACGGCGACTTTCCCATCTCCAGGTGCCGTGAGATGTTCTCGATCACGACGATGGCATCGTCAACCACAAAGCCGGTTGAGATGGTCAAAGCCATCAGGCTCAGGTTGTCGAGGGTATAACCCAGCAGATACATGACGCCGCATGTACCAAGAAGGCTCAGCGGTACAGAGACGCTCGGGATCAGTGTCGCCGGAACTTCGCGGAGGAAGATAAAAACAACAAGGATAACCAGCAAAACCGAAAGGATCAGGGTTTGTGTTACATCCTTGATCGAAGAACGAATCGTAAGCGTTCTGTCCAGTGCTACGTGCAGCTGGATTGCGGGAGGAATCGCCGCCTGGAGAGTAGGCAGCAGTTGCAGTACGTTATCCACCGTCTCGATGACGTTGGCGGTTGAGGTCTTGAAGACGATGACCAGAATGGCTGGCTTTCCGTTGAAGTAGCCTCCGGTATAGATGTTCTCGACACTGTCGATAACCTGCGCTACATCTTGAATCCGGACGATCCCATGGCCCGCCGCTGCCGGACTACTGCTCGAAGTTGCCGTCGTCCCCGTCGCTCCGGAAGAGCTCGATGCCGAGTTCTCTCCGACGGCACTTTGCAGGGATGCCGGCAGTCCACTGGCCGCCGCCGCCGAGCTTACTGGTCCCCGATCGGTTGCAATGATGAGTGGTGCATACGCTGCGGCACCGAACAATTGATCTGTTGTGCTGATCCCCCATCGGCGCGTGTCATTCTGCAAATATCCCTTTGGCTGGTTGACATTCACTGTCCCGAGCGCCGCTCGAAGAGCCTCAAGACCAATCCCTGTGTTGAACAGCAATGTCGGATTGGCCTCAATCCGCACCGCAGGCTTCGCACTGCCACCGCAGAAAGTCTGTCCAACACCCTCCACCTGTGCGATCTTCTGCGCGAGGATGCTGTCGCAGGCATCGTAAATCTGGGGAACGGAAAGCGTATCTGAAGTCAGTGCCAGGATCAGGATCGGAGAGTCTGACGGATTGATCTTGCGGTACGACGGATTCTGCGGCAGATTCGATGGCAACTGGCTACGCGCCGCGTTGATGGCAGCCTGCACGTCCCGGGCGGCTCCATTGATGTCGCGGCTCAAATCGAATTGCAGGACGATCGACCCGTTGCCCAGTCCGGAGTTGGAGGTCATCTCGTTGACGCCCGCGATCCGGGCAAACTGCCGTTCAAGCGGTGTAACGATGGCCGACGCGACGGTCTCCGGGTCTGCTCCTGGAAGCCCTGCACCTACAGAGATCGTTGGAAACTCGACCTGCGGCAGGCTCGACACCGGCAGCATCTTGTAGGCTACGATTCCCGCCAGGATGATCGCGATCGAGAGCAGCGTTGTCGCGATAGGTCGCTTAATGAAGGGTGCGGAAAAATGAAACCCTGCAGTCTTCGGCATCTTTGCCGCGTCCCTACGGGCTTTCTCGCGCTCTCGATCTTCGATTCGCTTTTCCATCAGTCCGCACTCACTGCATGCTCATGCTCGCGAAACTCTGCGTCAGCCTCGGCTGTATGCAGGTACTTCCGTCCAATCCGGTCGAAGAACAGGTAGACGACCGGCGTAGTAAATAATGTCAGAATCTGTGACACGATCAAGCCGCCGACGATCGCAATGCCAAGCGGCCGTCGAAGCTCACTGCCCGTTCCGGTGCCCATTGCCAGGGGAACACCGCCCAGCAGTGCAGCCATCGTCGTCATCATGATGGGGCGGAACCGCAGCAGGCATGCCTGATAGATCGCGTCTTCAGGCTCCATGTTGTGCTCGCGCTCCGCCTCCAGGGCGAAGTCGATCATCATGATTGCGTTCTTCTTCACGATGCCGATCAGCAGGATGATGCCGATCAATGCGATCACGCTCAGGTTCACATGGAAGAGCAGGAGCGCAAGGATCGCTCCCACACCTGCGGAGGGGAGCGTCGAAAGAATTGTGATCGGGTGGATATAACTCTCGTACAGCACACCGAGCACGATATACACGACGATAAGCGCCGCCAGAATCAGCAGCGGCTCGTTCGAGAGGGAAGCTACGAAGGCTCGAGCAGTTCCCTGGAACTCTGCGTTCACGCTTCGGGGCAGGTTCAACTCGTCCTTCGCCTTGTTGACAGCCGCGACGGCATCGCCGATCGATTTGCCGGGAGCAAGGTTGAAGGAAATGGTTACCACGGGGAACTGGCCCTGATGATTGATCGCCAGGGTTGTACGGCGTTCTTCGAAGTGAGTAAATGTCGACAGCGGAACCTGCGTACCATTCGAGCTCTTGACATAGATGTTGTCGAGCGCGCGCGGGTTCAGTTGATACTTCGGTGCCACCTCCAGTACCACATGGTACTGGTTCAACTGGGTAAACATGGTCGACACCTGGCGCTGACCGAAGGCATCGTCGAGTGTGTCGTCTATGTTTTGAGGCGTAATGCCCAGCCGCGAAGCGGTGTCGCGGTCGATCACCAGATGCGCTTCCAGCCCATCGAGCTGCTGGTCACTGGCAACATCCGTGAGCTCCGGAACCTGCTTAAGCTTCTCCACCATCCGCTGGGTAGCGGTGGCCAGCTCCTCTGCGTTCGCATCCTCCAGCGTGTACTGGTACTGCGTGCGGCTCACGCGATCTTCAACTGTAAGGTCCTGCAGTGGTTGCAGGAAGCATTGAATTCCTTCAACCTGCGAGAGCCGGGGTCCCAGCCGACGAATAACATCGCTCGCGCTCGTCGTCCGCTCCTCGCGGTCACGTAAGTTGATTTGGATTCTGCCACTGTTCAGTGTCGAGTTCGTCCCGTCGATGCCGATAAAGGAGGAGACGCTTTCGACATCGGGATCCTGAAGAATCACTCGCGCAAGCTGTTGCTGGCGTGTGCTCATCGCCTGGAAGCTGATTGTTTGAGGTGCTTCGGTGATAGCCAGCAGGACGCCGGTGTCCTGTACCGGAAAGAAGCCCTTAGGGACAATGATGTAGAGGTAGATGGTCAGAAGGAAAGTTGCGAGCGTCACCAGCAGCGTCAGTGTCTGGTGACGAAGGACCCAGCGCACCCCGACTGCATACTTCGCAATGATGTACTCAAAAAACTGTTCACTCTTGTGGTAGAAGGCGCTCTGCTGACTGGCCGGTTTGTGGCGTAGCAGCTTCGCGCACATCATCGGTGTAAGTGTCAGCGAGACGACGGCAGAGACCAGAATGGTAACGGACAGGGTGACTGCAAACTCTCGGAATAGCCGACCCACGATGTCGCCCATGAAGAGCAGCGGAATCAGAACGGCAATCAGCGAAATAGTCAGCGACAGAATCGTAAAGCCGATCTGCTCCGATCCTTTTAGCGCCGCCTCCAGAGGTCCGTCTCCTTCCTCCAGGTAGCGTGAGATGTTCTCAATCATGACGATGGCATCGTCGACCACGAAACCCGTAGAAATCGTTAGAGCCATCAGACTGAGGTTGTTAAGGCTGTACCCCAGCAGATACATCACACCGAAGGTGCCGATAATCGAAAGCGGAACCGCAATCGAAGGAATGACTGTTGCGGCAATGGACCGCAGAAAGAGAAAGATCACCATCACGACCAGCGCGATGGTCAGCATCAGTTCAAACTGAACGTCCTTAACGGAAGCCCGGATCGTGTTCGTTCGATCCGTCAGAACCTCGAGGTTTACGCTGGCCGGCAACGTCGTCCGCAATTGCGGGAGAAGCTTCTGAACCTCATCGACCACACCAATGATGTTCGCGCCGGGCTGCCGCTGAATGTTGACGATAACTGCAGGCTTCAGCTCGACATCCCGCGCCTCAACCTCTTTGCCGTTTGCATCTTTACCCGCAGGACGAGCAGCCGTTCCCATCCACGCGGCCTGGTAAAGGTTCTCCGCGCTATCGACAGCATTGGCCACGTCCGACAGGCGCACCGGCGAGCCGTTACGGTACGCGATAATAACCTTCGCGTAATCCTGGCTGGACAGTAGCTGGTCGTTGGCCCCGATCGTGTAGGCCTGGTGTGTCCCGTTGAGATTTCCCTTGGCCTGATCGACGTTAGATGTACCCAGAGCACTTCGCAGGTCTTCAAGGCTCAGTCCGTAGTTGGCCATCGCCATCGGGTTTGCCTGGATCCGAACGGCAGGCTTCTGTCCTCCATTGATAGAGACAAGGCCCACACCCGTCAACTGTGAGATCTTCTGGGCCAGAACCGTGTCTGCCAGATCCTCAACCTTCACCAGCGGCAGCGAGTCGCTCGTGAGCGCCAGCGTAAGGATAGGAGCGTCGGCAGGGTTCACCTTGCTGTAGACCGGAGGATTGGGAAGGTCCTTTGGCAGATAGCTATAACCAGCATTGATCGCAGCCTGAACATCCTGCTGCGCAATGTCGATCGACTCCGACAGGTCAAACTGGAGCGTGATCACGCTGCCACCGCCCGAGCTGGTCGAAGTCATCTGCGTCAGCCCAGGTATCTGGCCGAACTGCCGTTCCAGAGGTGCCGTGACCGAAGACGCCATCACCTCCGGGCTTGCGCCCGGATAAAAGGTCATGACCTGGATCGTGGGATAGTCAACCTGAGGAAGTGCTGACACCGGAAGCTGGAGGTAGGCGACCCAGCCGGCAAGCAAAATGGCCACCATCAAAAGCGAGGTGGCCACCGGCCGCAGAATAAATGGCCGTGAAGGGCTCATGGCTGCTGGCCTCCTGTGCGTGCGTGACTGCCTTGAGGCTGATCAGAACTCTCTGACTTGTCCGAAGTCTCCGCAACGCCCGTATCGGCTCGGTTCGGGTTCACCGCCCGGGGACCATTCGGATTGGCGGCCTGCCGTGGAATCACGCGGCTTCCGTTTCGCAGCTTCTCCTGTCCGTCAACCACAACCGGATCGCCGGGCTTCACGCCACTCGAGAGAATGACCTGCGAGCCTTCCGTCAGGTCCACCTTCACCGTCTGTGCAATAACATAGGCGTGGGGTTGATTCTGTGCGGGGCCGGCTCCCTTTCCACTGCCAGCCTTACCTTGCCTCTGGCTGTTGTTCGAGGGGTTTTCGGCCTGCAGCTCCGCCGGGGGATCGCCGGGCTTTACCAGATATACATAATTCCCTTGCGATCCGCTCAGCAGGGCAGCCGTTGGAATCACGATTGCATTTGGTCGCTGCTGCAACACCAGCCGAACGTTCACGAACTGGTTGGGAAAGAGGGCTCCATCCTTATTTTCGAAGACGGCCTTAACCTTCACGGTTCCCGTCGTCGTATCGATCTGGTTGTCCACCGTGAGCACGGTTCCTGTAGCCAGGTGGGTTGCGCCTGACCGGTCGTACGCCTCGACGGTCAGCTTCCTGCCCTTGCGGGTCAGGTCCAGAACCTCGGGAAGATGATCTTCAGGAAGCGTAAAGATCACCGAGATCGGCTGCAACTGAGTGACAACCAGCAAGCCGTTCGTATCCGAAGCGTGAACGATATTACCGGGATCGACCTGGCGCAAACCGACGACTCCATTAATGGGAGAAGTGATCTTCGTGTAGTTCAGGTTGACCTTCGCCGCCTGAATCGCCGCCTGGTCTGCCTGGATAGCGCCGCCGGACTGGCCGGCCAGCGCCTGCTGGGCCTGCGCATTTTCCCGGGACACGACGCCGGCCTCTAACAGGGAGTTGTAACGAGTCGCCTGTGCCTGGTCATTGGCATGCTGCGCCTGATCGCGAGCAAGCTGACCCTGCGCCTGTGCCAGTGCCGCCTGGTAGGGAGCCGGATCGATCTCCGCCAGCAACTCTCCCTGCCGCACTTTCTGCCCCTCCCGAACGTTTACACGGAGCAGTTGACCATCCACACGCGACTTGATCGTCACCGTGTTATAGGCTGTGACCGTTCCCAGTGCCGTCAGATAAATAGGCATCGTCTTCTGCTGCACATGCACCGTCTGGACAGGGGTCGGACGGTCAGACATGCCAGACATTCTCTGTCCTTCTGTCATCTGTTCCGAAGTATTCTTGCGAATCTTCCAGACGGCAGCCCCCACGACCAGGGCGATCACCAGGAAGATGATCCACTTACGGAAGCCTGATCCCTCCGGCTTTTCTGGTTCCGGTAAACTGGGAACTGGTTTGGCCGCCGGCAGGGCAGGCTGGATCTCGTGTTCGCTGATCGGGGCTGATGACATTGGCGCGCTCACCGTGCTCTCAGAAATTGCCTATTGTTAGAGTGTGAAGAAAAATTGGAAACAGGACTCTGAAGGTCTTCTGCAGAACCTTCAGAATAATTAATAATGACGTACAAGGAGAACCGAATGTTTCGCCTCCTTGGCTCATTTCGAGCGACAACTGCTCCACCTACGGCCGGTAATCGCCTCTTTTGAAGGAAGGACACGACTTTTGACCACTTCCGCCCCCGCCTTCGATTCTGCTGCTTTGCCCGCTTTATGTGTTGATCTAGACGGTACTCTCGTAAAATCTGACACCCTGGTCGATTCAACGCTCGCCCTGGCCCGGTATCACCCGGCGATGCTGCTCCGCATTCCGGGATGGCTCCTTCAGGGCAAGGCCGCGCTTAAGCGCCATATCACCTCGTCTGTGTCCTTAGATGTAGCTCACCTGCCCTACAACCGTGAACTGCTGCAATTTCTTGAGCAACAGCACGCAGAGGGCAGGGCTATTTATCTGACCACCGCCGCCGACTCCGCCCTGGCCAACCGTATCGCCGAGCATCTTGGTCTTTTTCAAGGGGTTCTGGCCTCTGATGGCGCACTTAACCTCGCCGGTCATAACAAACTGGCAGCCTTTCGCGAGACCTTCGGCGACCAGTTCTGCTACATCGGGAACGCCTCTCCCGACCTTCCTTTGCTCGAAAACTGCCACCATCCCATGGTGGCCAACCCTACACGCGGGCTTCAGTCCGCCCTGCGTAAGGCACGTATCACTCCTGCTCGCACCTTTAGCGAAACCGTCTTCCCCCTCAAAGCCTGGGTTAAGGCGCTCCGAATCCATCAGTGGGCCAAGAATGTTTTGCTCTTCCTGCCCATGCTGCTGGGCCACAACCTTCATCCCGCCCTGCTTCTGGCTTCGTTGCTGGCCTTTCTTTCCTTTGGTTTGTGTGCTTCGGCGACATATGTCGTCAATGACCTACTCGACCTGGAAGCAGACCGCCAGCATCCACGCAAGCGCCGTCGGCCCTTCGCGTCAGGCGATCTTTCAGCAATCTCCGGTGTAGCGGTGGTCTTGATCTTCCTCGCCGCCTCGCTCGCCATCGCACTCGCTTTACCCCATGCCGTGGCCCGTGTCTCTCCGGACCTTGCGCTCAGGAGGCCCTACCAATTCCTGGTCTGGCTTGGAATCTACGCCGTCACCACCTTGGCCTACTCGCTCCGTCTAAAGCGCGCTGTCCTCGTCGACGTCATCGTTCTGTCAGGGCTCTATACCATCCGTATCCTGGCTGGTTCGGCAGCCACTGGGATCGAGGCCTCCGCCTGGCTCGGCAGCTTCAGCATCTTCTTTTTCCTGTCCCTGGCATTCGTCAAGCGTTTCGCTGAGCTTGAAAATCTTCGCGAACGTGGTGGAGAGGTCGCCAAGGGCCGCGGCTATCACATCAGCGATCTGGAGCAGCTCCGCAGCTTCGGTTCGGCTTCGGGGTATGTCTCGGTAGCCGTTCTCACTCTCTACATCTCCAACCTCGACGCAGCCCAGCTCTATACCCACACCAAGCGTCTCTGGCTCCTCATCCCCGTTCTCCTGCTTTGGATCAGCCGCCTGTGGCTCCAGGCATCGCGTGGCCAGCTGGACGAGGATCCCGTCCTCTATGCCATCACTGACCGTCGCAGTCTGCTGCTCGGGGTTGTCGTTCTGGCAATCGTGTTATCGGCTCTCTAGTCCGGTCATTTATCCTTACATTTGACCCATGACCGACACGATTCCTCAGCTGAACAGCTACGACCAGACCTCGCTCGATGCCGCCTTCGCTCTTCTCGGCGACGAGGTTCGCCAACAGACCGCCGCGCTGACAACTCCTGAGGCGCAGGAGAACTTCCGTCTCTACTGGCTCGGCCGTAAACAAGGACGCCTCAAGCTCATCTCCGAGGCATGGCTCAAAGCGGCCCCACCCGAGTCGCGCAAGCCACTCGGGATACGCTTCAATCAGCTCAAGCAGGAGATCGAGCAGGCCCTTGAGCGCAGGCCGGTGCCCGAACAGGCGACTGCCTCCGGCGGAATCGACATCTCGTTGCCCGGACTGGTCCGCAAGCCGGGAATCGCTCACCCTTTGCTCGGTACCATGCATGAGGTGGTCCGGGTCTTTCATCACCTCGGTTACTCGACCAATCTCGGCCCACAGGTTGAGAGCGACTTCTACAACTTCGAGGCGCTCAACTTCCCCCCGAACCATCCCGCCCGCGACACTCAGGACACCCTCCAGATCGCCGGCCAGCAGTCGCGTCCTTCGCGGGATCGTCTCCTGATGCGCACCCACACCTCGCCCGTGCAGATTCGCACCATGATCGCGCAGGTACCTCCCATCCGCATCGTTATCCCCGGCAAGGTGCACCGCAACGATGCTGCCGACGCCACCCACTCGCCCATCTTCCATCAGATCGAAGGGCTCTGCGTTGATACCAACATCACCTTCTCTGATCTGAAGGGAACGCTCGACCACGCCATGAAGGCGCTCTTCGGCTCGGCGGTGAAGACGCGCTTCTTCCCCAGCTTCTTCCCCTTCACCGAGCCCTCGGCTGATGTGCAGATCTCCTGCATCTTCTGCGGTGGTTCGGGATGCCGCAAGTGTAAGCACTCGGGTTGGATCGAGCTTCTGGGGTGCGGCATGGTTGATCCCGCAGTCTTCGCCTCGGTTACGGAAGAACGGCGCAAGATCGATCCCGCTGACGACGCCTACAATCCTGAGAAGATCTCCGGCTTCGCCTTCGGCATGGGCGTCGAACGCATCGCTATGATGCTCCACGGCGTCTCCGACATCGGCCAGTTCTACTCCGGAGATATGCGTTTCCTTGAGCAGTTTGCCTGATCGTTGGAGTGGGACTCAGCGTAGATTTTTTTGAAGGCTCACCAAATTCTCGGGATGCACAAGAATGACGCCCCAGTGCGGGCTATCGATATCGGCAATCAAAAAAAACGAAATTGCAATCAGCAGTGGAAGCACCACAAACAGCTTCCCCTGCATCTTTTTTGCTCCATATCCGACCAGTATGTTGGACACAATGGCGACGGAGAAGAGCATGGCCCATGCGGCCTCTGGAATTCGGTTCAACCAGGCTGCCTCCGTGTAGCCCGCTGAGTCGATCACATTGTTCATCCCTCCTGCCGCGAGCGCTGTAAGAACATTCGGCTGAGCCATCGCCGGACGTGAAACGCTCCGCCAAAGCTCATTTTGGAGTGCCGTCGTCTCTTCGCCAATCTTCTGTAGTGCCGTCTCGCTTCGTGTCTCGTAGAACGCGATCCGCTTCTCCGTGTATCTCCGAAGGAGCTCTTTGGCTCGGGAGCTGTCCGCTTCAGGCAGAAGATCGGCTCGGGAATATTCGGTTCCAATGGCATTGGCCTCCGCCTCCTCGTAGACCTTGCGCTGATCGTAGCGTGCGATTGCCATCGAAAAACTGAATCCGATGATTAGGCCGAGCAGCGTCAGGGTGGCACCCTCGACAATGCCGAAATCAGTTCGGCTGTCTTCATCCAGTCCGTACCTGTGTCTGAGATGCTCCCCAACCCGCGCTGCAATCCAGAGCCCGAGGAAGGAAATCAGGAATAAGAGTCTTGGATGTCTGACAAGAAACGCCATGGGTACCTCTCTCAGAGACCTTGATGTGACTCAGCCCCACCGCATGCCCACCTGTTACGACGATCTACGATCGCTACCCAGGATACCGATCAGGATCTGGACGAGGGCCAGTGCGAGCGCGCCGAGAAAGGCCGCCCGAAAACTTGTCACCGCAAATCCAGGAACAAATTTGCTCGAAAACCAGAGAACGATCGCATTGATCACAAGAAAGAACAGGCCGAAGGTGAGGATTCCAAGGGGGAGAGTGATGAACTTCAACAGCAGCCCTAGCGTCGCATTGAAGAATCCGATGATAACCACCGCAAATAACGCCGAGAGAAACCCGCTCACCTGAAACCCTTCGACGAGGTGAGATACCAGAAGAAGTACGGCCGCGTTCAAAATCCAGTGCAGAAGCCATCGCATGCTATTCCGTCTCCTCTCGCGAAAATCGCATGGGTGTGTCCTCTGGCCCTTGTGTCCCACGAGCATACGCCACTCTTTTGTGGCCGACTATCGAAACTTTGCAGCGGGTCGCAGCCTCCGAAGCAGGGCTAAACTATGCTTATGGGGAAACAGTTCAGCTCCATCGCTCCGGAACACCGAGAGTTTATTGAGCGCCAGCACATTTTCTTCAACGCCTCCGCTGCCGCCGGCGGGCGTGTCAACCTCTCTCCTCGCGACGTAGCCTCACTCCGTGTGCTCGATGCCAATACGGTCGTCTACCTTGACCTCACCGGCAGTGGAAACGAGACCGCCGCCCATCTCATCGCGGATGGCCGCCTCACCCTCATGTTCTGCGCTTTTGAAGGTTCCCCCCTTATCCTCCGGCTCTACGGCCATGGACGCGTTCTACCCCGCCACAGGCCGGAGTACAACACCCTTCTGGCCTCCCACTACAACAACGTCGAGCCACCCGGAGCCCGCCAGATCATCCATCTCACGGTCGATTCTGTCCAGACATCCTGCGGCATGAACGTCCCCTTCTACGACTATGTCAGCGAACGCGACCAGCTCCTCCGATGGGCCGCCGTCAGGGGAGAAGCCGCCCTCGACGAATACCGCCTGCAGAAGAATACTCGTAGCATCGACGGACTCCCGACCGGGCTCCTCTAGTCACGCTGAGATCAAGCGCGGCGCATGGAAATCCAGGTCTGTAGGAGAAACTGTTGCTCAAAAAGAGGAAGCATGTACATCCCAAAGCACAATGAAGAGAAGCGTACGGATGTTCTGGACCGGCTAATGCGATCCCAGCCGCTTGCGTCTCTCATCACCATGACCTCCTCCGGTCTCTTCGCCACTCATCTTCCGCTCGTCCTTCACCGCACAGATGACGAGCACGCCATTCTTCGCGGACATCTGGCTCGGGCGAATCGTCAGTGGAAGGAGTTCTCCCCCGAGATCGATGCGCTGGCCATCTTCTCAGGACCTCACCACTACATCACGCCCTCTTGGTACCCCGAGAAGGCTGAGACCGGCAAGGTGGTCCCCACTTGGAACTACGCCGTTGTCCACGCCTATGGCCCCCTCAAAATCGTCGAAGATCCTGACTGGCTCCTCACCCACCTCAACACTCTCACCGGCATCCATGAGGCCACACAACCGAGACCCTGGAGCGTCTCCGATGCTCCAGCGGACTTCATCGCATCCAACGCCCGGGGCATCGTAGGGCTCGAGTTGAAGGTAGAGCGCTTGGAAGGGAAGTGGAAGGTTAGCCAGAACCAGAGTGCTGCCACACAAGTGGCGGTCGCCGAAGGCCTGGAGGCCCTCAACACGGAAGCAGGTCGGAACATGCGGGCTCTCGTGCGAGGAGAAAGACGCTGACCGCACCCGCAGGTTCCGTTCAGCGAATGGCTTTCTCCTGTAGTTCGTAGATCTCGGTACTCCTGCGATGACTTTCCTGTCAACTTGCAAAGCCGTCTCCTCGCAGGTAGCATCCAACTCAAGAGACCGGCCTGCAAAGCAGGTGCGCGATCCACGCTGGTTGAACCAACATTCATTGAACAGGGGCCTGGCTCGTATACATGGTTCGGTGTGCAACGTCCGCCAGTCCGGAATGCCTAAAGAACCACGGCAGGGTCCCGCCGTCTTAGGACGGGTTCACCAGCGCATCAGTGCACGGCCCAGCGGGTCGGTTTTCTTGTAGTTCCTGTCTCCTGTACTCCCGTCTTTCGTGCATCCCAGTCTTCTTCACATCGGCTTCCTGACCCTTCCTACCTACGGCCTGCTGGCCGCTGTCGGACTTATATCGGCACTCTCGCTCAGCCTTCGTACCGCTGCCCTCGCTGGTGTCAGCCCTGATCGACTCTGGAACGCTGGCCTGTTCGCCCTGATTGCTGCCTTCGTGCTATCGCGGCTGCTTCTGGTACTCGAGAATCTGCACACCTTTTTGGCGTTTCCCATTCTGCTGCTGATGGTCCCCTCGCTTACGCCTCTTGGGCTGGGATTAACGGCTGTCGCCACCGCGATCTACCTTCGTACACGCAGCATTGACATCCTTAACTCCCTCGATGCCTGGACTCCGTGCGCGACGCTGGCCTGGATTTTCCTTTCCCTCGGGCACTTCGCGGAAGGCAGCGATCCCGGCCTGCCGAGTCGCCTTCCCTGGGCGGTCGCGCTTCCGTCGAGTTCGCTTAAGCTCCAACCGGTTGCTATCTATGTGGCGATCGCTGCTGCTGCGCTGACTGTCCTCCTGCTGAAGCATCTCTCTCTCCGGCATCGCGAAGGCGATACCGCCGCACTTGGACTTGCCGCAAGCGGCCTGGTGCAATTTCTGCTCAGCTTTCTGCGTGAACCCGCGTACTACGACGACACGCTGGGCCGCCTGCTCGACCCCATCCAGTGGCTCGCACTCGGTATGATCGTCACTGCGGCTGTTCTCTGGCAGTGGCCGCGGAGGTTGGTCTCTCATGCCGTCTAAGAACATGCTGCCCAAGGGGCAGCGACGCCGAACCGTCAAACCGGAATATCGCGCCACGCGCGGTGTCGAACCCCCCGCACCTGCCGCAATTCCTCTGCTTGAAGTTGAGGATGACGCAGAGAATCACGTCCGTTCCGTCACAGTCCCGTCTGAGGCATCGGGTCTGCGTCTCGACCAGTACCTCGCTCAGGCCATCCCGGACATCAGCCGTTCTCGCGTTCAACTCCTCATCGAGCACGGACAGGTGCAGGTCAACGGCCAGCCAGCCAAGGCCAGTATCAAACTACAGGGCGGGGAAACGGTCGAGATCGAAGGCACTCCCCATCCACCGCCGCTCCATGCCTTTCCGGAAGACATTCCGCTCACCATCCTTTATGAAGATGACTCCCTCGCTGTGATCGATAAACCGGCCGGGATGATGGTGCATGCCGGTGCCGGCGTTGCCGCTCCAGGAGCGGAGGCCGACGAACGCAATCACGGAACTCTGGTCAACGCACTCCTGCATCACTTCAATAAGCTCTCCCACGTCGGCGGCGAGCTTCGCCCGGGGATCGTCCATCGCCTCGACAAGCAGACCAGCGGCATCATCGTCGTAGCCAAAGACGACAGTACCCACCGAAAACTCAGCGAGATGTTTGCTGGCCGCCAACTGGAGAAGACTTACCTTGCTCTGGTCCATGGGACCATCTCGCGCGATAACACCACCGTAAACCTGCCGATTGGCCGCGATCTGGTCCGGCGCACCCGCATGACCACCCGCCGTTCCGTAGACAGCGAAGGAGTTCGTCCTGCTGTCTCGCACGTCAAAGTTCTTGAGCGGATCACCTCCGAGCGGTATGGTTCGTTCACGTTGGCTGAAGTTCGCATCGAGACCGGTCGCACACACCAGATTCGCGTCCATCTACAGGCTCTTGGTCATCCGGTGGTCGGGGATACTTTGTATGGCGCTCCTCACCACATCGGCAAGCCACCCGAGACGCTTTCCCTAGAACGTAACTTTCTGCACGCCGCCAGATTAGTCTTCGAGCATCCCACCACACGGAAGACGATGACGCTTGAATCTCCGTTACCATCCGAGTTAGAGAAGCTTTTGGCTGCACTTCGCGTCGATTAGCGGCCATTTGAGTAAAATGATCAAAGTGACCGTACCGATAAGAATGAATCGCACCCTGCGCTTTCTAGCCGCTCTCTCCCTCTCTGCTGCTTTCGCTTGGGTCCCGTCTGCTCGCGCCCAGGCGCCTTCTACCTCGCCCGACAGCCTTCCCTCTGCTCCGAGTCCGGCCACCAGCCAGAAGCCTGTGCCCGCACAGACGGCTCCGGCACCCGGGACACAGCAGCCCGCGCAGACGGCATCTCCTACGGTCACTCAGCCTTCTGCCGGTCAGTCCGCTCCTGCCCAGCAGGGCCAGCCTGCGCCTACTCCCGGCGCGGCCAACCAACCATCACCTAACGACGAACCCATTACGACCATCAAGGTCCAGGTAAACGAAGTCAATCTCATCTTCACCGTGACTGACAAAAAAGGTCGTTTTATCACGGGTCTGAAGCGCGAAAACTTCGGGCTCCTGGACGATGGCAGGCCGCCGGTCGCTGTTCTTCGCTTCAGCCAGCAGACAAACCTTCCCCTCCGCGTCGGAATCATGCTCGATACTTCGAGCTCCATCCGCCAGCGCTTCCAGTTCGAGCAGGACTCTGCCATCGAATTCCTTCTCCAGATCCTGCACCGCAACGACCGCGCCTTCGTGCAGGGATTCGATATCGAGAGCGACATGGCGCAGGGCTTCACCAACAATATTGACCTCCTCAACCAGGGAATCCGCAAGCTGCGTCCCGGCGGTGGTACTGCGCTTTACGACGCTCTCTACCGGACCTGCCGCGATCAGATGCTGACGCTCCAGGAACAGGGGGCCGTGCGCCGCGCCCTCATCGTAGTATCTGACGGCGACGATAACTACAGCCGCGCACAGCAGTCTGACGCTATCAAGATGTGTCAGCGTTCCGAGACGATCGTGTACACCATCAGCACCAACGTCAGCCCCAGCAAGGACAAGGGCGACGATGTTCTGCGCGCCATCTCCGAGGCAACCGGTGGGATGGCGTTCTTCCCGACCAAGATCGAAGACGTTGCCGTTGGTTTCCGCAACATCCAGGAAGAGCTGCGAAGCCAGTACTCTCTCGTGTACCGGCCCGCGGACTTCAAGCAGGACGGCTCCTTCAGGACGATTTATCTCCAGGCTCTCGATCCACGCTATAAGGTGCGTGCAAGCAAGGGCTACTTCGCGCCGCGTCCAACACCATAGCGGATCAGAGCTGGTCTCTGTATTTCTCTATCGCCAGCAGGACCAGCTGCGAGCGCGTGCGTACGCCGGTCTTCGAAAAGAGTTGCTGCAGCGTCGCTTTAACCGCACTCTCAGAGATGTTGAGATTACTGGCAATCTCTTTATTTGCCAGGCCCTGCAGCAGATACCGCAACGTAATTCGCTCTCTCTCCGTAAATCGTAGCGAAGACTGCGGCTGTACGGCGGCGACGACAGACTGCAGGTACTGCTGATCGATCAGAACGCGTCCTTGTGCTACCTCTACGATGGCGCGCTGCAGATCTTCCGGCGACTCCTGCTTGTGAAAAATCCCGGAGATTCCACCCTTGATAAGAGCGAGAGCATCCTTGTCCGGAAGACCGGCCGTGACGATAAGTGTCTTGCCCGAAAAGTTCATCGCTCGCAAAGGTTCCAGCAGAGCCAAAGCATTCTCTTTGCCGAGGTCGTAGTCCAGCACCAGCACGTCTACTGAGGTCGTCTGCAGCTCGGCCACGGCTTGCGCAGAATCGCCGCTCTGACCCGCGATAATGAAGCGCTCATCGGAATCCAGCAGGCGCCGCAGCCCTTCGCGAAACAGCCTGTGATCATCGAGCAGGTAGATGCGGATAGCGTCGGTCGTCGAATTCATGCCTGCTCCTGCTCTACTCTCTCCTGCGGATGCGATATGGCCTGACCTTCATTATCCGCGAGCAGCAGCGTGATTACAAAACAACATCCCGTCGCCGTTGGATCGAAACGAAGTTCTCCGCTGAAGCTCTCCACCAGCGCGCGGGAGACATAGAGGCCAAGCCCGGAGCCGTCCGACTCTGGACGAAACGGCTGAAAGAGATGTTGCGTGTTTCGAATGCCGGATCCGTTATCGGATACGCGCAGAGTGATCTTTCCGTTCTGAAGTGAGGTGTCGATGGTAAAGCGTGGCTGGGGCGCATCATGGACGGCACGAAGTGAATTTTGCGATAGATTGAGAAGCGTCTGGATCAGGCCCTGATGGTTCGCCCGCACTGGTGGAAGATCTCGCGGGACGTGCCACTCGAACTCTCCGGAGATATCTGCCCAATCCTGTCCGATGATGACCCTCAACTCTTCTGCAAGCTCCTGTAACCGAACCGAAGACACTCGCAGCCTCGTCTTGTTGCGCAGGTCGATCGAGGCAAGGTCACGAAGCCCTGCCGCAAGATTCTTCAGGGCGACAAAGTCAGGGTCTTCCGCGATTGCACTGCTCCTCTCCATGTTGGAAGCCACGACGAAGATCGCCGAGCAAAGATTCCGAATCTCATGCGACACGGCGCTCGCCAAAATGCGATCGTGGCTGACGATCTGTTCATACTGTGCGTGTTCTCGCTCGCGTACTTCATTGGACGTATCGACCATGATGGCAGCCAGATGCCTTGATGACCCCTCGCCATAGATTGAGAACCACGAGGTGATCGGAAGCAGTGTTCCGTCTCCGCGACGTGCCCATGCGTTAGCCGAGGTTCGTATGTCGCCCATGCCGGACGGCAGCTGCAGGGCATCGTGGAACAGGCCCACGTAGTTTTGAATCTCCTGACCTTGCAGTACATCGCTGGGCTGCAGCATGTTCTCAGCCGCTCGGTTCGCCGCCAGGATAGTTCCTGTGGAGTTCATCGTCAGGATTGCGGCAGGGCTGCTCTCCGCCAGCAACCGTAGCTGCTCCTGGGCTCGGCGTCGCATGCGTTGTTCATAACGAAGGCGCGAGTAGTGTTTCAGAACAACGCGCCGGGAGTCCGCGATCTGGTAGATCCATAGACCGCATCCGGAGTAGGCAATGGTGGCCATGCAGAAACGCAGCACATGCTCCAGGTGTGTCTCGTCTGCGGTAAACAGACCTCGGGTGTACGCGCAGAATGCTGCCGCCAGAACTATCTGCCATCGCATGAGAATGGTCGCTGCGATCATCACGGGAAAGATGTAAAGAATCCCCAGTGAGAAGTCGAAGTCGAAGTACCACTCGAGCAGTACGAGAAGGACGACAAGGCTTGCTGCAATCAGAAAGATCTGACCGCGACCTCCGTCGCCCGCCCGCATTCGGACAAAACGCCTGTAGAAGGTGTTCACGTCTTCTATTAGACGCCGAAAGACCGAAAGAAGGACCGACCCATGTCCGAAAGATAGGTCGATTCAATCTCTCGATGAGACCAAAGAGCATCTGGAAGATAGGACGCATCGAACCCGTTCTCGCGGTCTAATCCGCATAGGGAACTGATCACATGATTGTTCGAGACAAACTACCCCTCAAAAGAATCTGGCCACAGGCATGGAAGCGACTGCTGGTTCTGCTGATCTTTGACTGCACCGTCGCTGCCGTCTACTCCATCTTCCATCACAGGTGGATCTCTCTGAACGGACTGCCGATTGCTCCGCTGGCATCTGCGTTGACCATCTTCCTCGCCTTTCGCACCAACGCGGCTTACGGGCGTTGGTGGGAGGCTCGCCAGCTTTGGGGCCAGTTGGTGAATACCTCTCGTGCTCTCACCGTGCAGTTCCTCACCATGCTGGACGATGAGACGGAAGATCCGCATCGTGTCCCCCTCAGGAACACGCTCGTGTTGCATCAAATCACCTTCACCCATGCACTGCGATGCCATCTGCGTAGGCAAACTGCACTGCCTGAGGTCCGAACGCTGCTTGGAGAGAGCACTGCGCGTGGGCTCAGCGTCTATAAGAATCTGCCCGCCGGTCTTGTGCTTCGCATGGGAAGCCTGCTCCGGCAGGCCCGTAACGAAGGCATGCTCGACAGCTATCGTTGGGCAGCCATCAATGAAAACCTGACCGTTCTTACGAATATTCAGGGAGCCTGCGAGCGCATCAAAAATACGCCTCTGCCTCGTCAGTTCGATTATCTGCCAAGAGTTCTCGTAAACGCCTTTTGCTGGCTTCTTCCCCTGGGCCTCGTAGAAGACCTGGGTCTGCTCACGCCGATCGCAAGCGTTCTTATCAGCTTCACCTTCATCGCCGCGGACCTGATGAGCCGAGAGATTTCGAACCCATTCGAGAACACCATCCACGACACCCCGATGACCGCTCTGTCGCGCACGATCGAACTTAATCTTCGCGAGCAGATGGAAGAGATGGATCGCGAACGCGGTTGGCATGGCGGCGCGAAGTATCGCAGGCCGCGACCAGTAGGTGATGTCATGCCGGTCGACGGGTTCGTGTTTTAGAAACTCTGCTTCAAGAAAGGGGCGTTATGTTTCAAAGATCTACCGAGATCGTGTTCGCCACAGATTTCTCCGACTCCAGTCATGCTGTTATTCCAACCGTTGCCCAGTGGGTGGAGACTCTGGACGCAAAGCTGACGCTGCTTCATGTCTACAATCCGGCTAAGACCCTCTATCGAGAGGCTGATACGCTTCTCCGGTCTTTCTTCGCTGAAGCAGACAACTACCAGCACTGCGACAGGGTCCTGATAAGTGACGATCCCTGCGAAGGGATCGCCTCTTACTGCGAACGTCATCCCAACATCCTGCTGATGCTTCCTCCCAGCGATCTGACCGGGCTGCCGCGCCCATGGCATCGCTCACTGCGGGCGCGCCTTATCAAACGGCTCTCCGTTCCCATCTGGACCCTTGGCAGAGCCAACGTGAGCGAGACTGCTCCCAGTTCGAATCGTCACATCGGGGTCTGGCTTGGCGATCCGGAGGAGGGCGTATCCCATCTCCAGCAGGCGGCGAACTACGCATCGGAGACCGGCAGCACACTTCATCTTCTCCACATCGTGGACGAGATCAACGAGGGCTCGATGCTCAAGCCACTGCTGTCATCGGCTCCTATGGGTCAGGAGACGGCGAGCGCCTGGCTCAACGACATCGTCTGCACCTACGACTTCGACTGCAAGATTGAGATTCATGTCGCGCAGGGAAGAGTATCGCGCGAGCTGCCCCAGCTGCTCCGCCGCAGCGGCGCCAATATGCTGATCCTTAGCCAGCAGAGTGCGATCTATAACAGCTGGACCGGTCCGGAGATCAATCCCGTCTTTCGCAAATGCGGCATCAGCCTGATATGCGTTCCCTATGCCACAAAGCTGGAAGAGTTGCATCGTCAGCTGGCAGAATCGGCAGCGTGACCATCACCTCTTCCGCTTCAAATGTACTGTTCCACTCGCTTCAGAAGGCCGAGCTTCCTTGTGGGATCGAGGAAGCTCGCTTCTACAGCGTTCGCCGCAAGCTCGCGCATCTGCTCCATCGTAAAGCCGTACGTCTGCTGGGCCAGTACATACTCACTCAGCAGATCGCTTCCAAACATCGGCGGATCATCCGAGTTCAGCGTAATCATCAGCCCCGATTCGAAGTATTCCTTAACCGGATGTTCGTCGAATCCCTTGCAGCAGCCCGTCTTCACATTGCTGGTGATGTTGATCTCTAATGGAATCTGCTTCTGCGCCAGCACCTCCAGCAGTTCGGGGTCATGCTGAGCTGCGAGAGCGTGCCCAATCCGTTCAGCGCCTATATTGATAGCGGACCAGATACTCTCGGGACCGACAGATTCTCCCGCATGCGCGGTGAGTCGTAGCCCGGCTGCTTTGGCCTCGCGGTAAAGATCGCGAAACTGCTCTGCGGGGCCGCGAGCCTCGTCGCCGCCGATTCCGATCCCCACAATACTCGGATACTGATCTCTCAGTTCTGCCGCCTTACGGAAGACGCGAGCACCCTCGTCCACGCCAAAGTGCCTGACCGCATCGATAATCCACAGAACCGTCGTTCCAAAATCTTTTTCCCCGCGCCTGCGTCCACGTTCGATCGCTTCGACATATGGTTCCACATCAGTCTGCTTGATGAAGAAAATGATCCCGAACGAGATGTACACCTCGGCGTGAACCACGCCTTGGCTGGCGAGTTCACGAATCATGTTGTAGGTAATCAGTTCGTAGTCGTCCGGGCCTTTCAGACGTTCGGTCACGGCCTTGAACGACATGAGAAAGCCAAGGAAGTTTTCATACTGGTAAAGGTTCCGCGCTTGCTCGAGCGTAAGAGGCTTGTCATCATGCCTCCGGCTCAGCTCTACCAGGGTCTCCGGCTTTACCGTGCCCTCAAGGTGCAGGTGTAGTTCCGCTTTCGGCAGGCCCCGCAGCCATTCCACAATGTCTATCTCTGTATCTCGTCTTGCCAGCCTTCGAGCCATCTCTCTATCTTAGGCTTCAGGAGAGTAAAACTCACTCCGTTTACGGCTGTAGAAGACATACACGACAAGTCCTACCAGCAGCCAGATGAAGAAACGCATCCAGGTCTTTACCGGAAGTCCAGCCATCAGCAGAATGCAGAAAGCCACGCTGAGCACCGGGATTACCGGACCCAGCGGAACCCTGAAGCCGCGGTGTCGTTCCGGCTGGCGTGATCGCAGCACAAGAACTCCAATCGAAACCAGTACAAATGCGAACAGGGTTCCAATGTTCGACATCTCTGCAAACGTACCCACATCGAAGAGCCCGGCAGGAATCGCCACCAGGAAGCCTGCGATCCAGGTCGCAAAGGCAGGAGTTCTGAATCGCGGATGCACCTTGCTGAACGCGGAAGGCAGTAGCCCGTCGCGAGACATGGCGAACCATACCCGGGCCTGCCCAAGCTGAAAGACGAGGATGGAGGAGATCATCCCCACGATCGCGCCCAGAAGGACGGCCAGCCTTACCCAGTGCAAACTGTGCCCGCCGGCCGTCATGGAGACACGCTTCAGCGCATTCACCACAGGCGCCGCATCCCCTGCCACGCTTCGCCACGGCACCATGCCTGTAAGCACAACGGCCACGCCGATGTAGAGGATAGAGCAGATCACCAGTGTCGCCAGAATCCCTATCGGAACATCCTTCTGCGGACACTTGCACTCTTCGCTCGCCGTTGAGACCGAATCGAAGCCGATATAGGTGAAAAAGATGATGGACCCGCCAGCCAGAACCCCGCTCCAGCCATTTGGCGAAAACGGCACATAGTTGCTGGGATGAATAAAGCTCAATCCGAAGAACACGAAGACCAGGATCGCCATGATCTTCACCAGCACCATGATGTTGTTCGTGCGTGCCGACTCGCGAATCCCGCGAACCAGCACCACCGTCAACAGCAGCACGATCAGGAACGCAGGAATGTTGAATCCCGCATGCCAGCCCGGACGATAGATGTCATGTCCGTTCAGGTCTTGCAGCCCAAGTGGCAGATACGCGGGGGAGAGCCACTTCGGCGAGATCTTCAGGCCCAGCCAATCCAGCAGATCTACGACATGAGCAGCGAAACCCACGCTTACGCTCATGTTGCTGAAGGCGTACTCCAGGATGAGGTCCCACCCGATGATCCATGCGACCAGTTCACCCAGGGTAGCGTAGGTATACGTGTAGGCCGATCCTGCGATCGGAATCATGCTCGCCAGCTCCGCATAGCAGAGTCCGGTCAGTGCGCAGACAATCGCAACCAGGACAAGCGAAACTGCCAGTGCAGGTCCTGCTCCCGGCCTGCCTGCAACGGCACCGCTTGTGTGGTGCAGCAGACCGACGATCAGGTCGATCACAGGAGAATCCGACAGCTTCACTTCGGAGGCAGGATTTCCTCCAATCGCCGTTCCGATAACCGTAAAGATGCCCGATCCGATCACCGCTCCGATTCCGAGCGCCGTCAGGCTCACCGGCCCCAGCGACTTCTTCAGAGCATGCTCGGGCCGCTCCGATTCTGAGATCAGCTTGTCGATCGATTTGGTTTGAAAGATTTGCCTGGCCAGAGCCCTGCTCCTCACAAGAATTGTCCGGTAGAGTCGTCCCGGACTCACCCGAGTACACCTTACAGCGAAAAACTCGTCGGGGAGGAGCTACCTTCCGGCCCCAAGCGACATAGCAGATGCCGCATGTCAGGCCGGAAGGCCTCGTGGAAATCGAACTAACGCTTCGACTGGCCGCGTGACAGCTTGCGAACCTTGGCCTTGTTTGAGCCGCGGGGGGTCGTGCGCTTGGCCTTCGGTGCAGCCTTCTTACGCGCAACGCGCTTTACCTTCTTGCGTTCTACTTTGTCCGTAATGCTCTTTGTATTTGCCATCAGTCTCTTGCCAATCTCTCTCTAAAAAAGTGGTTTCCCAGGGAAACTTAGAGGCGCTCCAGCTGGGCAAACTTCTCCACCAGCTTCTTTACGCCATGCTGTTGAAATTGTACTGTAATCTTCGCGTCATCCCCGTCTCCCTCACGACGAAACACCGTTCCTTCGCCGTATTTGGGATGTCGCACCCGCGCTCCCTGCTGCAGCCCGGTCTTTCCGGTAGGAGCGGGAAGGTCGATCTTCGGACGCCCCGGCTTCACACCCGGCTTCTGTCCCCGTCCGGAAAAGAAGCTCGCAATGTTGTCCAGCGATCCGGAGCCCCCCGATATCGCGCGACTTCCGGCGGTCCTTGCAGCACCTGCTCCTGCTGCCCCGCCGCCGCTCTGGTCCTCGTCCTCATAGCTCCAGTGCCGCTCGCCGGCATCCTGCTCACCCCGTCCCGAGCGGTTTCCCTTGGGATACGGCGTCGAGTAAAGCCGGCTGTAATCTCCGCCAAACTGCGGTCGCGCCGGGGGACTTCCGAGATCTTCCACCAGGCGCGACGGAACTTCTTCCAGAAATCGTGAGGCGACCGTCGCATCCGGCATATCGTTCCCGTACCTTCGCCGATGCCGCGCTCTCGTCATCACTAGCGTATCCATCGCGCGCGTCATGCCCACATAGCACAGACGCCTCTCCTCCTCCATCCCCGTCGGATCCATCATGGTCCGTGCGTTGGGAAAGAGTCCCTCCTCCATTCCCGTCAGGAACACCAGGGGGAACTCCAGCCCCTTGGCGGCATGCAGCGTCATCAAAGTCACCCTGGCCTCGGCAGAATACTGGTCCGCATCGCTCGCCAGCGCCGCATGATCCAGAAATTCGTTCAGCGTCTCCCCGCGCTCCTCCGCATCCTGGGCCGCATTCGCCAGTTCTTTCAGGTTTTCAATGCGCGAAAAACTCTCGGGCGTACCCTCGTCCTCCAGGGCCCGGATGTATCCACTGCGATCGTTCAAAAACTTGATCAGCTCCGGCAGAGTAGCCTTCCCGCCCGCCGTACGAAATGCCGGTCGTTCCGATCCCTCACCCGATCCCTCACCGCCCGATCCCGAAGCTGCAAGCGCAATCCCTTCGCGCCGATCTCTCGCCGAGACGAGAGGTCTCTCGCTGCGGTTTACCTTCGAAGCCGTTGTCCCAAACGGATTGAAGCTCGTCGAATCGATTCCGTGCTGCTCATCGGAATCCTGCGTGTTCTCGGCCGCAATCGTGGAGATCTCCTGGCTCGGCCCAAAATCGAATGCGAAGTTGAAGCTGGTGTCGAACTCTTCAGTATCCTCGTTCTCACCGTCGGAGACTTCGCCTGTAACTTCCTCCGGCACGCCACCAAACTCCGAAACGTCGAACGATGTGTCGCTCTCTGTCCCGCCGGCTGCATCCGCAGGTAGATCTCCCGCCACATCCCCGGCTACATCCGAGGTCAGCTTCTCGGCAAACTCAGCTCCCAGCATCGCGCGAGCATCTTCGATCAGTCGGCGAAATCCCTCCAGCGCATTCAGCGTTCGCTGCGGCAGCAGCCGATCCTCCATCGCCCGGGCTATCGCGTCCCACGTGCTCAGTCCGGCTGTCAGCGCCATGCGCTCCAGAGTCTCCATCGTCGTCTTGCCGATACCGCGAGCCGGAGAGTTCACCACGCGCTGCAGTGCAATCGAATCGTGCGGGTTCTGCACCAGCTTCAGATAGCTAAGCAGGTCCTTCACCTCGGCCCGGTCATAGAAGCTGAAGCCGCCTACCATGTGGTACTGGATCTGGTAGCGACGGAGTGCTTCTTCTACCAGTCGCGACTGCGAATTCGTTCGATAAAGAACGGCGCATCGCGGCTGATCCTCCTGCTGGCCCGCTTCGCGCAGATATCGCTGAATCCGGTCTGCAATAAATAACGCCTCGTTCTCTCCGTCGGGCGCCTCGTAGTACCCAATCAGCGATCCGCCCTCACGCGAGGTCCACAGGTTTTTGCCCTTGCGCTGCGTGTTCTGGGCTACCACCGCGCTCGCTCCCTCCAGAATCACCTGGGTCGAGCGATAGTTTTGCTCCAGTCGAATCGTCTTGACGTTCGGGAAGTCCTTCTCGAAGTCCAGAATGTTTTTAATGTCCGCGCCGCGCCAGCTGTAGATGGACTGATCTTCATCGCCGACCACGCAGATATTCTTCTCCGAACCAGCCAGCAGCTTCATCAACTCGTACTGCGGACGATTCGTATCCTGGTACTCGTCGATCATCACGTAGCGATACCGCCGGTTATAGCGATCGCGAACCTCGGAGGAGGTCTTCAGCAATCGCACCGTCTCCAGCAGCAGATCGTCGAAGTCCAGCGCATTCGCCTTGGCCAGCTCCTTGCGATAGATCTCGAAGATGTGTGCGATCTTCTCTTCCATCGGATTGGTTGAAGCGAGAAAGTATTCCTGCGGGTCGATCATGTGGTTCTTCGCCCAGCTGATTCTTCCCAGCGCAACCCGCGGCTTCAGGCTCTTGTCGTCAATACCCAGTCTCTTCAATGCGGTCTTCACCACCGCCTGCTGGTCCTGCTCGTCGTAGATCGCAAAGCTCTTTGTCAGACCAACACCGTTCACGCGCAGAGCTTCAATATCGCGCCGCAGCACTCGAACGCAGAAGCTGTGGAACGTCGCAATCGTCGGCTTCGCCAGTGAGCTGTGTCCAAGAATCTTGTCGACACGCTCGCCCATCTCCTTCGCGGCCTTGTTGGTGAAGGTCACCGCAAGAATTGCATCCGCAGACACACCGCGCTCTTCAATCAGGTAGGCGATCCGGTGCGTGACCACTCTCGTCTTGCCGCTTCCCGCACCTGCAAGCAACAGCACCGGCCCATCCACCGTGCGAATCCCCTCCTGTTGCTGAGGATTCATATTTTCTAAAAGGCGACTCAATCGGGTACACGCTCCACTTCTAATTTTAACCTTCACGAGACATTCACACCTTGCACCGGCAGTCCGTCACCGTTTCCATGCGCTTGGTCACTTCACCAAATCTTCGGGAACTTCTTTGAGTCCAATGCGTAATGACATACGAAGAGTTTGCTGAACCATGGCAGCAGGCTCATCGTTCGTAAACGTCAAAATCCGGGAGCTGAAATGAACTACCGTAAATATGTCGCCGCAACTGTGATCGTCGCCTCTTCTCTGCTCGCATCGCCTGCCGTGTATGCGGCAACCAGCGTGAGTTCGCCTGTTCTGGCGATGTTCGGCAAGTCGAAGATGGTCAAGGTCACCTTCATGAATGACAGTAGCTCGCCCATGGAAGTGAAGGCCGGCGAGGATGTCATCAAACTCGAAGCAGGGAAGCCTGTCACGGTAAGCCTTACCCCTGGAACCCGTATCGTCTCGACCACCGATACCTCGACCCGAAAAGCCGGTTCTTTGATCGCCGAAGCCAATAATTCGCTGAATGGCGCAACCATTCACATCAAGTAAACGCGAAATATCAGGTTCCACCTTCGGTCTTTGAGGCGGCGTCTTTGTAAGGACCTCGCCTCAAGGACCGCGCTCTATTCACATCGCCTTCTCATCCAACTGCTATCCTTAAATTGTGATCCGCAACGCCGCAGTCTTCTGCGCCTCTTCCTTTGGCGTAAATCCTGCCTATCGCGAGGCTGCGATTGAGCTGGGACGAGTTCTCGCACAACAAAAGATAGGCATCATCTACGGAGGAGCCAACGTCGGCCTCATGCAGGCAGTCGCTGAATCTTCTCTGCTCCACGGCGGAAGGGTTGTCGGGGTCATCCCCGAGGTTCTTGTCGATCTCGAGATCGCTCACCGCGGCCTTACCGAGCTGCACATCGCCACCAACATGCATACCCGCAAGGCCATGATGGGAGAGATGGCAGACGCATTCCTCGTGCTGCCCGGCGGCTTCGGCACGCTTGAGGAGATGTTCGAGGTGCTCACCTGGCAGTCGCTGCGTCTGCACCAGAAGCCCACCATCCTCATCAACATCGATGGCTTCTACGACAAGCTGTTGGCTTTTCTGGATCACTGCGTCGAACAGGGGGTTCTCAAGCCCTACGCTCGCGAAAATCTTCGCGTCGTGGCGGATGTCGGCGAGCTCTGCAACCTTCTGTTGACTGCCTGACGAATCCCTTCTTCAGGGTAGTCATCAGAACACCCTTCTCCCGATCTTTGTCAGGGCGCAGTCCTCGAAAGCCGTCACCCCATCTTTGTCAGGCTGAGTCCTTATAGAGCCGTCCTTCGCCACAGCGTAGTCGTAACAGCCGTCATCCTGAGCAACGCGAAGGATCCCTGTATTTTGCTCCCCTGCCTCCAATGCTCCGGTGCTCAACACAAACACCTTTCGCAATCTTCGGGACACCCTGCCGAGGATCAGGTCGTGCCGGTGCACGTCCCGCACTGGCATACGCGCCGCAGATACTCCCAGGAGTAGATCCCGCTCTCGTGCCCATCGCTCCATTTAAACTTCACCGCGTACTTGCCTACGGGAGTAATCTCCAGAGGTCGTGCAGGGGCCTCATACATCGGCAGCAGGCTCTGCGGTTTCGGCTTTGCCTCTCCCGGCTTGCGTCCACTCTGCTCGCGATCCTCATGGCACGTAGCGCAGGGGCAGGCGTTTCTCAGCCACACGAAATTCCATGTGCTCCTGTGTCCGTCCTTCCAGTCGATCTCCACTCCCGTTCCTTCGGTCTTGTGGATTCGGACCTTGGCCGGAGTAACTGCTTCCAACGGCAGCCGCTTCTCCATGGTGGCCTCTTTCGCCGCCTGATCCGCGCTTACGAATCTGATTCCTTCATGACTCATACTTCCACTTCCTTCTTCAGCTCAATCTGTTCCACAGCATCCGTGCCCCGGCCTCACCATCCGTTCTTCCAAAAGAAGTACGAAGCCACCACGCATCCCGTCACCACTACAATCGCACGCAGAACGCCCGGATTCATTCGTCGCGCATACTGCGCTCCCACATAGCCTCCCGCTCCGGCAAACAGCATGGAGACCACGCAATACTTCCACACAATCGCTCCGCTCATCACGAACGTCAGCACGGCTGAAAGGTTCGAGAGGCACGCAGCCAGCACCTTCAGAGAGTTCAGGGTGTGCATCTCCTCCACTCCGAACAGTGCCAGTACCGTCATAATCAGAAAGCCTCCTCCGGCTCCGAAGTAGCCGATATAAAAGCAGATCGGCAGCAGCGCCAGAAAGACTGGCAGGGAAGGGATCTTTCTCTCCGCATGCGGTATCGCCGACCGCCTCCGCATCCGGCGCGATACCGGACCGCTCAGGCCAAACAAAACCGTACCCCCCAGCAGCAGCCAGGGAATCAGGTGCAGAAAAGTCAGCTGGCGCGTGTGCAGCAGCAGCATCGCTCCGGTCACACCTCCGATCGCCGAGGCGATGCAGATCACCGGCAGCAGGTCCTTCCGCATATCTCCATGCAGCGCTGCGACCGAGGTCAGCTGTCCCGGCCACAGCGCGACCGTATTCGTGGCATTCGCCTGAATGGGCAAAACACCGACACCCAGCATGGCAGGGAACGAGAGAAACGATCCCCCACCGGCCATCGCGTTCATCACCCCGGCAATCGACGAGGCGGCGACCAGCCAGGCATAGCGCCAGTGCGGGATCAGAGAGGAAAGCATCCATCTTCCATTGTATCGACTGCCGCTCCCTGGGCCGCTAAATCCGGATCTCCGGTGTCGCTCCGACCAGTTCGCGCGTATACGCTTCGGCGGGAGCCTCGCAAACCCGCTCGCACTCGCCCAGCTCGACCAGCCGCCCCTTCTGCATCACGGCAACTCGATCACAGAGATAGCGCACCAGTGGCATCGAGTGCGATATGAACAGATACGTAAGCCCGTATTTGCGCTGCAGATCCCGCAGCAGGTTGACCACCTGCGCTCCCACGCTCACATCCAGCGCACTCACCGGCTCGTCCAGCACCACGAACTCCGGCCGCAGAGCCAGCGCCCGGGCTATGTTGATCCTCTGGCGCTGTCCTCCGCTGAACTCATGCGGATAACGCTCCAGCGCCGAACCCTCGAGCCCCACCTCCCTCAGCATCTCCTCGAGTCGCGTGCCGCCACAGCGCTCTCCATGGATCGCAAAAGGCTCCGCCAGAATCTCCCGTACCCTCATCCTCGGATTCAGTGCCGCATAAGGGTCCTGGAACACGATCTGCATCTTTCGCCGCAGGCCTCGCAGCTCTCGCGCCCCGGCAGTCAGCAAATTTCGCCCGTCGTACTGCACCTCACCCGAAGTCGGCTCGACCAGCCGCAGCAGCATCCGCGCGACCGTGCTCTTGCCCGATCCAGATTCGCCCACCAGCCCCAGCGTCTCGCCGCGCGCGATCGTGAACGAGACATCGTCCACCACCCGCACCCCCGCGCCGTACTCCTTCACCAGATTGCGAGCCTCAACCAACGCCGAACCCTTCATAGCCCTATTCTCACATCCTGCTACGCCAGCTTCGGATGCAGCCGGTGAAATCCCGTGGCATCCTGATAGGCCCGCGCAAACGCCGCCAGCCGCGCATCCGAGTACAGCCCTCCAAGAAACGTCAGCGACACCGGCGTTCCCGGCCCCCCCACATTCTTACGATCACCATCGCCCTCGTGTTCCGGCTTCGGAGCATCCTCTCCTCGCAAACCATTCGGCACAATCACCGCAGGATGCCCCGTCAGGTTCGTCGCCGAAAGCTGCGCTCCGCCGCTCGGCGTCACTACGACATCCACCTCGTCGAACAGCTTCGCCATCGCATCCATCGCCAGCGTCCGCGCCCTCTGCGCCTGCACATAGTCCACGGCCGAATAGAATCGCGCTCGCCGAAACGCATTGGGCCAGTCGAAGCTCTCCTGCCCATTCAGCAGAGCATCACGCCCGCTCAGCGTCAATTCGTCGAACGCCGCCGCCGCCTCCGCGCTCAGCACCGGGGTTATGTCGCCGTAGTGATAGCCCTTCGGCAGCTTCAGCTCTCTCAGCGTCACACCCATCCCGCGCAGCGCCTCCAGAGCCGCCTGGCCATACTTCAGGTCATAGCTCTCTCGCGCAACCTCGCTCTTGCGTTCCGCCGATGCGCTCTTCTCCAGCACAGGAGCCTCAAACTCGCTCTTCAGATACCCCACCCGCAGCTGCTTCCAGTCAAACTCCGCGTCCCAGTTGAACGCCGCATCCTTCACCGTGCGGTCATGCCCATCCGGTCCATAGATCGCGCTCATCACCAGCGCGCAATCCTCCACCGCGCGGCAGATCGCCCCGATCTTGTCCATCGTCCAGCTCAGCGTCATCGCTCCCGTACGCGGAACAAGCCCGAACGTCGGCCTCAGCCCCGTAACACCACACCGCGTGCTAGGTGAAGAGATCGACCCAAGCGTCTCCGTCCCGATCGCAAATCCCACACATCCCGCCGAAACCGCGCTCGCGCTCCCCGCAGACGATCCACTTGAGCCCTGCTTCGGATTCCACGGATTCCGCGTTCTTCCTCCAAACCACAGATCCCCCTGCGCCAGCGCTCCCATCGTCAGCTTCGCGACCAGCACGGCACCTGCAGCATCCAGTCGCTCAACCACGGTCGAGTCATAGTCGAAGCTCTGCTCCTCGAACCCCGCCGCGCCCCATGTCGTCCTGTATCCCTTCACCGCCAGCAGGTCCTTCGCTCCCCAGGGAATCCCATGCAGCGGCCCGCGATATCTCCCCGCGGCAATCTCCTTGTCCGCCTCCGCAGCCTGCTGCAGCGCGCGCTCCTCCGTCAGCGTGATCACAAAGTGCAGCCGCGGATCGTACTTCTTCAGTCTCTCTAGGTACATCTTCGTCAGCGCCACGGAGCTCACCTTGCGCGTCTTCACCAGCTCCGCCAGCTCTCTCACCGTGGCGAACGCCAGCGCATCTTCGTCTCCGCTGACCAGCCCCTCTACCGCAGGAGCTTCACTGATCCGCATCGGCCTGCGCTCCGTGGCGAGCTTCATCCCTGCCGGAACCGCATCAAACAGAAACGCTGGAGCAACGTTGTTCGGGATCTTCATGCTGCGAATCACCAGCACCGAATCCCTCTGCTCCCTGAGACCCTCGATCACCTGCGTCTTCTGCGTATCCGTCAGCTTCACCGCCGCAATCGCCGCCGCCGCGTCGATCATCTCGGGAGTGATCTTCGCCAGATGCTCGTGGTCCACTCCCGCACCTTCGGTTTTGGCTTGCTGTGAGCTCTGTTGCTGTGCCGCCATCCCCCACAACACGCCCGGCAGCAGCGTCTGCCCCAGACCCAGCGCCGTGCACACACCAAGAAACCTTCTGCGATCCACCCCAGACTGTTCGCTCATCCGGGAATTATTGCATCCCCCATGGCCGCGCCAGCGAAACCCACGTCTCCTGCACTCGCGCTTCTTACTTAACTGGCTCGCTTGCGCCGGAGGTGATACAGTTCTGTCGTTCCTCCGCCACTCGGGCAGTCGAACGCGGGCCCACCACACCTAGTGAAAGGAAGGGCCGTATGCGACTTCGTAACATCCTCCGTTCAACACTTCCTCTGGCGGTCGGATTTCTTCTTGCCACCTGCGCCATGGGACAGAAGGTCCAAACCGATTTTGATCAATCGGCTAACTTCTCCAACTATCACACCTACGCCTGGACGAAGGGCACACCCGTGCCCAACCAGTTGATGGATGAGCGTGTCATCAGCAGCATCGATCAACAACTCGCAGCCAAGGGACTCCAGAAAGTCACGGACCCCGAGACGGCCGATCTCCTTGTCAGCTATCACGCGGCTGCCGGACACGAGACGCAACTCAATACAACCGGCATGGGAGGCTGGGGAGGTTGGGGAGGATACCGCTATGGCGGCATGGGGGGAATGAGCACCACCACCGTAACCAACATCCCCGTGGGACAGATTGTTGTTCTCCTCGGCGACAACAAGACTCACAAAGTCGTCTGGCGCGGTACAGCCTCAGACACGGTAAGTGACAAGCCCGAAAAGAACGCCAAGAAGATTCAAAAGGCCGCGGCCAAGATGTTCTCCAAGTACCCGCCCAAGCCCAAGGGCTGAAAATGGATACAAAGCAGAGCGGCCTCGCGAAGTGAATCGCGAGGCCGCTCTGCTTAAGCAATCGATGAATCGAATGATCCGATGGATCCTTAGATATCCAGGTTCTTCACATCCAGGGCGTTCTCTTCGATGAACTTCCTGCGGCTCTCGACGTCCTCGCCCATCAGCGTGGTAAAGATCTCCTCGCATGCGGCAATGTCTTCGAGCTTCACCTGCAGCAGCGTACGCCGCTCCGGATCCATCGTCGTCTCCCACAGCTGCGGAGCCGTCATCTCGCCAAGACCCTTGTACCGCTGTACCTGGTACTCCTTTCGGCCCTGCTCGATTACATATTCGAAGACCTCGCGTGCCGTCTTCTTCTCCACCGGATCCTGGCTGGCCTTGCCCGGACGCTTGCCTGGCTTGGCCTCGAGCGCCGTCCCGGGAGCGGCCGCCGTCTCAGCTACGCCCTCTTCCGAGGCGACCTCTTCTGCCTCTTCCGTCGCATCTCCCTTCGCGCCCTTCACCGCATACTCGATCACATATGGCCCGGTCAGCTGTTCCTTGATCTGTGCATGCTTGCCCAGCATCTGCCGCGTCTCAGGAGCCGATGCCAGTGTCCAGTCGATCGTCCGAACCGCGCCCTGGGAATCCGTAAAGCTCACCGAGTACATCTTGTGCTCCTCGTCGAACTCCACGTCGCTCACATGCTTGAACTGGTAAACCTTCGCCACGGCCTCCAGCTTCGTCTTCATGACCTTTAGCTTGTCAGGCGACTCGAAGTCCGCGCGCTTGGCCGGTTCCTTGCCCTCATTGGCAAACAGGTCGGCGAACTCGCGCATCACCTCTTCATTCCTCAGGCGCTTCTGCGACTTGTCCGAGAACTCGAGATAGTCCTTCAACTGACCCATAAACTTGGTCAGGGACGCGCCCTCCAGCTTCGCTCCGCCATCGCCGTAGTGGATCACCATCCCGTCTGAGGCGCGCTTCACCATCACCGAGACGTACTCGCGGTCGTCCTTGATGTACTGCTCGAACTTGCCCTTCTTGATGCGGTACAGCGGTGGCTGCGCGATATACACATGGCCCCGCTTGATCAGCTCCGTCATATGGCGGAAGAAGAACGTCAGCAGCAGCGTGCGGATGTGCGATCCGTCAACGTCGGCATCGGTCATCAGGATCAGCTTGCCGTACCGCAGCTTGGAGACGTCGAAGTCATCCTTGCCGATGCCGCAGCCGAGCGCTGTGATCATCGCGCGGATTTCTTCGTGCCCCAGCATCTTGTCGTAGCGGGCCTTCTCCACGTTGAGGATCTTACCCTTCAGCGGGAGGATGGCCTGGAACTTACGGTCGCGTCCCTGCTTTGCGGTTCCGCCTGCGCTCTCACCCTCGACGAGATACAGTTCGCAGCGATCCGGCTCGCGCTCCGAGCAGTCAGCCAGCTTGCCTGGCAGTCCACCGCCGTCCAGCGCGCCCTTGCGCCGCGTAAGGTCGCGGGCTTTTCGAGCGGCTTCACGCGCACGTGCGGCGTCGATGGCCTTGTTGATGATCTTCTTGGCGACCTGCGGATTCTGCTCCAGGAAGGCTCCCAGACGCTCGTTGATGAACGCCTGCACCGTGCCTGCAATGTCGGAGTTCAGTTTGCCCTTGGTCTGGCCTTCGAACTGCGGCTGCGACAGCTTCACGCTGATCACGGCCACGAGGCCTTCACGCACGTCGTCGCCGCTCAGGTTCTCCTTCACGTCCTTGAACAGGCCCATCTGCTGGCCGGCCCAGTTGATCGTGCGAGTCAGCGCCGCCCGGAAGCCCTGCAGGTGGGTTCCGCCGTCCACCGTGTTGATGTTGTTCGCAAACGTAAAGATCGTCTCGGAGTAGGCGTCGTTGTACTGCAGCGCAATCTCCATGGCCACGTTGTCGCGCTCGGCCTCCATGTAGATCGGCTTCTCGTGCAGTACCTGCTTGCCCTTGTTCAGGTGCTTGATGAACTCCGCAATGCCGCCGACGTACTTGAACTCCTGGTGCTTCGCCTCGCCGGTCTTCGTATCGGTAGTGCGCTCGTCGGTGAGGTGAATCTCCAGGCCCTTGTTCAGGAAGGCCAGCTCGCGCAGCCTCTGGGCCAGCGTGTCGTAGTTGTACTCGGTCACGGTAAAGATCGACTTGTCGGGAAGGAAGTGGACCTTCGTTCCCAGCTTCTTCGACGGACCCATCTGCCGCAGCTTGCTGATCGGATCGCCCTTGGAGTAGTCCTGGGTCCACGCATAGCCGTCGCGCCACACCTCGACGTCAAACTCTTCGCTCAGCGCGTTCACGCAGCTTACGCCTACCCCGTGCAGACCGCCGGAGACCTTGTAGTTCGAGGCGTCGAACTTGCCTCCCGCGTGCAGCATCGTCAGGACCACCTGCACGCCCGGCATCGTCTTCCCGTTTACCGTCTTGTTGTCCACGGGAATGCCACGGCCGTCATCCGTCACGGTGATGGAGTTGTCCACATGGATCGTCACATCGATGCGAGTCGCATGCCCGGCCAGAGCCTCGTCGACGGAGTTGTCCACCACCTCATACACCAGGTGGTGCAGTCCCTGCTCTCCGGTCGAGCCGATATACATGGCGGGACGCTTGCGAACTGCAGCCAGACCCTCGAGAACCGTAATGTTCTCCGCAGAGTAGCCTCCCGAAGCCTTGGGCTCCGCGCTGCCTGTCGTCTTTTCGTCTTGTAAAACTTCCGCTCCGGTGGGGATTGCCGTAGATGCCATGGATCTCCTGATCTAAGTTCGTGAAAAATCCTCTGGCGAACCTGCCTGTTCATCCGCGAAAAGCCGCGTCAATCAAGCACTTTAGACAGGTTTCAGCCGGGATTCTGTTTAACTTAAGTATATCACGCTCAGGGGCGGGAAAAGACCTGAAGCCGGTAGGTATCCAGGCCGATTCGCTCATTACTAAGCAATTGAAACTAAACCACTTAATCTCGATATTTTCATGACGGCCCTGGCTGCTTCCCGGACCCCATGCGCGTCTCGCTTTGGCCGTGTCTCCTGATCGATTTCCTGTCAACCCTGCATCTCGCCTAAATGCAACATAATAAATGGCTTATAGGGTGCCGATCTACCCCGCTCCATCGACTATTCTAGAGATAGGCTCATCAGCACGGTTGGATCCATCCAGCCTCAGCCGTGCCGCAAGCGGCTCAGACCTCCAAGCGATTTAGCCGCTGAGGTCCGCCGAGCTTGGGGTCGGATGGAGCCGAAACAGCCAATTTGGATGAAGAAGCGCGCACCCCAAAAAAGTGTCATCTTGAGCGAAGTCGAAGGATCTGCGTTTAAGCCTTTTAATTCAATACTTTGAACGTAAGTACCTTGGAATCAAGAATTTGCCGAACAGGTCCAAGCCTAAGTGCAATGAATACGAGATTTTGCGCAAAATCGCGTAGGGTGGGGTCCCTCGGCACCAATCAAAAACCGCTCCAGAGGAGAGCTTTCCTGTATACTCGGTAAGTTGTCCAAAAAGCAGTAAGCCTAGGATCACCAATGCCAAAGTTGAAGACACACTCAGGCGCGGCCAAGCGCTTCAAGAAGACCGGCACCGGCAAGTTCAAGCGCGGCCAGTCCAAGATGCGCCACATCCTCACCTCGAAGAAGACCAAGACCAAGCGCAAGCTTGCCAGTATCGTCCTGGTCTCCGTCGCGGATACGCCTAAAGTCGCACGCATGCTCCCCTACGCCTGATAAAAAGACAAAAAGTCTTTAGTTTTGGGAATAAGGGAACGTGCTAGTTTTTCAGGTCGAGCCGCTGGAGACAGCAAAGGGCCGGTAAAAGCGTAAAGGCCCCTGGAAATCTCACAAGCACGAGCGAAGTGAGTTCCACCGAGATCTGAAGTTGCAAAGCGAGTGAAGAGGCAGACCTTACCTCCAGCCGCACAAACGATGTACGCAAAAGGAGAACACCGATGCCCCGTGTAAAACGGAGTACAAAACGTAACGACCGCCGCAAAAAGATCCTCAAGCGCGCCAGTGGTTACTTCCTCACGAAATCCAAGCTCTACCAGGCAGCCCAGGAAGCCGTCGAGCGCTCCCTGATGTTCGCCTACACCGGACGCAAGCAGAAGAAGCGTCAGTTCCGCTCCCTCTGGATCGTCCGCATCGGCGCCGCCGCCAAGCTGAACGGCATGAGCTACTCGACCTTCATCGACGGCCTCAAGAAGGCAGGCAACGGCCTCGATCGCAAGATCCTCGCCGACATCGCCGCCAACGACGCAGCCGGCTTCACCGCGCTCGCTGAGCAGGCCAAGGCCGCTCTGGCCGCCGCAAAGACTGCCAAAGTCGCCTAAGGTAACCCCCTACTGGAGAGAGGCGCGACCACGGCTGCGCCTCTCTCGTCTCTCCTCCTCCCCATCCGTGGAATACTGCAATGCAACATGGATCGTCTATCCTGACTCTATGCCGACTGCCCCCACAGCCAACCAGCAGCTGACCCTCCGCAGCACTGGCGACGAGCCAGCCGGAAAAGCCTCCTTCGAATCCTGGGGCCGCTATCCCGTCTATCAGGCCAACATCATCCCGCTGCACTGGCAGACCGACTATCCAGCCATCGTGCAGAACGTGCCCAATGGAATCCTCCCGGTCGGCCTTGGCCGCAGCTATGGCGACGTCTGCCTCCTCAAAGGCGGCAATCTCGTCGCCACGCCCGGGATGAACCGCCTGATCGCCTTCGATCCCGAGACGGGTCTCCTGACCGCCGAGGCAGGAATCTCTCTGGCGCAGATCCTCGACTTCGCCGTTCCCCGCGGCTTCTTCCTCCCTGTAACGCCGGGAACGAAGTATGTCACGCTCGGCGGCGCCATCGCGAACGACATCCACGGCAAGAACCACCACATCGCCGGGACCTTCGGCCGCCATGTCACCGAGTTCGAGCTGGTCCGTTCCGACGGAAGCGTCCTTCGCTGCTCACCGGCAGAAAATCAGGACTTCTACGAGATGACCATCGGCGGCCTCGGCCTCACGGGGCTCATCCGCTGGGCCACCCTGCAGCTCAAGCCCATCGTCTCCAGGCTGATCGATTACGAGGGAATCCAGTTTCACGGGATCGACGAGTTCCTCGCCCTGACCGAAGCCAGCAAAGAGATCGAGTACACCGTCAGCTGGGTCGATTGCACCTCGACCGGCAAGAACTTCTGCCGCGGCATCTTCATGCAGGGCGATCACTCGACCAAGCGTGCTCCGCTGCAGCCGTCACCCGAGCCGAAGCTCGTCTTCCCCATCGACGCTCCCGGATTCGCGCTCAACCATCTCAGCGTTGCCGCGTTCAATACGGTGTTCTTCCATAAGCAGATCAAAGAGCGGGTCACGACTCTTCAGGATTACGAGCCATTCTTCTACCCGCTCGACAAGGTGCTGCACTGGAATCGCATGTACGGCAAGAGTGGCCTGCTCCAGTTCCAGTACGTCATTCCCTGGAACAACGCTCGTGAAGGCACGGTCGCGATCCTCAAGGAAGTGGCGAAGTCCGGTCTGGCCAGCTTCCTCGCCGTCCTCAAAGCCTTTGGCGACGTTCCTTCTCCTGGCGTGATGAGCTTCCCGCGGCCGGGAATCACGCTTGCTCTCGACTTCCCCATCAAACCCGATAAGAGCTTCCCGCTCTTTGAGCGTCTCGCGGACATGACGCTCGAGTTCGGGGGCCGTCTCTATCCGGCCAAGGATGCCGCAATGACCGCGGCTCAATTTCAATCCTTCTATCCCGAATGGGAGAAGCTAGCTCGCTTCCGCGATCCTATGATCACCTCCAGCTTCTGGGAGCGCGTAACCGGAGACCAGCCCAGTCTATGAGTCAAATGGCAACGACAACAGCCGCACAGAACCCCACCGCCGCCTCGCGCAAGATTCTCGTCCTCGGAGCGACGTCCGGTATCGCCGAAGCTACCTGCCGCATCTGGGCCTCGCAGGGAGCCAGCCTCTTTCTTGTTGCTCGCAATGCGGACAAGCTGGCCGCCGTCGCCGCCGATCTTCGCGCTCGAGGCGCCAGCTTCGTTGACACCGCGGTAGCCGATCTGGACGACACAGAGCGTCACGCCGCTCTGCTGGCCCACGCAGTCAACTCACTCGCCGGTCTCGATGTAGCTTATCTGGCACATGGTGTTCTCGGCGATCAGCAGCAAGCCGAGCAGGACTTCAATACTGCGGCGCACATCCTGCACACGAACCTGATGGCTCCGGTCTCGCTGATCACGTGGCTGGCCAATTTCTTCGTCCAGCGTCGCAGCGGCGTGATTGCAGTCCTCTCGTCAGTCGCAGGAGATCGTGGCCGCAAATCGAACTACGTCTACGGCTCCTCGAAGGCAGGTCTCTCTGCATTTCTCGCAGGTCTTCGCAACCGCATCGACCGCGAAGGCGTGACCGTGCTCACCATCAAGCCCGGCCCGACCAGGACTGCCATGACGGCGGGAATGAAGGGTTCAGAGAAGTTCGCTGATGTGAATGCCGTGGCAAAGTCGATCGTCGCTGCCATCGACAAAAGGGCTGACAATCTCTATGTGCCATTTCAGTGGCAGCCCATCATGTTCGTTATCCGCAACATCCCTGACCGCATCTTCAAGAAGATGAATCTCTAAGCGGGAGCCTAGATCTCCAGGCTGCGCAGATCGATGGCTTTTTTGACCTGCTGCTGCTGAGCCACCTGCTGCTGTTTTGCAGCAGGCCGAATCTGCTCCGGCAGCTGAGTCGCTTTCTCGACCAAGATCGACCAGTCTTCCGGAACCGGAAGCTCATGGTCCAGCCCCGCGGTCGCTTCGCTTGGAGTCACCCGAACCGCGACCGTGAGGTCGCTGGCAGCAAACCCGCGAAACATTCCCCGCGTCGGCGGAACATCGGCATAATCCCGGCCAATCGCGGTGCGAATATGACGTTCTCCAGTAACCAGCCAGTTGGTCGATCGAAACCCACCCAGCCGAGTTGAGGAAGAAAGGCTTCGATCCATGCATGCGTGGCCGAGTGGAGAGATCGGTCGTGATCGGCGGCGCCATGGTAGAGATAACCGCTGACATAGCGGCAGGGAATTCTCAATCTGGACCGGATCAGGGTGATCATGATGTGCGCAAAATCCTGGCACACACCTGCCCTCGTCCCCAGGGCTACATCGATGGGAGAGTCGACCGCGGTTGACTTCGGCTTGTAGTCGAAGTACTCGAAGATCTGCTGATTCAGCTGATGCAGTACCATCAGCGGATCATCCCGCCGCCGCACGTCCAGGTGATCGCCCAAGGCTTCCAGCGCATCCGTCGGGCCCGCGAATTCACTGGGCAGCAGCATCTCCCAGTAGTCACCCTTCTCCACGAGCGCATCGAGTTCGGTCCAGGCGTCGGGCGCAAGAAACGAAGGGATGTGGGAGGAGGCCTGTACCTCGACCAGAGACTCTGCAACGACTACCAGCTGCGGATGCAGTCCAGGAATGTCGAAGTGATGCACGTGGTTGGCGAGATGATCGCGATAGCTGAAGACACGACAACGAGGACTCACGGATAGATGGAAGGTGAGGCAGCGTTGGTTGTGATCGCTGCGCGGATGCATCCGCGTCTCCATCATGCTCTCGCTGACCGGCTGGCTGTAGAGGAACTTCGTCAGATGACGGATCGAATAAAACAGGGCGGAGCTCCTTTCTAGCCTGCCAGCGCTATTTGGATGGAGTAGTCGATGTACAGCTCATAGATCGTGTTGTGGATCGCGCGGCACTGCGCCTGAATGTTCTGCAGCACAGTAACGGCATCCTGGTTCAGAATGTCGTCGATGCTGCTGAAGCTGAGCATCGCATGCAGACGACCTGCGAGCCGGTGCAGCGGTTCGGCACGCTGTTTTCCGCTCTCCTGCTGAATTGCTTCGAGCGCATTTTGCATTGTGTCGATCGCAAATCGCAGCGAGTGGGGGAATCGGGGGTCCAGAAGAAGAAACTCTAGAACCTTCTCGGGCGAAAGATCCGCTGTGTAGACCTTGCAGTACGCCTCGAACGCTGTCGCGGAGCGCAGTAGTCCCATCCACTCCAGATACTCGCTTCCCTCCGGAATGCGTTCGGGGTGAATCCAGAGATCTTCATGGTAGGCCTCGAGCAGCATGGCAGTGGCGGTTGCGCGCTCGATGAAGCGGCCCACCTGAATGAAGTGCCAGCCCTCACCGTGACTCATCGTGGAATCCGTAATGCCCTGGAACTGATGAATGGAATCCATCACCAACTGGAGAAACTCAGTCGGGTCAATTTCGTTTTGCAGATTGGGCCGCGTCGCCTGAAGGTACAGCGAGTTGAGCTGATGCCACTGTTCGGTAGAGATCTGCTCGCGCACGTGCCGGGAGTTCTCCCTGGCAGCTACGATGCAACTGACGATCGAGCCCTTCTTCTGTGCGTCGTGGGAGAGAGTTTGCGTCAGCGCATAAGGATCGCCGTTCCACTCCACATCGTGCGGTGCACCGATCGCATGCAGCACACGCTCCCATCGGAGTCCTGAACTCGCTGAGGATTCATCGAGCATCAGGTTCAGGTTCACATCGAGCAGACGAGCGGTGTGCTCGGCGCGCTCGAGGTAGCGACTCATCCAATACAGGCTATCGGCTACACGTGACAGCATCGGCTACTCCTCTCACTGGCTTAGCACCCAGGTATCTTTACTACCGCCACCCTGCGAGGAGTTCACCACCAGCGATCCCCGCTTGAGCGCGACGCGGGTCAGGCCGCCGGGCACGACGGTCACCTTATCGCCGTACAGGACGTAAGGCCGCAGATCTACGTGTCGCGGTTCCAAAGCATCATCGACCAGGCAGGGGGCACGAGAAAACGAGATGGTTGGCTGTGCGATGTAGTTCCGGGGATCGGCCTCGATCTTGCGCGCAAACTCTTCTCTCTCCTCGGCGGTGGACTGCGGCCCGATCAACATTCCGTAGCCGCCACTCTCACCTACTGCTTTGACCACAAGCTTGTCCAGGTTTGCGAGTGTGTGCTGCTTCTCGCTTGGGCGCGTCATCAGGTAGGTCTCGACGTTTTTCAAAACCGGGTCTTCGCCCAGGTAATAGCGAATGATTGCGGGAACGTAGGCGTAGAGCGCCTTATCGTCGGCGACACCGGTGCCGAAGGCGTTCGCAAGGGTAACGTTGCCGGCGCGATATGCATTGAAGAGGCCCGCCACGCCCAGGATAGTGTCGGGACGGAAGGCGAGCGGATCGATGAAGTCATCATCGACGCGACGGTAGATCACGTCTACGCGCCGGAGCCCGCAGGTTGTCCGCATGTAGACGACGTTGTCGTGAACCACGAGGTCACGGCCCTCGACCAGCTCAATTCCCATCTGGCGGGCGAGGTAAGCGTGTTCGAAGTACGCCGAGTTGAAGACTCCCGGTGACAGCAGGACGATGTTCGGTTCAGGTCTTCCCTCGGGCGCGAGCGAGCGCAGCGTTCCCAGCAATAGCTGGGTGTACTGTTCGATGGGACGAACGTTGTAGCTGCGAAACAGCTGCGGGAAGATGCGCTTCATCACGCGACGATTGGTCAGCATGTAGCTGACGCCGCTGGGAACGCGGAGATTATCTTCAAGGACGACAAACTCGCCGTTTTCCAGGCGGATGAGGTCGGTGCCGCAGATGGCGATATAGATGTTGCGCGGAACCTGTAGCCCGATCATCTGGCGGCGGTAATGCTTGCAGCTGAAGACGACTTCGCGCGGAACAACGCCGTCGCGCAGGATGTGGCCTTCGTTATAGATGTCTTTCAGGAAGAGATTGAGCGCGGTGATCCGCTGCACCAGGCCATGCTCGACCTTGCCCCACTCCGCTGCCGTGATGATCCGGGGCAGCAGGTCATAGGGGAAGATCTTCTCTGTGCCTTCCTGTCGGCCATAGACCGTGAAGGTGATTCCCTGGTTCAGGAAGCTGAGATCTGCGGCCTGTTTTCTCCGCTGCAGCTCATCGGGAGGGAGAGAGGAGAACAGCTGAAGCAGCGGTTCGTAGTGCTGACGGAGATCCTCAGAGGAGGCGAACATCTCATCGTAGGCGTGGTCCAGCAGATAGGTTTTCATTGCCATCTGCGCGAATTGCATCGATGTCGATTGGGCCATGGAGGAGTTTTGAGTATAGCGGGAGTGCGGTCGAACGACCAACTGGAAAGCACTGCGAGAGTCGTTCTATTTTTCGAGCCGATGGCCTTCTCTGCTGAAATAGCTCAGCTGGCGGCGATAGCAGCGCTGCTTTTCGAGATCGAAGGCGATGCAGGAATCGAACGGCCTGGAGTAGACGTGCAGGCTGATGCAGCCCGTGGTTCCGGAGTTTTCTATCTGATGGATTGTCTGCAGCTTGTCTACGGTGACCATGCCAGTACCTTCAGCGCAGCTGATGGTGCGGATCTTGTCGATCTCGAGCTCGGTGGCTCCGCCGAGGCAGTCGATGTTGACGACGTTCTGGTTCTCCGGCGCGTTGCAGCTGGTGTGATGATATTCATGCGTCAGGACTTCGCCCTGAGAGACTGTCATCCATCCGAGCTGGCCGTTGTGCGTGTGGATCGCGGTCTTCTGGCCTGGCGACCAGCAGATGGTCATGACTTCAAAGAGTTCGTCACGATAGATGAGGTTGCGTGTATAGAAGCTCTCGCGCCACCAGGTGTAGTCGTGCAGGACCTCGGGCCGCAGGGTCGTGGCGGCCATGTAGGCAGCAATCTTATCTTTTGTGATCAGGTCCCGCTCCAGCTCGCGTAGTCCGGCGATGAAGTCCGCTACGCTGGTCCGAAGCGGGTGGGTACAGGCGGCGATCTCTGGGCTCGACATGGGCTTATTCCTTAGGCGGTGCTTCTTTCTTCATTATCTCGCGGGAAAGAGTGATATTTATCACGTTTTTACCATGTGTTCTTGATTCCTCGGAGGTCAGCAGCCCTTACGGTGCATCATCTGCGGTAAACTTAAACAACGCGCGCATTTTCAGTCTTTCCCATCCTTAGGCGCGTACAAAAGACAGGACATTCAACGCAGTGAGCCAGCAGCCGATCCGAAATATCGCCATCATCGCCCACGTCGACCACGGCAAGACCACTCTCGTCGACGCCATGCTTCGCCAGTCAGGCACCTTCCGTTCGAACGAAGCTGTCGCCGACCGAGTCATGGACTCGAACGACCTTGAAAGAGAGCGCGGCATCACGATTCTGGCCAAGAATACGGCCATCCACTACAAGGACTCGAAGATCAACATCGTCGATACGCCTGGTCACGCCGACTTCGGCGGCGAAGTGGAGCGCGCGCTGAAGATGGTCGACGGTGTAGTCCTGCTGGTCGACGCTTCGGAAGGCCCGCTGCCGCAGACGCGTTACGTGCTGGGCAAGGCGCTTGAGGCCAAGCTGACGCCGATCCTTGTGATCAATAAGATCGACCGCCCCGACGCACGTCCCCAGGAGGTTGTGAACGAGGTCTATGACCTGTTTATCGACCTCGATGCCGATGAGAACGTTCTGGACTTCCCGATCATCTACACCAACGGCAAGGCCGGTACGGCGACGATGGACCTGGCGACGCCGGGTACGGACCTGATGCCGCTCTTCGACCTCATCATCAAGACGATCCCGGTCGCGCCCGGCTCGCCCGAGGGCGATCTGCAGGTGCTGGTCACCAACCTTGACTACTCGGACTACCTGGGCCGTCTCGCGATCGGCCGGGTCTTCAACGGCACCCTGCGCAACGGGCAGGAGGTCAACGTCTCGCGGGCTGATGGCTCGCTGTCCCCGGTCAAGATCACCAAGCTCTTTACCTACGATGGCCTGAAGCGCATCGATACCAACTCCACCGACGTTGGTGACATCGTCGCGATTGCGGGCATCGAGAACATCACCATCGGCGATAGCTTCTGTGCGATCGAGGACCCCAAGCCTCTGCCACGCATCAAGATCGATGAGCCGACCATCGCCATTGTCTTCACGGTCAACAACGGACCGTTCGCGGGCAAGGAAGGCAAGCAGGTCACCAGCCGCAACATCAAGGAGCGCCTGGAACGCGAGCTCCTGGTCAACGTCTCCATCCGCGTCGAGGACACCGGTTCGCCAGACAGCTTCAAGGTTATGGGCCGCGGCGAGCTGCAGCTCTCCGTGCTGATCGAGAATATGCGTCGCGAGGGATTCGAGCTGATGGTCTCGCGTCCGACGATCGTCACCAAGCGCGTCAACGATGAGCTGATGGAGCCCTCGGAGATCCTTTCGGTCGACGTACCGGAGGAGTTCTCCGGTACGGTCATTATGAAGCTGGGACCACGCAAGGGTGAGATGACCAAGATGTCGAACCACGGCTCAGGCCGGGTTCGCATGGAGTTCAACGTGCCGTCGCGTGGCCTGATCGGTCTGCGCAACGAGATGCTGACCGAAACCCGCGGCACGATCATCATGAACTCAATCGCGGGCGACTATATCCCTTACACGGGTGAGATTCCTCAGCGTCCTTCGGGCGCTCTGATCTCCGACCGCCAGGGAACGACGACGACCTACGCACTCTCGGGCCTCGAAGACCGCGGCGTTCTGTTTGTTCCGGATGGCATCGAGGTCTACGAGGGCATGATCGTCGGCGAGCACTCGCGCGACAACGATCTGGACGTGAACTGCGTGCGCGAAAAGAAGCTGACGAACATGCGTGCTTCGGGTTCTGACGATGCGCTGCGCCTGACGCCGTACAAACAGCTGACGCTGGAGCAATCGATCGAGTTCGTCGCAGAGGATGAGCTGGTTGAGGTGACTCCCAAGTCGCTGCGCATGCGAAAGAAGGTTCTGCAGGCGAATCGGCGACCGCGGAAGGGCCAGCCCGTCGACTAGCCCCACCCCGTCACTTTTGTGCAAAATCTTCCATCCAAAAGGTTTAGGTCCGGACCTCGGTCAGAATCCTAATCAGGAATAAAGAAAAAGGCCCGGGAATCTCTCCCGGGTCTTTTCTTCTTTCTCTTCCAGTATAGCTGTCGCGCTGGAACTCGCTGGCATAGCATATATACCTTATTTTGAATTACTTAGGTGCCATTGGCGCTTGACAGCCTGTGAAGGATCACGTGCCGGGCTGGATGTAAGGCGCTTTGGCGATCAGCTTTCGTTCTTCGCCGCGGGGATCGTCTTCTACGCGCGCCGGAGAATCCCACAGCATGGTCGGGCGCTTCGTCAGGTCATAGCGTGGCCACGGGGGCAGACCGGGACGGTTGGGGTCACCGTGCCGGGCGAAGTGGAGCAGCGTGTCGGCGTACTGCGAGGCGAGCCGCTGGGCATCGGGGCTGGTGCCGGTCATCGATGCGGCGAACTCGAGATTGTCGAAGGCGAAGGGAATATCGATGGTGTGGGGAGCACCCCACTTGCCGCCGTCCACCGGAGACTTCCAGGTGAAGTTGTAGACCCAGGTGGGGCCGTTCTGACGGGCTCGGCGTTCCGATTCGATGACCATGCCGTGCCAGGAGCGAAAGGCGGTGGTGACGGCGAAGAAGACGTCCGAGGCCGAATAGGCGGGATACCAGCTGCGGTAGTCGGAGATGATGGAGCCGGTCGAAAGGTCGCCGAGGAACTGGCGATAGTGTTCAAGCTGTGCGGGGAGTTGCGCCCAGTCCAGTGAGAAGAGGGCGGGGTTGGAGGCTCCGATGAGCAGACGGGTCTCGTCGTGGGTGTTGCCGAGGATCATGGGGACGTTGGCAGAGATCGACGGAGCCTCGGGGGAAAACGGATCGTGCGGCAGCGTGCGGCCGTCGTGGACGGGACCATAGTAGTGCCCGGCATGAAGAGCACCGACGAGTCTCTCCATCGAGACCTTGCCCGGATCGCGGAGGCTGTCGAGGGTAGAGGGGGTAAGTTCAAGCGCCTTGAGAACGGCAGCCGCAGTAGCGGTCGCGTGCTCAGGTGTCGTGGCGGTGAGCTGCTGGCCGCTCATGGTCATGACGCGATGGAAGAGGCCTGCGGCCGCAGGCATTGACATCAGAGTGGCGCACTTGGCTCCTCCGCCAGACTGACCGAAGATGAGAACCCGCGAAGGGTCGCCGCCGAAGTTGGCGATGTTGTCCCGGACCCATTCGAGGGCGAGCACGAGATCGAGCTGGCCTGTGTTCCCGGAGTCGCGGAAGAGGTCGCTCAGGGAAGGCGGGGCGAGTTCCGCGAGGTAAAGGTATCCGAAGAGATTGAGGCGGTGGTTGAGAGTGACGATGACCGCATCTCCACGACGGGCGAGGCGAACACCGTCGTAGACAGGGCCATTGGAGGAGCTGGAGGAGTAAGCTCCGCCGTGGATGTAGACCAGAACGGGGCGTTTGCCGTGATCGAGGGCGGGCGTCCAGACGTTGAGGTGGAGGCAGTCTTCGCTGTTGACCGGGCTGGCTGCGTCGAGCGGAGCGAATGTGGAGCGGTCCTGCCGGGCGTGAATCGGCTGCGGGGCCTGAGGACCGAAGGAGAGACAATCGCGGATGCCTGTCCAGGGCTGAGGTCTGACCGGTGGAGCGAACCGGGTGCTTGCAGTGTCGGCACCATAAGGAATTCCTTTGAAGACGAGAATGTCCTGATCGACGAATCCTCGCACCTTGCCGGAGTTTGTGGACGCGACCGGAGGTGCGGTCCACGCCAAAAGTCCTTTGGGAAGGATGGTTCCTGCGGTGAGGAGGGCGGAGGTCTGGAGCAGGCGGCGTCGGTTCATGGCGTGTTGAGGGAGACGGAGGCCGAGGTGTTGCGGTTTCGGCGCTGGGATGGATTGTAAGAGCGGGAGCGGAAGTGGGCGACCAATTTTGACGTTTTGACGTCCATCGACCTATTGTTATCGGCGAGCTTTTCCGGCAACGCATTCGGTTTCGAAGATGAATCAGCGCTCCTGGGGCGCGTAGAACGGGAGTTTGTCGATGGGAGTCAAGCAGGGGATTTCGCTGAGCATGGTTGCGGCCTCACTCGTCTTTACCGGCTGGAGCGTTGGAGCGTGGGCGCAGAATCCGCAGGGTGTGGTGGCCGGCATTCCGGTGAACTATGACGAGGCCAAGGTGGGAACGTATACGCTTCCCGACGCTTTGAAGCTGAACGGCGGCAAGGCGGTGACGGACGCCAAGACATGGTCGAAGAAGCGGCGGCCGGAGATCGTATCGCTCTTCGAGACGCAGCAGTATGGCAGAGCGCCGGGCCGTCCCAAGGGCGAGAGCTTCGACGTGGTGGAAAAGCCAACCCCCGCACTGAAGGGGAAGGCGATGCGAAAGCGAATCGATGTGCATCTGTCGGCGGACAAGAGTGCGCCGGTGATTCACCTGGTGGAGTATCTGCCGGCGGCGGCGAAGAAGCCGGTCCCGATGCTGTTGTGCATCAGCTTCTCGGCACCTTCGAATTCGGTGGATGACCCGGATCTTCCGGTGGGGGAGGTCTGGGACATCAAGACGAAGACGAAGATTCCTGCCAACAAGGCGCGGGCGTTTGGGAAGCTGGACGTAGAGGCGGTTCTGGATGCGGGGATCGGCGTGGCGACGTTCTATTACGGCGACGTTGATCCAGACTTTGCGGAGGGTTTTTCGAGCGGCATTCGTAAGTACTACCTGAAGGCGGGGCAGAGCTCGCGTGGACCGGAGGAGTGGGGCACGATTGCGGCGTGGGCGTGGGGCATGAGCCGGGTGCAGGATTACTTTGAGACAGACAAGAGCGTGGATGCGAAACGAGTCGCGATCCATGGCGTGTCGCGGTTGGGCAAGACGGTGATGTGGGCAGGGGCACACGACCAACGCTTCGCGGCGGTGATTGCGAGCTGCTCGGGTGAGGGGGGAGCGGCGCTGAGTCACCGCGATTACGGCGAGACCATTGCGCACCTGACAGCGCCGACGCGGTATCCGTACCAGTTTGCGGAGAACTATGGGAAGTGGGCGGGATTCCCAGACAAGGCACCGATGGATGCGAACATGCTGGTTGCGCTGATTGCGCCACGACCGCTGCTGCTGCAGACCGGCGACACGGATTTCTGGTCGGATCCGAAGGGAGAGTTTCTCGCGGCGGTTGCGGCAGGGCCGGTCTATAAGCTGCTCGGCAAGGACCCGCTGGATACGGAGACATGGCCGGAGGCGAAGACGCCGATCCTGCATGACCTGAGCTATTACATGCATGATGGAGGGCACGGGATGGTGCCGACGGATTGGAAGATCTATGTGGAGTTCCTGAAGATGCATCTGCACCCGGAGCAGTAGGGCTGGTGCCTGAAGCGGGAGAGGATCGTCTCGCGCGGGAGAGTTCGAGGAGAGTGATGATGCGTGCAGCTTGGATGGCGGTGGTGCTGTTGTGTGGCGTGGCGCCGGTGGTATGCAGTGCGCAGAACGCGGCAGAGGCGCACAGTCCGGACTGGCTGGTGGGGCCGTTTACGAGGCCGGCGGACGCTCCGGTGATAAGCCCCAGGCCGCAGTCGACGTTTACCGATCCGATCTCGGGCAAGCAGGTTCACTGGGAGGCGCTGCACACGTTCAACCCTGCCGCGATTGTGAAGGACGGGAAGATCTATGTTCTCTATCGCGCGGAGGACGATACGGGGGCGATGGTGATCGGCGAGCACACGTCGCGGCTGGGGCTGGCGGAGAGCGACGACGGGCTGCACTTCAAGCGCCTGCCTGAGCCGGTGTTTTATCCCAACCACGACAGCCAGCAGGAGAACGAGGTTCCCGGAGGTGTGGAGGACCCGCGGATCGTCGAGGGTGAAGACGGCACGTATGTGCTGACGTATACCCAGTGGGCGCGTACTCGAGGCGTCTACTCGGTGGGAATTGCGACGTCGAAGGATCTGCGGACATGGACCAAACATGGGAAGGCGTTTGGATCGGAGGGCAAGTACGGAGGGTTGAAGTACAAGTCGGCGGCGATTGTGACGCACCGTGTCGGTGACAGGCTGATGGCGGCGAAGATCAAGGGCAGGTACTGGATGTACTGGGGCGAGATCCAGATTCGCCTGGCGACTTCGACGGATCTGATTCACTGGACTCCGGTGGAAGATGCGAGCGGCAAGCCGGTGGAACTGCTGAAGGATCGAGTGGGAAAGTTCGACAGTGCGTTTCCGGAGAGCGGGCCTCCGCCGCTGCTGACGACGAAGGGGATCGTCGTGATCTACAACGCGAAGAATGCGGAGAAGGCGGGCGGTGATTCGAAGCTGGCTGCGGGGACGTACTCGGTGGGCGAGGCGCTGTTTTCGGCAGACGATCCGACGAAGCTGAAGGATCGTGTGGAGGAGCCGGTCTTCAAGCCGGAGCAGCCTTACGAGAGGTCAGGGCAGTATGCGGCTGGCACGACCTTTGCCGAGGGGCTGGTGCTGTTCAGGCAGAAGCTGTTTCTCTATTACGGGTGTGCGGATTCTCATGTAGGCGTGGCGACGGCACCGGTTCCGGCTATGCTCCAATAGTGCCGAGGTCTACTCTGCGCGCAGGGCCTGTATGGGGTCGATGTGTGCTGCGTGCCGGCAGGGAACAAACGTGGCTGCAGCCGCTGCTATCGCGAAGAGAAGAACGACAGAGATGCTGACGACGGGATCGGTTGGGGCGGTGTCGTACAGCAGAGCGGAGAGCGTGCGGCCGATCCCAAGGCTTGCAGCCCATCCGGCGAGAAGCGCGAGAAGGACGGGCGGCAGGATGGTTTCGGTCATCAGCCAGTACACGCTCTGGCGGGAGGCTCCGAGGGCTATACGAATCCCGACCTCCTGGGTACGTGTCTGGACGACGTAGCTCAAAGTTCCGTAGATGCCGAGGAGAGCGAGCAGCAGCGCGGCTCCGCCAAATGCAAGAAGGATGCTGGTCTCGAGATGCTCCGGAGCGATGGAGTCGCTGACCTGAGAGTCCAGGGTGTGGACGCGAGCAATGGTGACATCGGGGTTGTAGTTCCAGATGGTGCTGCGTACTGTTTCGATGAGCTGCGAGGGATCCTGGGATCCTCGAACGAGAAAATAAGCTGCTCGTGGTGGTGCATCCCAGAAGGGGAGGTAGACCATGTTGACAGGAGCTTCGCGGAGGGAGTTGTTGTGGGCGTCGGCGACGACTCCGACGACGGTGGAGAGATTTCCGTTGCGTTTGAACTGGCGACCCACCGGCTCGCGTCCGGGCCAGACGGCGCGGGCGGTAGCTTCGGAGATTACGGCGTTTCTTGTGCCGCGATCGCTGTCGTTGAGAGCGCGTCCGGAGATGATCTTCTGTTGCAGGGTGGCGAAGTATCCGGGACTGATCCAGCGGTAGTTTGCGAGCGCGTGCTGCTGCTCGGCCTGGTCGGTGGGAGAGACGCCATCGATCCATGTCTCTCCTTCAAGCAGCATCGCGCTGGCCACGGAGGCGGACTGCACGCCGGGGAGGGAGCGCAGCTTTGCGAGGACGCCATCCGCAAAGCTGGCACGCGAGGCTTCGTTGAAGGCCTTGCCCTGGAGGAAGACGTCGGCTGCGACGACATGGTCGGTAGAGAAGCCTTTGTCGAACGTGGAGAGACGGGCGAGGCTTCGGGCAAAGAGTCCTGCGACGAGCAGGAGGGTGACGCATAAGAAGACCTGGGCTCCGATGAGCCAGCGTCGAAGGATGTTGGTCCAGGCCGAGGCAGTGGTTCTTCCCATGCCGTGGAGGACCTGCTGAGGCCTTACACGAAGCAGGCGCAGCGCAGGGAGCACACCGAAGATGAGGGAAGCACCGACGGTGAGCGCAACCGAGAGCGAAAGTACGGTGAGGCTGATGGTGATGGCTCCGGTGCGCGGAATTGCGAGCTGCGCATAGCGCGAGAACCAGTGCACGGCGGCAAAGGCGAGAGCGATGCCCAGAAGTCCACCGGTCACGGAGAGAAGACTTGCTTCGGCCAGAGCACTCTGGATCAGGCGCGCCGAAGAGGCTCCGAGCGCCGAGCGGACCGCGGCTTCCCTGTCTCTGCCGGCGAATCGCGCGAGCTGGACGTTTGCGAGATTGACGCAGGCAATCAACAGAACGCTTGCGACGGCCGCGAAGAGCAGCCACAGACGCGTGGCGGTCTTGCCGACGATCGCATCCTTGAGGGGTTGTACGTAGGCCGAGAGGGCTCCGTGAGGATCTCCATCGAGCTGGTTCGGGGGAACCTGGCGGACGATATCGTCGGCTATGACGTTGAGTTGCTCCTGGGCCTGGGCGAGAGAGACGCCGGGTTTGACATGGCCGAGAACAACAAGGTTGCCGAAGTCGCTCATCCAGCCAAAGTTGTGGAGAGGATTGAGGACCAGAGGAGAGATAACCTCAATCTCCGGCAACTGTCGCGCGATTGGCGAAGAGGCCAGCTCATTTGCCTTGGGGAAGTAGAAGCTTTGCGGAAGGACGCCGATGATTTCATGCGGCGTTCCGGCGACGTTGATGGTTCGTCCGATGACATTGCGATCGCCATGGAAGAGATTCTGCCAGATGCGCCAGCTGATGAGGACGACGTTCTGATGGCCTTCTGTCGTCTCCTGAGGAAGAAAGTTCCGGCCAAGAATGGGCTGTATGCCTAACACGTCCAGCAGGTTGGCCTGGCCGTTCACTCTGCCGACCAGTGCGGGATGGTCTCCGCTTTCGCGGCTCACCCCGACAGAGTTCGCCTGCAACACAGTCATATCGCTAAAGGCGCTGGCGCGTCTCTGCCAGAGGTCGATATGCCGTGGATTTGGCCCGGTGTAAGGGAAGAGCTTCTCGAGGAAGCGTACCCGCTCCCAGACGGCTACGAGCCTGCCGCTATCGCGGTAAGCGAGAGGCTTGAGAAGAACGCCGTCGACGATGCTGAAGAGCGCAGTCGTCGCGCCTATCCCGAGTGCAAGCGTCAGGATGGCGGTGATGGCGAAGCCGGGCGACTTTCTTAGCTGGCGGAATCCATAGCGAAGGTCCTGAGGAATCGACTGCATGGAGTCTCCCTTGTACGGCGACACGATGAGATGTTTGTGCCTAAAGGTACGCCGGTTCCGGGAGAATCGTTCCGGGATTTTGCCTGGGTCGCGAATCACGAGACCAAAAGATAAGGCTGCCTGAGGGCAGCCTTATCTTTTTGTGGTGATGGGGCCAATACTTATTTGTAGTTCTTGGCGGTCTCGTAGCGCTTGTTGACTTCGTCCCAGTTGACGGTGTTCCACCAGGCTGCAAGGTACTCTGGGCGCCGGTTCTGATACTTGAGGTAGTAGGCGTGCTCCCAGACGTCGTTGCCGAGGATGGGGTAAAGTCCCTGCGACAGAGGATTGTCCTGGTTGGGGGTGGTGACGATCTCTAGCTTTCCGCCCTTGAAGACAAGCCAGCCCCAGCCGGATCCGAACTGCTTGGCGGTGGTCTCGTTGAACTGCTTCTTCAGAGTTTCGAAGTCGCCGAAATCGGTCTTGATCTGGTCAGCGATGGCTCCGGTGGGCTCGCCACCGCCCTTCGGCTTCATGATCTGCCAGAACATGGTGTGGTTGACGTGTCCGCCGCCATTATTCTGCACAACTTTGCGCACATCTTCGGGGATGGAGCTGAGATCCTTGAGGAGATCTTCGGGTGACTTGGCGCCGAGCTCCGGATGTTTTTCGACCGCGCCATTGAGGTTGGTCACGTAAGCCTGGTGATGCTTGTCGTGATGGAGCTTCATGGTCGCTTCGTCGATATGGGGCTCGAGTGCGGCGTAGTCATAGGGCAGAGGGGGAAGTTCGTATGCCACTTTGTCTCTCCTGTGTCTTTGCAGTTCGTGCCGGCCGCGGATGTGGATGGGCCGGGTTTCAAGTTGTTGAGATGCCCGAGACGCTGGGTGCGATGCAACTTAGCCAGCGCGCACGACAAATAGTCGTAACCTCGGCAATGATAGCGCAATCAGAGTATTGACACCTGTTTCACAAAGGAGCGGGTAGTACAGCACGAGAGGATTTGCGTTCTAATAATGCCATGAGCACACTTTCTGGGAATTACCGTTGGCTGGATGACGAGGGGACGGCATTTGGAGCGCCGGGGTTGGAACCGCGGTGGACTTCAAGCAGAAAGGATGCGGTGGGAACTGCCTACTCGGCCTCGAGCCGGGTCTGGTACACGATGTCGCATGGAACGCTGAACGAGATCTACTTCCCGACGATCGATCGTCCGCAGACACGCGATATGGAGCTGCTGTTCAGCGACGGCGATACGTTCTGCCACGAAGAAAAACGCGATATCGACTACACGTTCGAGTATGTCGACGGTGCGGCGCTTGCAGTGCGGATGCAGGGACAGGAGCGCGGAGGCCGTTACCGGGTGACGAAGGTCGTTACTGCGAATCCGCATTTCTCCTCCGTCCTGATGCACGTGAAGATCGAGGGGGAGGAAGAGGTTCTGAGGCGGATGAAGTGTTATGCGCTGCTGGCTCCTCACCTGAATGGCGGCGGCGCGGGCAACTCGGCGCGTTCGGTGGATGTAGCGGGCAAGAGATGCCTGTTGGCCTGGAAGGACAACACCTCACTTGCGATGGGAGCCGATTGTGGGTTTACGCGCTCGTCTTGCGGATACGTGGGAGCGAGCGACGGCTATCAGGATCTGTTTGAGGACATGAAGATGACCTGGCAGTTCGGTCAGGCTCTCGATGGAAATATAGCTGTTACAGGTGAGATTGACGTTGCGATGAATCGCGAGTTCACCATCGCGCTCTCCTTCGGGGAGGGGCATCATGCAGCGGTTGCCGGCATGCTGCAGAGTCTTGCAACACCCTTCGAGAGTCATCTGAAGCGCTTTCTGCTGCAGTGGGGAAGGGTGTCTTCGCCCGAACTTCTGGCGGCGCAGGCTACCGACGAGGGATGGCTGGCGCGAATCAGCCACAATGTCCTGCTTGCGCACGAAGACAAGACCTTTTCGGGAGCTTTCATCGCTTCCGCTTCCATCCCATGGGGCGCGGCGCGGGGTGACTACGACCTTGGTGGATACCACCTGGTATGGACGCGGGACATGGTGCAGACCGCAACTGCGCTGCTGGCGTGCAACCGGGACGAGACTGCCCTGCGAGCACTGGTCTATTTAGCGAGCACGCAGCGGCCGGACGGAAGCTTTGCGCAGAACTTCTGGATCGATGGAACGCCTTACTGGCTGGGGATTCAACTTGACGAAGTCGCTTTTCCGATCATGCTCGCGTGGCGACTCTGGAAGCATGAAAAGCTTGGAAGCTTTCAGATATTTCCCTTTGTGGAACGTGCGGTAGCGTTCCTGGTGAAGTATGCGCCGATCACGCAGCAGGAGCGGTGGGAGGAGACGGCCGGATATTCTCCTTCGACGCTGGCGGCTGTTATTGCAGGGCTCTTGTGTGCGGCGGATATATCGCGCGCGCATTCATCGCTGGAGCTGGCAGATTTTCTGGAGGGATACGCGGACTGGATTGAGGCACATCTGGAGGAGTGGACGACGACCAGCGATGGCATGCTGCTGCCAGAGGTAAAGCGTCATTATGTCCGCATCCAGCCTCCCGCGCCGGGAGAGCCGTTCCATGACGCCACGGTTCCGGTGGGTTCGTTCCGGATTGCGAACCGGGGACCGGAGGAGAGAAACGTCTTTGAGGCTCGAGAGGTGGTCGATGCCGGATTTCTGGAGCTGGTGCGGTACGGAGTTCGGCGGGCAGATGATCCGTTGATTGTGGATTCCCTGAAGGTGGTGGACCATGTGCTGAAGATCGACACTCCTTTCGGTCCCTGCTGGCGGCGCTATAACCACGATGGCTATGGGCAGAGGAAAGATGGTGGTCCCTTCGAGGGGTGGGGGCAAGGACGTGCGTGGCCTTTGCTGACGGGGGAACGGGCTCACTATGAGGTGGCGGCGGGAAGAAGCTGCAAGAAGCTTACGACGGCGATGGAGAAGTTCAGCTCAAAGGGCGGCATGCTTCCGGAGCAGATCTGGGACAAGGCCGATCTTCCTTCGGAAGGGATGTATCACGGCCGGTCTGCGGGGGCGGCCCAGCCGCTGGTGTGGGCCCACTCCGAGTATCTGAAGCTGTTGCGTTCGCTCGCAGACGGGGAGGTCTTCGATCGGATCCCGATTGTGGCCGAGCGCTATGCCGTGGACGCAGATAAGAGAAGCTTTACCAACCACAAGCAAATCTACTCTGACGGGCGTGCCGTCAGGACGGTTCCAGCGGGGTATACGCTCCGGATTGTGGATTTCGAACGTTTCAATGTGGTGTATACGATGGACAACTGGGCGACGAAGAATGAGGTTCACGCGAAGATGGTGAGTCAGTCGGTGGCCTATGTTGATATCCCGACCGAAGCGAATCAAAGGGGAAAGATCATCTTCACGAAGGAATGGCCCCAGGATGAGACTTCGGATCGCTGGCTGGGAAGGAATATCGAGGTAGAGATCGTACCCGCTTAGTCTTTGGGGCGGTGAGATGCGGCAGGGCCGGGGACGCCTGTACACTGGGTAAGGCTAATGCCCTAACACGAAAATAACGCGAATTGAGCGCCGCGACGCGAGCGCCGGAACCTGAAAAGGAAAAAGAAAAGAATGAGCGAACAGCAGACCGATCAGCAGAATGCGCTTGACCAGCTCTCCATCAATGCGCTCCGTTTTCTAGCCGTCGATGCGGTGGAAAAAGCAAAGTCAGGCCATCCTGGCGCGCCCCTTGGCTGCGCCCCTATCGCTTATCTGCTGTACCACAAGCTGATGAGGCACGATCCCACGGATCCGCTCTGGATCAATCGCGATCGGTTCGTGCTGTCGAATGGCCATGCTTCGGCCCTTCTTTATGGCGTGCTTCATCTCTCTGGATATGACCTGCCGATGTCGCAGCTGGAGCAGTTCCGGCAGTGGGGTTCGCACACTCCGGGCCATCCCGAGTACGGCGAGGCTCCAGGTGTCGAGGTTACGACCGGTCCGCTGGGTCAGGGTTTTGCGATGGCTGCGGGTATTGCCACGGCGGAGAAGCATCTCGCGGCGGTCTACAACCGGGACGAGCACGCAATTGTTGATCATTTCACCTATGCGCTGTGTGGCGACGGCGACCTGATGGAAGGCATCTCGCACGAGGCTGCCTCGCTGGCGGGAACCCTGAATCTCGGCAAGCTGATCGTGCTTTATGACGACAACCTGATCTCGCTGGATGGACCGACCGAACTTAGCTTTACCGAGGACGTCACGAAGCGGTTTGAGGCCTATCACTGGCACGTGCAGATGGTGGACGACGGCAACGACCTGGTCGCCCTGGAAGCTGCGATTAAGGCTGCGCAGGCAGAGACGACCCGGCCTTCGTTGATTCGTGTGCGGACGGTGATCGGTTATGGAAGCCCGAAGGCCGGAACCAGCAAGGTGCACGGCGAGGCTCTCGGAGCCGAGGCGGTGAAGGCTACGAAGAAGAACCTCGGCTGGCCCGAGGACAAGAGCTTCTATGTTCCCGAGGAGGCTGCGAAGAACTGGGCGCAGGCCAAGGAGAAGGGCAAGAAGGTTCATGAAGAGTGGCAGAAGGGCTTTGAAGAGTACAAGAAGGCCTATCCCGAACCGGCGGCGGAGTTCGATCGCGTTATCAAGGCGAAGCTTGCGGATGGATGGGAGAAGAAGATTCCCTCCTTCCCGATCGAGAAGCCGGTGGCGACTCGCAATGCAGGGCAGATTGTGATGAACGCGATTGAGAACGTCGTGCCTGAACTGTTTGGCGGCGCTGCCGACCTGACGGCCTCCACCAAGACGATCTTTAAAGATTCAGCGAACTTCCACGTGGATCCGAAGGGCCGGAACGTCTTCTTCGGTGTCCGCGAGTTTGGCATGTGCGCGATGGTGAATGGAATGGCGGCGCACGGTGGCGTGATCCCATTCGGCTCTACCTTCTTCACCTTCTCGGATTATGCCCGCAATGCGATCCGCATGGCGGCGCTGATGAGTGTGCACTCGCTGTTCATCTTCACGCACGACTCGGTTGGCCTGGGCGAGGATGGACCGACGCACCAGCCGATCGAGCAGCTTATGTCGCTTCGCCTGATTCCGCAGCTGACGGACTTCCGTCCAGCCGACGCCAATGAGACGGCTGCTTGCTGGCAGCTTGCCCTGGAGCGGAAGAGCGCGAGCTTTATGGCGCTGTCGCGTCAGGATCTTCCGGTTCTGGATCTGGCCAAGTACAAGGTCTTCGAGGGAACTCGCAAGGGTGCTTATGAGCTGGAGAGTGCAGGCAAGGACATCATCCTGATCGCAACCGGCTCAGAGGTCTCGATCGCGATGAAGGCAGCCGAGGAGTTGAAGTCTGCAGGAATCGGTGTAACGGTGGTTTCGATGCCGAGCTTCAAGATCTTTGACGAGCAGGATGAGGCGTACAAGGCTTCGATCTTCCCGGAGAACACGCCCAAGCTTGCTATCGAAGCCGGAGCGACGATGGGGTGGTACAAGTACATCGGCCACAACGGCGGCGTGATCGGACTGGATCGCTTTGGGGCATCCGCTCCCGGACCGATCGCTCTCGAGAAGCTGGGCATCAGCGTCGGCCACATTGTTGAGAAGGCAAAGCAGTTGGTCAAGAAGTAGCAGAAGAGGGCGAGGAGAATGACTCCTCGCCCTTCGTTTCACCGGCCTTGTTTCGCGTCCGAAGTGAAGCGGCAAGCATCTCAAGAGAGAGAGCACACGAGGCTCTTCTTGCTCAACCGCCTTCGCAAGATCCGGATGTTGCAAACCCTTTGCCTGGCAGACGGGTTGTCCTCGTTCTCTGGCCGCTCGAACGTCTGAGGAGATGGAATGTCAGAAGGAACCAAGCCGCGGACGTGGTTTATCACGGGAAGCTCGACTGGATTCGGACGTCTGCTGGCTGAAGAAGTACTGAAGGCTGGCGAGAACGTGGTGAGCACGGCTCGGAATGTAGATCAGATTGCGGATTTGGAGAGCAGATTTCCTGGCCGCGCCCTCGCGCTTCCCCTGGATGTAACCCGACAGGAGCAGGTAGACGCTGCGGTCGCAAAGGCCGTGGAGCGATTCGGCGGAATTGACGTCCTGGTCAACAATGCCGGCTATGGTGTGACGGGCGCGATTGAAGAGGTATCCGACGCGGAGCTGGAGCCGATGTACGCGACCAACGTGTTCGGCCTGCTGCGTGTCACGCGGGCGGTTTTGCCGCAACTTCGCAGGCAGCATAGCGGGCATATCCTGAATCTCTCTTCGATCGGCGGTCTCACTGCGTCGCCGGGATGGGGACTGTACCAGAGCACGAAGTTCGCTGTCGAAGGACTCTCCGAGGCGTTAGCTCAGGAGATTGCGCCGCTTGGAATTCGAGTCACGATCATCGAGCCGGGTCCGTTCCGTACGGACTTTCTGGGCCGTTCCGGTGTGGAAGCTCAGAAGAGGATTGAGGACTACGGCGCCACGGCCGACAACGCGCGGCGATATCGTAGCAACCAGCACGGGAAGCAGCCAGGAGATCCCCGGAAGGCGGTTCGGGCGATGATGCAGGTGGTGGATTCGCCGAACCCTCCGCTTCGCTTGCTGCTGGGGGCGGGAGCCCTGGAACGTGTGAGGCAGAAGCTGGAAGTCTGGCAGAAGGAGATGTCGGCCTGGGAGAAGGTTACGGTTGGCGCGGACTTTCCCACGGAGACCCTCGAGCCCTGAAGCGATCTATGAAGGCGCGCGGTTACGCGTGATAACGGAGACGGCATAGCCGTTCAGCTAGAAAGGAAACACGGATGGAACTTGGACTTATCGGACTCGGCAAGATGGGCTTCAATATGGCCGAGCGGCTAAAGCTCGCCGGCCACAAGGTTGTTGGTTTCGACTTCAATAAAGAGACGACCGCGAAGCTCACGGAGACGGGATCTCTTGGTGTGAATTCGCTGGAAGATCTGGTGAAGAATCTCTCGGCTCCTCGCGCGATCTGGATCATGGTTCCATCCGGCGACCCGGTAGATCAGACGATCGCCAAGCTTGAGGCCCTTCTCGACAAGGGCGACACCATCATCGATGGGGGGAACTCAAACTACAAGGACACGCAGCGACGTCACGACGAGGTCGTCAAGAAGGGATTTGAGTATGTCGACTGCGGCACATCCGGAGGAGTCTGGGGGCTGAAGGAAGGCTACAGCATGATGATCGGCGGAGATAAGACTCCGGTAGAGCGGCTGACCCCGATCTTCGAGGCGCTTGCACCTTCTCCTACTGAAGGCTGGGGCCATGTCGGGCCGTCGGGAGCAGGACATTTTGTGAAGATGGTGCACAACGGCATCGAGTATGGCCTGATGCAGGCCTATGCGGAAGGCTTCTCGATCATGAAGGCGAAGCAGGAACTCGATCTGGACCTGACGCAGGTTTCGCATATCTGGCAGAAGGGTTCGGTTGTGCGCTCGTGGCTGTTGGACCTGACGGCAGATGCTCTCGACAAGAATCCGACGCTTGCGGGACTTGAAGCGTGGGTTCCGGATTCGGGCGAGGGCCGCTGGACGGTGATGGAGGCGATCGATCTGAACATATCGGCGCCAGTGATTACGGAATCGCTCATCCGCAGACTGCGGTCGCGCGAAGAGAATAACTTTACCGATCGCATGATCTCGATCATGCGCGGCGCCTTTGGCGGCCACGAGGTCAAGAAGGCTTAACCCTGAGTAGATTGTAAGGAAGATCGATATGGCTACCACACAAGTTCAAGTAGGTTCGGATAAAGCGGCGGCCGCTCGTAATAACGAGCGCACCCCCGATCCATGCATCGTCGTCATCTTTGGCGCATCCGGTGATTTGACCAAGCGCAAGCTGCTGCCAGCGCTGTATCACCTGCAACAGGCTAACCTTCTGCCCCAGGAATTCGCTGTCCTTGGTGTAGCGCGAAGGCCTCTGGAGGAGAGCTTTGCTCCGGACATGATGGAAGGTATCGTCGCAGGCGGCGGTGTGGAGGAGAGTGATCCTAAGCTGGCTCCCTTCATCGACCGAGTGCAGTATCACGCGATGAACTTCGATGATGGGGCAGGCTACGAGTCTCTGAAGAAGAAGCTCGCGGAGATGGACGGAAAGTTCAATACGCGCGGCAATCGCCTGTTTTATCTGGCGACGGCGCCGGAATACTTCTCGGACATCATCAACTATCTGGGCGAGAACAAGATGGCCCAGCCTGAAGAGGAAGTGGACGGCAAGACTCCCTGGGTTCGAACGATCATCGAGAAGCCGTTCGGTCACGATCTGGAATCGGCCCGCGCGCTGAACGATGAGGTGAACAAGGTCTTCAACGAAGACCAGATCTTCCGTATCGATCACTACCTGGGCAAAGAGACGGTGCAGAACATCCTCGTCTTCCGCTTCGCTAACGGCATCTTTGAGAACGTCTGGAACCGCAACTATATCGATCACGTGGAGATTACCGCCGCAGAGTCGATCGGTATTGAGGGCCGCGGACCGTTCTATGAGCAGGCCGGAGCGTTGCGTGACGTGGTACAGAACCATGTGATGGAGCTGTTGAGCTTTGTCGCAATGGAGCCGCCCGTCTCGTTCCAAGCGGATGCGGTCCGTGCCGAGAAGGTGAAGGTGTGGAAGGCCATCTCGCCCATACATCCTGCAGATACGGTTCGCGGACAGTATGGTCCGGGCATCGTGGACGGCAAGCCTGTTCCGGGATATCGCCAGGAGGACCGTGTTCATCCACGGTCGCAGACCGAGACCTATGCTGCGGTGCGGCTGGAGATCGAAAACTGGCGCTGGGCGGGAGTTCCGTTCTACATCCGCGCAGGAAAGCGGTTGGCGAAGCGCGTGACGGAGATTACGATCCAGTTCAAGCAGCCTCCCATGCTTCTGTTCAAAGGCGGCGAGTGTCACGATTCAAGTGGCATCAAGCCGAACCTAATCTCGATGCGCATCCAGCCGGACGAAGGCATCTCTCTGCGCTTCGGCGCCAAGCTGCCGGGGCCGAGCATGGATATCAGCCCGGTGCAGATGAACTTCAGCTACGCCGATGCGTTTGGCAAGTCTTCTGCCAACGGGTACGAGCGCCTGCTGCTGGACGCGATGCTGGGCGACGGCACGTTGTTCGCTCACCGCGATGGCGTGGAAGCGACTTGGGCGCTCATGACTCCCATTCTGAAGGCATGGGCCGAGACTCCGGTGAAGGACTTCCCGAACTATGCTGCCGGAACGTGGGGACCTTCTGCTGCCGATGCTCTCCTCGAATCTGAGGGACGCAAGTGGCGTAAGCTTTAATTTCGTCCGGTTCCGGCAAAAAGTCCAACTCTTTGCCGGGACCGGAACCATTCTGCTGGATCCAACCGCATCTCAAATACAAAATATGCCCCGTCCTGTCGTTATTACGTATCGTGTCTTCTCTAGTCCGGCCGAGGTTGCGAAGGCCGCAGCTGAACTCTTCACCTCGTCCATGGTCTCTGCCGCGACGGCTCGCGGTACTGCGCGGGTTGCGATCTCGGGAGGAACCACCCCGAAGGCTATGTTTGCTCTCTTAGCGGACCCTGCTCAGCCCTTCGTAAATGAAATCCCATGGGACAAGCTGGAGCTCTTCTGGGTGGACGAGCGTTGTGTTGGCCCGGACGATGCCGAATCCAACTACAGGATGACTCGCGAGGCTCTGCTTTCGAAGGTTCCTCTGTCCGCAGATCGGATCCACCGGATGGAGGGTGAACTGCCTCCGGAAGAGGCAGCAGCACGTTATGAGGCAACGATTCGTAACAGCTTCAAGTTGGAAGGCGCAGAGACCCCTACGTTCGATCTGATCCTGCTGGGTATGGGAGACGATGGGCATACCGCATCGCTCTTCCCGCACACAGAGGCCATTAATGAGATGAGCCATATCGTTGTGGCCAATCATGTACCGCAGAAGGACACCTGGCGCATCACGCTGACCTGGCCGGTGATCAATCAGGGCAGGGAAGTAGCCTTTCTGATTGAAGGCACGGGCAAAGCAAATGTGCTGCATGAGGTGCTGCAGGGTCCCTACCAGCCGGATACGTATCCTTCGCAGATTATCCGTCCAGCAAGCGGAAAACTAACGCTCTTGCTGGATGCTGCCGCGGCCGCCAAGCTGCCGGAGCCATCGAACGGTATCGGAACTCTGGAGTTGAACTAGATGATTCTTGCTGGTGATGTTGGCGGTACGAAGGTCCACCTTGCACTGTATGACTTCGAAAATGGCCGGCTCCATCCTCTTCGCGATGAGAAGTACCCTGCAGGCCACTTCGCTTCGCTCGACGACGTCATCAACATGTTTTTGGCGGGTGACGCACAACATCCCCCGACCAAACGGGACCAGATTCTGGCTGCGTGCTTCGGGTGTCCGGGACCGGTCCGGGATGGCAGGTTGAAGCTGACAAATCTTCCCTGGACACTCGATGCGCGTGATCTCTCGCGCTCGCTGTCGATCAAGCACGTCTTTCTCATCAACGACCTTGAGGCAAACGGCTATGGCATTCCAGAGCTCGCTCCCGACCAGATACATACTCTGAGCGCCGGCGATCCTGAAGCTACAGGACATCGCGGGCTGGTGTCGGCAGGTACAGGGCTGGGTGAGGCTCTGCTGATCTGGAACGGGAGAAAGCACAGCCCGATTCCTTCAGAAGGCGGACACTGCGATTTTGCTCCGCGATCGGCTCGTGAAGTAGCGCTCCTGGAATATCTGCTCAGCACGCTGAAGGGCCGGGTCAGCTTTGAGCGCGTCGTCTCCGGGCTTGGGTTAGGGAATATCTACAGCTTCTTGCGCGATGTAGAGAAGCTCGATCAGCCCAACTGGTTATGCGAACGGATGAAGACAGAGGATCCGAACGTTGTGATCGGAGAGTGTGCTGAGGATGGATCAAGTTCGATCTGCTTCGAGACGATGAAGATCTTCGCTTCGGCATACGGCGCAGAGGCCGGCAATCTTGCCCTCAAGGTGCTTGCCACGGGCGGCATTTACCTGGGCGGAGGGATTGCGCCGAAGAGACTGAAGACGATGCAAAACGGCTTCTTCATGCAGGCGTTCCTCGATAAGGGACGCATGTCGGCGCTGCTGCAGTCGATCCCGGTACGAATCATCCTCGACGATACCTGTGCTCTGCTGGGAGCCGCGGGCTATGCCGAAGCTCGTGCGGCAGAGCTGGGCAGCGGTTCTGAACGAGCTGCCTCGGTTAAATAGCTGCGTAGCATCTCGTCACGAACCGGCAGGTTGGCGAGGCTTTTGGGTATTCTTAAAGGAATATGTACTCTTTTGCTGTTTGCCGCCGCCTCCTCGCCGTTCTTTTGTTTTTTCCTCTTTTTGTTTCAGGGCTCCATGCGCAGCGCCTTCCGGGCGGCGCACATCCTGAACACTACTCCCTGGTACTGACGCCGGATCTGAACGCGGCGACTTTTCAGGGAGAAGAGACGATCGACGTTGTGCTGGATGCGCCGACCAGAACAGTGACGCTGAATGCAGCTGAGATCAAGTTCCTTTCGGTCAAGGCAGCCTCCCAGACGGCTGAGGTTTCGGTGAATACGGCCAAGGAGCAGGCGACCTTCACCTTCGCGCACGAGCTTCCCGCGGGTAAGACGACGCTTGCAATCAGCTATAGCGGAATTCTCAACGACAAGCTGCGCGGGTTTTACCTATCGAAGACCAAATCCCGGAACTATGCGGTCACTCAGTTTGAGCCGACGGATGCGCGCCGAGCCTTTCCGAGCTTCGATGAACCGGCGCTGAAAGCAACCTACGACATAACGCTGGTGATCGACTCCCGCGACACTGCAATCTCGAACACGCAGATCGTTTCGGATACTGCCGGCCCGTTGGCGGGAAAACACACGGTGAAGTTTGCGACGACTCCGAAGATGTCCACCTATCTCGTTGCGTTCCTCGTAGGCGACTTCCAATGCACAAGCGGCAAGGCTGACGGTGTGCCGATTCGCGCCTGCGCAACTCCTGACAAGGTCGCGATGACGAAGTTCGCGGTGGAGAGCGCAGCGTACATTCTGCCCTATTACGACAAATATTTCGGGATCAAATATCCCATGCCGAAGTTGGACATGGTGGCGCTGCCGGACTTCGAGGCAGGCGCCATGGAGAACTTTGGATGCATCACCTATCGTGAGACCGATCTTCTGGTCGATGAGAAGTCCGGCGCGATTCCGGCGAAGAAGCGTGTCGCGATCGTTGTCGCTCATGAGATGGCACACCAGTGGTTCGGCGACATGGTGACCATGCAGTGGTGGGACAATATCTGGCTGAACGAAGGTTTCGCGACCTGGATGGAATCGAAGCCGGTTGCCAAATGGAAGCCCGAGTGGAACTTCCCGCAGGACGATGCTCGCGACCTGGATACGACGTTGAATCTCGACTCTCAGAAGACGACACGCACGATCCGGGCGAAGGCAGAGACGCCGGGGGAGATCAATGAGATGTTCGACGGGATCGCCTACGGCAAGGCCGGCGCGGTTCTGGGCATGCTGGAGAACTATCTGGGCGAGGAGACCTTCCGCCAGGGAGTTCATAACTATCTGGCTGCGCATCTCTATGCGAATGCGACCGCGGAAGACTTCTGGAACGCGCAGACAGCAACGTCGCACCAGCCGGTGGACAAGATCATGCAGAGCTTTGTCACCCAGCCGGGTGTACCTTTGTTGAGCTTTTCGCAAGACAAGGCGGGACAGGTTCCCGTAGCTCAGAGCCGGTTCTTCCTATCTGGGGCGGCTGCTGACCCTTCACAACGCTGGACACTTCCGGTTTGCATCAAGACGTCGGCCAAGCCTGAATGCCACCTGATAACGCCGAACGATGCCGCGGTTCCGCTGCCATCCACTGCCGCGGGAAGTTTCTTCTACGCGAACGCCAATGCGAAGGGATACTACCGGACGAGCTATACGGCATCTCAACTGGACGCAATTGTGGCGGCTGCTGAAACGAAGCTGAATCCGCAGGAACGGATTGGGCTGCTCGGCGATCGATGGGCGCTGGTTCGCTCGGGACAGGCCGATGTCAGCGGCTTCCTGAATCTAGTGCTGGCATTGAAAAAAGATCCCAACGGGCTGGTGATGGAGAGTTCGCTGGACAAGGTGAAGTCGATCGATGCTCGCATCGCGACGGACGAGGACCGCACACAGCTCGCTGAGGTGATCCGGCGTGAGTTCAGCCCAATTTATGCTTCGTTGGGTCACCCAAACAAGAGCGATTCCTACGATCGTCAGCTGCTACGAGCGGAGCTGATGGAGATTCTTGGCGATGCCAAGGATCTCGCTGTGCTGGCAGAGGCTAAGGACATCACAGAACAAGCCTACGGGCCCGGCGCGCGCAAGAGCAAAGGACTCGATCCGATTCTGACGCAAGCTGCGATCTCCGTGACGGCAGAGCACGGAGATGCTTCGCTGTATGACAAGGTCCTGGCGGCAAGTAAAGATGGCAGTGATCCCGGGTTGCAGTCGGAGGCTCTGCGGACCCTGGCCTTGTTCAGCGATCCGCAACTGGTGCGGCGCACGCTCGACTATGTGGTTTCAGGCGAGGTGAGGAATCAGGACAGCTGGATCCCGATGGCCATCCTGCTGTCGTCCCGCGATACTCGCGAGACGACGTGGGAATACATCCAGCAGCATTGGCCGAAGGTGCATGCGCAGTTCACGACCAACTCAGGTTCGCGCGTCGTAGCGGCAGCGGGAACCTTCTGTTCGGTAGAGAAGCGCAATGAGGTCTCCAGCTTCTTCCAGACCCACAAGGTCGATGCCGCGGAACGGACTTTGGCTAAGACGCTGGACAATATCGACGATTGCGTCCGCGTGCGTTCTACACAGGAGCCGCGCCTTGAGCAGTGGCTGGCGAGTCAGCGCAAACAGTGACGACCTCGGTTGAAGCGAGCACGCGGCGAGCTTCCATGGTTCGGCAGTGGGCTCCAGCTTTGTCGATGACACTGCTGGGCCTGCTGAGCTATGTGGATCGTAGCGTGCTCGCGATTCTGAGCCCCACAATTCTGGCAGCACTTCATCTGTCGGCAACCCAGTACGGCTACGCCATCCTGGTCTTCAGCCTCAGCTATATGGTGGCGAACCCCATCTGGGGTCTCTGGATGGACCGCGCGGGCCTCTGGATCATTACGATCATTGCGGTGGCGATATGGTCGATTGCTTCGGGGAGTCATGGGCTGATGATGGGCTTCGCAGGGATGTGCTTCGCGCGGGGTGTGCTTGGCTTCGGCGAGGGAGCGACCTTTCCGGCGGGCCTGAAGACAGTGACCGAGACACTGCCGGAGGAGAAGCGTTCCTTCGGGCTGGGGATTGCTTACAGCGGAAGCTCGCTCGGCGCTGCGGTCACGCCATTGCTGATTACACCGGTTGCGATTCGCTGGGGATGGCGCGCCGCGTTTGGAGTGACGGCGTTACTCGGCGTCTTGTGGATCGGTCTGTGGTGCGTGCTGCGGGTCTGCGGTTGGTATGCCGCCCCAGCAAATGAGGCTTTGAGGACAAGGGAACTCCCCAGTGCGAGTGGCTCTCGCTGGAACCGCAACCTGTTTGCGGCTGCAGCGGCATATGGCCTGGGGGCGGCTCCATTGGCTTTCGGACTCTATGCTGCGCCGCTGTACCTTACTCGCGTGATGCATCTGAGCCAGGCTTCGCTGGGGCACCTGCTCTGGTTGCCTCCCGCAGGTTGGGAGGCAGGCTACCTTGTCTTTGGAAGATTGGCAGATCGCAGACGCCGTACTGACCTGGAGGACGGCCGATCGAGGAGGCCGGGCGATGTCTTCCTTGCGCTGTCTGCTGCTGGATTTCTGATTATGCTGGCGCCGTTGGCTGCTCAAACCCGGCTTCCCGTTACAGCCACCATGGTTCTGTTCTTCCTGCAGATGTTCGTGGCCGGAGGGTTCGTGGTATTCGCGCTTGCTGACGGAATGGCAGTGCTGCCTAAAGAGCACTCCGCATTTCTCGCTGGCTTCTCCATCTCGGCCTGGGCACTTGTGACGGGGCTGCTGATGCCGGTGCTTGGACATCTCTTCGATCACCGGCAGTACGTGCTGACGTTCTGGCTGGTGGCATGTCTTCCGCCCGTCGGAACCGCTCTATGGCGCATCCTTTCGACCTCGAGATCTTCATCTGCTAGGACTCTGCTTCCCTAATCGCCAGAGCACCCGTGCGGAAGCGCGCGTCTGCCTGATCATGCGGCTTTCTCTACGAGATGTCGATCCCTTTAAATTTCGCTCCCGATAAGGTCTAACCAATAAATCACGGAGGTCTTCCGGCGTGGAAGTCCAACGATCTCATCGAACTCCAAGTAGCCCAGTTTTTGCAGCTAATCCAGCAGTGACATTTTCCGCCGATTGCGCTTGACAGATGTCGAGATAAAAGTGGATTCTTAGCGACACTAAAATAATTGGTCTGACCTTACCGCGCACAAAAACATCGCACAGGGTTTTCGAAAGACGCGGAAGCGACCAGTTAGAAGCAGTTTTTTGAGAGGTCATAGAATGCAAACCCATAGCGATGCGCCAGGGGTCCGTCGGCGTGGTTCTCTTGTTTATTCTCTTGTGGTGCTGATGGCGGTGCTTTTTGCGGGGCAGACCGTAAGGGCGCAGCTCGCTGGCAAGGGATCGATCAACGGCAAAGTCTCCGATATGACCGGCGCGGCTGTTCCGGGCGCGAAGGTCGTGATTACCAACAATGGAACGGGAGCCAAGCAGACGACCCTCTCCACTGGTTCGGGCGATTACACGTTCTCTCTGGATCCGGGGAAGTACACCCTGGCCGTCACGATGGGCGGCTTTAAGAGCTTCACCCAAGAGAACGTGACCGTCGATGCACTGCAGACGTTCACCGTCGACGTTGCGCTCACTACCGGTGAGGTTAATGAGACGGTCACGGTTACAGCTGCTCCCCCACCGCTTGAGACCTCAAATGCCACCCTGGGCGTGACCATGGAGCAGGAGATGTACTCTGCACTGCCTATCATCCAGGATGGCGGTGGACAGCGGCGGGCGACCGATTTCGCCTCGCTGCTTCCTGGTGTTTCGGCAAACGTCAGCAACGGCAACCTGACCACCAACGCGGGGATCGTCAACGGTGGCGGCAGCCGCGGCGCGGTATCGGCGATCTACATCAACGGTGTACCGATTACCTCGGTCGCCGGCGAAGGGGATCCTCGCTTTGTCTGGACCTCGATGGCTGTCGATGCCATCAACCAGTTCCAGGTTCAGACGGTCGGATATTCTGCGGTCTACGAAGGCCTGGGTGTACAGAACTACATCGTTAAGAACGGAACCAACAACATTCACGGCGTGGTCTACGATTACTTTCGCAATACGGCACTCGACACGTGGGGGTTCACGAAGGTCAACAACCCACTGACAGGCCAACCCACCAAACCGGTGGAGCACCAGAATGAGTACGGACTGTTTGTCGGCTTTCCGGTGATCAAGAACAAGCTGTTCGTCTTTGGCGGCTACGAAGGCTATCGCTATTCGCGCCAGGTCCCGAATCAGAGCCAGACGATCCCAACGCTCGACATGCGCAACGGAGATTTCACGCAGCAGTTTGGAACGACGACTCCCGCTCTCTTCGATCCAAATACGACAGTCGTCAGCGCAGATGGAAAGCAGTTCACGCGTGCGCCTTTCCGGGGGCTGAAGAATGGGCTGCCTACCTATAACGTGATTCCGGCTTCGCGAATCTCGGCGGTCGCGCGAAATATGCAGAGCTTTTTGCCTGCTCCCATCAACTCCGAATTGGCCAACAACTACGTAACGAACTACTCGACCGGTTTGAATAACTGGACGACGACCAATCGAATCGACTACACGATCAACTCCAAGCAGACATTCTCGGCGGTGCTGGCCTGGGGGCGTCAGGCGACGACTGGGCCAGCGGCTGTTTCCGTAAGCTCAGGCTCCAACACCAACGGAATGCCTCCACCGTACATCTCGTCCCAGCAGTTTGCACCCAAGACCAAGGTCTTTCTCTTCGAGCACACGTATGCGATCACACCGCATATCGTGAACCAGCTGAAGTACGGCTACGGACGGTACGACGGCCCGGGCTACAACCAGGATATCGGGGGCGACTTCGGCGCTTCTGCGCTTGGCTTCCAGGGATTGCCTGCGGGGCAGACGTCAGACTCCTTTCCGACGACCTCATTCAGCGGCAATACCAACATCAACCGCTGGGCCGGCTATTCGTCGAATCGCTCTCTGGCAAATGGATATGTTCTGGTCGATAACGTTGAGTGGAGCAAAGGGAAACACACCTTCACGATGGGTGGCCAGATTGCCTGGCTGCAGTACAACTTCACTCCCAATGCTACCGGTGTGAATCCGCTGCAACTCAGCTTCAGCAACTCGGCAACCGGGGGATATAACGCGGGAACCACCACGCTGAATCCCAATAGCGGCCAGGGATATGCGAGCTTTCTGGTAGGAGCCGTCACCGGAGGAACGAACTTTACACTCTCTTCGGTTCCTGAGACGGGAGGAAGATTCCGTCCGATTTCGCCATATATTCAAGACAACTGGAAGGTGACCTCGCGCCTGACGCTCGACATCGGCCTACGCTGGGACTACTACCCCTCATATCGGGAGAGCCAGGACCGGTTCTCCTACTTCGATCCCAACAAGACGAACCCTCTCACGGGCAGCCCCGGCGCTCTCTCATTCGGCGGTTCGGGGGCAGACCGTTGCAACTGCAGCAAGCCTGTCAACGACTACATGAAGAACCTCGGTCCACGCATCGGGTTCGCCTTCCAGAGCGATCCAAAGACGGTGTGGCGCGGAAGCTGGGGCGTGATCTACACCCATGGAAACAACGTGGGTGGTTCGGCGCAGTCGCGCCAAGGATCAGGCCTGCAGGGATTCAGCACATCTCCCTCTACGCAATTTATCTCTCCGACTCCGGGGCAGGTGGGAAATCAATACTGGAACATCGACAATCCTTATCCGGCCTACACGCAGCCGCCGACGCTTGACCCTGCACTTGGAACGTACTACACGACCAACAGCACGGCCGGAGCGCAGAGCGTCACCTACACGGACCCTTACTACGGCGGGCGTGCACCGCAGTTCATCACCTGGAGCTTCGGCTTCCAACATCAGATAACCAACGACATGACTCTGACCATGAGCTATGTCGGATCACAGGGACACTTCCTTACTCCGGACAGTTTGACCGGGCGCGGCAAGTGGGCCAATCAGCTCGATCCGAAGTACCTGTACCTCCGCGACCAACTGGGCAACTCAGTCTCGTCGACGGCGGGCAAGGCTACGATCGCGCAGCAGGGCTTCTCGCTTCCTTACGCAACGTTTGGCGGCGTAGGTAATCCGAGCATCACGCAGCTACTGAAGCCGTTCCCGCAGTACAGCGGTGTCAATGACTCCTTCGGATTTGTTGGCAACACCCGCTATCATGCGCTGCAGGTCTACATGAATCAGCGGCTGTCACACGGCTTGACCTTCATGGTCAATTACACGTGGTCACGCAACATCGACAATAACGGAACCTTCCGGTCGGGCTATGACATACCCGCCGCCTTCGCGGCCGACGGGCAGTTCCATCGGGCACGTTCGCTCGATAAGAGCCTTTCCCTCGGTGATCAGCGGCACAAGTTCGTCATTACCGGTGCCTACGATCTTCCTTTCGGCAAAGGGGAGTTTGGCGGGAGTCATTACCTGACCCGCGCTCTGTTTGGGGGATACAAGTTCTCTACGATCTTCCAGGCGTACTCGGGTGCTCCGGTTGCGGTCACCATGAACTCCTGCAATACCAATCCGTCGCAGAGCGCCTGCGAGCCGGTCCTGAATCCCAACTACATCGGCAACGGGAAAAAGGCAGTAACGCTGCCATTTACCCAAGCCAATCTGAGCAAGATTCAGGTTCTGGATCCCACGGCCTTCGTGGCGACGCCCGCTTACCAGTTCAGCACGCTGGCCCGAACGGCAGCGCTGCCGGGTCTCTTCCAGCCGCCGAACTACAAGCTCGACATCAGCCTGCGTCGCAGCTTTGGAGTTCCGACTGGATCGCACGAAGGTACCAAGCTGGTGCTCCAGGCGGATATGTTCAACGTCACCAACCACACCCACTTTGTATACAGTTCGGGGAATGCTCCGCTCTCGAACTGGTCAGGACCTACGCTGGCGCAGTTGGGCCAGTCGAACGCCCCGGCCTACTCGAGCAGTTACGGGGTACTTTCGGTCGATGGCAACTCAGCTATCAATCGAGCCGTACAGTTGGCGCTGCGAGTCGAGTTCTAAAAGCAGCACGAAGAAAGAGGCCGCCCGAGATTCTCGGGCGGCCTCTTTCTATTTTGGATGAGAGTTTAGTTCGTGCTATCAGTGCTGGTATGGCCTGAGACTTTGGCCCTGCGTATCGGCGCAGCGAAAGTTAGCATCATTGAACGGAACCCGGAATCCAATAGAGGCCGATCAAGAATGGAGCCTCCTATGAGCCGCGGCTTCGCGCAGATAGCATTCACTCCGCTGGTGAAAGAGCAGCAGATACGGCACGGAAGCCGCGCACAGTATGAGCGCATGGAGCAGATCGGAGCACCGGGTGGCGTCCTGACAGAGTACGAGAAAGCCTTCATTGCGGAGCGCGATTCTTTCTATCTCGCAACGGTAAGCGAGACCGGCTGGCCGTATATGCAACATCGCGGAGGAAGACCCGGCTTTCTGGGTGTCCTTGACGACCACACCATCGGCTTCGCGGATTATCGCGGCAATCGACAGTACATCAGCATGGGCAATCTCGATCACGATGATCGCGTAGCAATGTTTCTGATGGATTATCCATCGCGCACACGACTTAAGATCCTGGGCCACGCTGCCGTGTACGAGGGAGAAGCAGCCGCGCCCTATACCGATCAACTCACCTCGCCCGAAGAGCGGAGATTCACCGAGCGTGTTGTGCTGATCCGGGTGGCGGCGTTTGACTGGAACTGCCAGCAATACATCACTCCGCGATTTACTGAAGAGCAGGTCGCGAAGGTGATCGCACCGCTGCGGCAACAGCTGGTCGAAGCGCAGGAAGAGAACAAGAGGCTTCGCCAGAAGATTGCGGCGCTGGGCCAGCAGCAATGAAGTTCAGGGGCGCGAGAGAAGTTTTTCGTAACAGAGGAATCTCAGGCCCGGTCTAGCGCGCAGACTAATCTCCCCTGCGAACCGATATCCCATGCTGGGGAAGAGTCTCTGAGTCGCTTTGTTTTCGGAGTTCGTATCCGTGCGGATAAGGGATATCCCTTTGGCGAGGGCAACCTCCTCTGCGTGCAGCATGAGCGCCTTCGCTACCCCCGCTCCTCGTTGGGCGGGATCGACTGCCAGCCGATGGATGACGACCGCGGGGAGAGTGTTATCCCAGTTCGCCTGCTCGTAATCAGGCTCCGCATCCGTTGTAAGGGCGATCGACCCGGCAACCTTGGCGTCGATGACTGCGACCCACAGCCGGCTCAGGTCGATATCCTGCAGGAATATCGTTTGGTTAGGGTAGTCGTCGCCCCACTGAAGATTTCCTTCGGCTCGCATTAGGGGCACAACACCCCGCACGATCGCCATCAGGGCGTCCAGATCGTTCTCATCCGCCAGCCGTATCTCCATGCTTCCAGCCTATCAAGGCCACGCATGGCGATCTGCCCATGGACTTACATGATGCGAAAGCGTTCGCGCATCAGACGCTGAAATCTCGGTCTCCATATCAGATCGTAGGCAAGCTCTTTGCCGGGAAACATGGACAGAGCTGCCTTTCGCGAGTCCGCAATCATCTGGGATGCCTCCTCGATCGAAAGGCTCCTGTCCTGTGCGATCACCTGCATCACCATGTTCATCATCATCTGCATTCTTCGGATGAGTTTCTGTTCTTCGATCTCTTCCTTCGTCTTTGAAGAGACGACACCCTGCTCGGTCTCCTTCGGCTGCTCTTTCTCCATCGGCTCTGGCCTCCGCTTCTCCCACGGTACTCCTGAAAGGACGCCGTGTGCAGATTTGGATGCTGGAGGCCGGTACTCAGCGGCGGAACCTCCGACCTAGAGGCTGGATCGAGGTGCAACACGCCGTCGAAGCAGTGCGATCAATCCCACCGTTCCGGTTCCGAGAAGTAGAAATGTTCCCGGCTCGGGAGTGGGGATGATCTGCCCTCTGATCTCGCCTCCGGGAAAGACAGCATTGTGTATGTTCGTGTAGGCGGTACCGTTGTTCATTCCGGCGATCAGGGCCGCCTCTGTGCCTCCTCCGCCGAAAGCAAAGGTAGCCAGGTCGACGGTCGCGTCATAAGTTCCTGCGGTTGTGTTTGGAAAGTTAGCGAATGGAACCCATACCGGCGCATTGACTCCGGGTTCGGCACAGCAGTGGATGTGAGCTGCAGACGCAGCGCCTCCAGTCAGGCCAGTGAAGGTAACGTGAATCTGAAGGGTGTCGCCTGTCAGCAGAAAGGATGCTGTGCCGGTTGCCGGAGAGGCATTTGGAGGGTTCTCACCCGGACCGCTTAGCTGGGCTGTATAGCTGATGGTGTCCGCGAATGCAGGTGCCGCGATACACAATGCTACGGACAGGAGAGATCCTGCCCACAGTCTCTTTCGTGAAGTCATATCTCGCTCCTCTAGAAGATGAATTTCGAGGGCCCAGAGCTGTAGCAACGGATCTAGTCTGTTTGGATGACGAAAAGGCAGGCTGCATTTGTAAAAATGTTGTCACCTGGCTCAGTAATTGGCGCCGTAAGGAGTCCAGACATTCCGGATCGTGCCATCGTGTTCCAGCAGGAAGGTGGTTAGGCCGAACTCATCCGTTCGAAACAAACGGGTTCCACCTGCTGCGATTCTGGAGATCACCTCCGGTCTGGGATGTCCGAAGGTATTGTCTCTGCCGACAGAGATCACGGCGTCTTTTGGGGCCAGCCTGGCCAGAAAAGCAGGAGTTGTGGATGTCAGGCTGCCGTGATGGCCGACCTTCAGCAGGGTTACAGGAGCGATACCGTCTCTCAGCATCGCGTTCTCACTGGGAGCCTCCGCATCGCCTTCCAGAAGAACGGACGACCTGCCATACTGCAGTCGCAGGACAAGCGAGTCATCGTTCGCGGGCTCTCCGGGATTCGCATAGCCGGCCTTCGGAGACAGCACGCTCAGTTGCACGCCTCCCCAGTCGATGCGGCCTCCGGCGCGCAGATGCCTTATCTTGATTCCAAGCGAAGAGGCTTCCTCCAGCAGAGTACGATAAGCCTCCGATGAGGTGTCGACCGAGACCCAAAGCTCACGAGGACGGAAGTTGCGCATGACAGCGGGCATTCCGCCCATGTGATCGCTGTGCGCGTGACTTAGCACCAGCACATCCAGCCTGCGAACCTGACGAGACCAGAGATAGGGAGAGACCACCTCTTCGCCCACATCGAACGTCATCGCAGCGTTGGAGATTTCCTTCACTCTTCCAACCGGGCCGCCTGCATCCACCAGCATCGTGCTGCCGTCCGGACCCACGACAAAGAGTGAGTCGCCCTGGCCGACATCCAGCGCCGTAACTTCCAAAGCGTTGCGCGATATGAGTGCGGGTTCAGGCCATAAGACGGCAACCAGGACAAGAGGAAGCGCGAGGGCAGCAGCCAATGCGTATCCCCGGGATCTCCTGACCGCCCAGCAGCAGAACGCCCAGACTGCTATCGCCAGGACATCAATCCACCATGCGGGAGCCGGGACCCGGAGGTCTGCCGTTCTCATCTGGCTGATCCATCCGATGCTTCCTAAAATCCCGTGCAGGAACAGAGCAGTCGCTGCCGCAGGCACGATGGCAAGCCATGAACCAACGAGTGCAGCACAAAATGTGAGCATCGCCATTGGAACGAGCACGCTAATCAGAGGGACGGTCAGCATGTTCGTCGGAAGTGCAAACAGCGTGGCACGGTGGAAGTAGATGGCCATCGGAAGCGCCATCACCATCTCTGCTACGACTCCGACGAGCGCAAGCTCCAGAGCGAAGAGCAGTGCACGAGTCCCGTATCCCGGCAGGTTTCGCGACCACCTTCCCAGCACGCCTGCGAGAGCTTCGCTCCACATCCGCAGCATCACGCGAAACTGCGCCAGCCGTGGCAGAAGGACGGGATCTCTCCATAACTCGTCTAATCTTCGGCATGCGCGCTGATAGGGAAGAAAGGTCCGTTCTCCCAAGGGAACAGCAATCCCGGTGATCGCTACGATGGCGAGAAAAGTCATCTGAAAGCTGGCCTCGAAGAGGCTGGACGGTGACCACACCAGCTGTGCAAGAGCGGCGGCGCCAAGTGCATTGAGAACGCTTCCTTCGCGAGAGAGCAGCCGGGCCACAAGAAAAACCGTGGTCATAAAAAGCGCGCGCTGCACGGGAGCCCCGAATCCTGTCAGGAGCGCATACAAGGTCATCAGCAGGAGCGTCGCTCCTGTTGCGAGCCAGCGGCGACGAAGCAGGCGTTGAAACATCCAGTAAACAAGACCAGCCAGAAGTGCGACATGGATCCCGGACACCACAAACAGATGAAATGATCCCGTACGTTCAAACCCTGCCCGAAGCGTATGGCTCAATCGCGTACGATCGCCGAAGATCATCGCGTTGAGCATCCCCGCATCCTGATCGGTAAGCTTCAGAGCGGTTGGCAGATGAAGATTCGCCGCTGTGTGTACGACTCGCAGCATCCGGTCAGAGCCCCATGCCTGCGCAGCATACAAGCGGCATTGCAGATCTCCAGGGTTTGAAGAGAGAAGACGGATACTTGGTGAGCGTACGCTGCCATGAGCTGCGATGCCCTGCGAGAGAAGGTAGTCCGCATACTGCCATGCCCCGGGGTCTTGATATCTCTCCGGGATCCTCAGCCGGAGCGGCATCTCCACTTCTTCTCCGCACGAAAGCCGGGGAGGAATGTCCCCCTGCAGAATCACCGTTGCACGCACGCCTCCTGTTACCGGAACCATTCGTGAGATATCCGGAGTTACTTGTTCAATCGCCTCTAAAGCGATGTCGACAGAGACAGCTGAACCTGCTTGAGTGTCAGATTCGTTCCAGGATGAGAAATCCTTGTCCTGACCCTCTGTGTTCTTCTGTTGAGCCAGCGCATGCACGCGTACGATATGTCCGCGAATCTGACGGCTCAGTCCATCGGCGTAATGCAACACGTCTTTTTGCGCCTGTGGCGTGGGTCGAATATGCCAGCACCACATTCCGGTGAGAATCCAGAGGCCAGCCACCGGCGCGGCCGCTACCCGGAGAGCCCGGCGCAATGATAGCAGCGTAAGCGCGAGCAGGAGCGCAAACGCGATGAGAAGGAGTACAGGCGGCTGCCAGTTGCGTGCGAGGATGCAGCCCAGGGCGAACCAGCAGGAGGCGGCTAACAGCGGAGCTCGCCGCAGCTGCAGTCTTTCAATCTTCTCTGTGGCCTGGACCATCTCTGCAGGGCCCCTCAGAACGTTCCGTCGTAATTACGACTGCATCAACGCCGCAGCACAGTCACAGTCTCCTGGTGGAAGGTCTGAGGAAACATATCGACGAGATGCAACTGATCCATCTTGTAGCCGGAGTCTACCATCTCGCGGAGATCCCGACTAAGCGTTGCAGGATCACAGGAGACGTAGACGACCTCTGGAGTCTTCAAGCGGCCGATCAGGCTGCAGACCTCTGTACCAACTCCGGCGCGAGGTGGATCCATGACGATCAACTCGGGGCGGTCGCGTTCGAGGACGGCCTGCCGAAGGAACTCAAGCGTCGTCGCAGCTACCGCTCTGCGTCCTTCCCCTCGAAAGTTGGCTTCGAGGTTTCCTTTTTCCACCTCCACCGCAACGACCTCTGCGAAGTTCTTTGCCAGAACTCGAGAAAAGAGGCCAACACCAGCGTACAGATCCCAGGCCAGTCTGCCGCCACGGCCCCCTGTCGCGAGTTGGACAAGACGGGAAACGAGAAACCGATTCACCTGAAAGAAGCTTCCGCGGCCCACCCAGTAACTTTCCTCGCCGACGTTGTAGGTCAAACCTGCCGCACCCCAGCTCTCAATGGGAATGGCGCGTTGGAATCTTCGGCTTTTGCCTGGCGTTTCTATTACCTGTGCTCCGGCCCCTGCAAGCTGGGGTATACGCAACAGGAGTGCATTGCAGAGTTCAGCGAAGTTTTTTGCAGGCATACTGCTGAGAAAAAACGTAAGCTGAATCTTCTGTTCTTCGTCTGCGGTAAAAAGCTCAATCTCCTGCGTAGCCTTCGCCCACTGCGGAAATGCTTCCAGGACATCGAGCAGGATCTCTGCTGCCTGCCACAGAATCGGTGCGGCGATGGGGCACATCTGGATGGGCAGAAACTCCGTCGAGCCGCGTTTCAGGTAGCCGGCGCGTAGTTTTCCGTCGAACTCCTGCAGACGCAGGCGGATCCGGTTTCTGTACTCCCATGGCTCAGCAGCATGGATCTCTATCTCGGGAAGCGAACTCAATCCGGCGCGCTGCAACGTCTCCTGCAGGATCTCTCGCTTGAGCGAAAGCTGAGCGTCGTAGCTTGCGTGCTGAAACTGGCATCCGCCGCACACACCAAAGTGAATGCAGCGTGGGAGGACGCGATCAGAAGAGGCGGATATAAGCTCCTTGACCGAGGCGTCCATCCTGCTGCCATCTGTGCTGATCAGGTCAGCATCGATCTCTTCCCCGGGGAGCGTGAATGGGACGAAGACAGTTCCGGCGCTGGCTTGACCCTCCTGCCGTGCGATACCGGAGCCGCCGTACACCACTTTTTCGATAGACAATCTCATCAGTTGCAGATCCCTCTCACCCCAGAGACATGTAAAAGAGGCTCAGTCGCGGCAGATTCCGAGCCTCAAGCAGTTTCTTCTGCAGGAACTGCTGCTGAATCTGCTTGATCTGTACGGCCTGCATCTTTCCCCTGTACGGCGCCAACTCGCGCGAGGCCTGCTCACGCAATCCAGTCAGTTCGTCCTCATCGGCCGCCGTGAGTAGACCGGCGAAGATCTTCTCTTCGAGCACACTCAGGGTACGATCGAGGTCTTCGAGTCGCATTGAGGGATCCACGCGTAGACCGGCGGCCAATGCCCGCAGGCGCACGGCAGTCTCTCGTCCGACGTCATCTGCAGGCGGCTTCAGCTTTGCTGCTTCCAGCATCGTGGCATTCTGTTCAAGATAAATTGCCACTCTTTCGCTTTCGAACCCGCTGTCGACCGGCTGCTCCGGCTCTCCTGCAGATGCAGTCCCTATGGCTGCCTCCATCGCCTGCTCGACGGCCTCCATTACGCTCTGCGCGCACCATCCCAGGCCATTGACCTTGCGCATGCGTCCTGTGGAACGCCGGGTGCGCTCATCATGCTTATCGAAGGCGTTGTCGATTCCGCGAAGTACAGTCTCCAGCGGTATGCCTGCCTCGCGCCATGTCTCGATCAGTGCCCAATCGAGCGTCGACAGCATCAGCAGTGATCCGCGTCGCTGCTGGAATCGCTCTTCTATCTCGGTAAAGTAATTGAAATAATTTCGCATGCTAACTGTCCTGAGGCTGCTTCCGGGCCTACGTTAAATTCCCAAGCGACTACAACTCTAGATCGTCTCTCGAACTCCGCCCGAGAGCACAGTGCGACGGATACCATCGTCGCCGAGGACTTGAAGGAATCCGCGACTGTCCAGCCCTGCTGTGGTGCCGGAATATCCGCCGGCCTCTTCGACGTGCACTCGTTTGCCGGCAGCCCAGCTTGAGGCAGCGGTAAAGCGAGCGAGCAGATCGTTCCCCTCATCGTCTGTCAGCCGCTGCAACTCTCTTTCGAGCGAGCGCAGCAGGAGGATCAGCAACGGTTCTCGTCTTACCATCTCTCCGGTCTCGAGACGGAGCGAGGTTGCGAGGTGCGAGATTTCTTCCGGGAAAGACTGGTGATTGAGATTGATGCCGATCCCGATAACGGCATAACGCAGCGTGGCGTCCGCAGCAGCTGCACTGGCCGGGGCTATCGCTGTTTCGACCAGGATCCCGCCGCACTTTCGCTCTCGCACCATAAGATCGTTCGGCCATCGGATGTCGATATTAAGCCCGGTGGTAGCTGCAATTGCGTCTTTCGCCGCCAGTCCGGTAGCGAGGGAGATCCACAACGCCTTCGTGAGCGGCAGTGCCGGAGATACAAGCACGCTGACGTACAGACCGTCTCCTGCAATCGAGTGCCAGCTGTGGCCACCTCGTCCACGACCGGCCGTTTGCATGTCTGCGACCCATACGCCGGTCCGCGCCCCCGCCTGTCCGGCTGCAACAGCGAGTGTATTCGTCGATTCCACCGCTGCCAGGTGCAACAAGCTACCGACAAACTGGGTGTCGGCGATACCCGCTTCAACTTCCCTCGTGTCAAACCCAGCCACGGCTAATACACGTCCGCGGTGATGCGCATACTTAGATCAACCGCGGTTGCCGAATGAGTCAGTGCCCCCACGGAGACGAAGTCGACGCCCGCAAGCGCATACTGCCGCACCGTCTTCAAATTCATATTGCCGGAGGACTCGATCGTCGTCTCCGGAAGGGCAGCTCGAATCTTCTTCACTGCCTTCTTCGTCTGCGCCGGAGTCATATTGTCGAGCAGAATGGAAGGTGCCCCGCCGGCGATAGCTTGTTCCAGCTCCGTATCGCTGCGGACCTCAACCTGCACGACCTGGCCGGGCTTGTGCCCCTTCAGCGCCTTCTCCAGCACGGTTGGCAGGCCGCCCCCGAGTGAGATGTGATTGTTCTTGATCAGGATTCCGTCCTGCAGATCGAGCCGGTGGTTCACCCCTCCTCCGCAGCTCACAGCATATTTATCCAGGACGCGCAGGCCTGGAATCGTCTTTCTCGTATCCAGCACCTTGGTTTTGGTTTTGGAGACCACATTCACAAAATCGCGGGTCAGCGTGGCGATGCCGCACATGCGCTGCATCAGGTTGAGGATGACGCGCTCCGTGGAGAGCAGCGCCGCCGCATTGTGACGGATGACAGCCAGCGGCTGTCCTGCCTTGACCTGTACGCCGTCAAAGATCTCCGAATGGCTTACGACCTCGAAGCGTCCTGTTGGTCCGCCACTCATTTTGCCAAAGATCTCCAGGATGACGGGGATTGAACCCAATCCGGAGACGACACAGGCCTGCTTGGCCAGAATCGTCCCGGTAGCGCGCAACTTGGGGTCAATCGTGAGGGCTGTCGTTACATCCTGGTTCACCTTGTCTTCGGCAAGTGCTGCTTCGAGGATGGTGCGTATCCGCCTGCTCTTCCAGTCCATTTTGTAATCCTAAACCTCTAAGATGCATCTCATTGCTAGCACATTGGATGTTAGCCACGATGACGATGCCACTTTCTGTACAGTTTGCCTACCTGTTTATTCTGGGACTCCCCATCGCCTGCGTCGCGTGGACGGTTACTCACGAAGAGGTCTTTCGCGAACCAAGGGAGTGGTGCAAAGACAGGAGCCAGAACTGCCACGCCTTGCTCCCCCGGAAGTTCTTCTATCTCTTTACCTGCGAATACTGCTTCAGCCACTACGTTGCAGCGCTTTTTCTGATCATCACTCGATTTCAATTGCTCTATGCGGGATGGCGGGGATACCTCATCGCGTGGTTCGCCCTGGTATGGGTGGCGAACATCTATATGAGCTTCTTCAATCGCCTGCGACTCGACATCAAACACGAGAACGTCTCCATCGCCGTCGAACAGACGAAGGTGGAGGATCAACCGCGTCCCCCACTTCAGAAGCAGAGTCCGCTCAAGCCGTAGGCAGGGCCTCGAGCGCCGTCTTTGCCTTCTCATAGAGCATCTTCGTCTCGGCGGCCTGTTTCTTTAGCCCCTCGACGATGTGCGGCGGAGCCTTGGCCGTGAAGGTGTCGTTCGAGAGCTGTCGTTCGGCAGCCGTCAAACCTTTCTCAAGCTTGCTCAGCTCCTTGGTCAAGCGCTCCCGTTCGGCAGCAACGTCGATCTGCCGTTCGTAGATCACCGCAACGTCGAAGGCAGCGGTTGCCCGCGCATTGCTTCCCGACAGCGTCTCGGTGGCAAACTCCAGTTCGGAGACTCGCGCCATCTTCGTCAGCATGTCGCGGTTTGCGTCTGCCAGCGCCAGTACGCGATTCTCTGCATGCAGACGGATGGGGGCGGCCTCTTTCTCGGGAACTCCCAACTCTTTGCGCAGGGCACGGATGGTCGTGATGAGCTCCTGCATGTTCGTCATCGCCGCCACGGAGGCATCATCGGCTGCGAAATCGCCGGGCAGGGGATAGCGCGTGAGGGCGATCGACTTTGCGGGTGCGTTGCCCTCGTACAGCGCATGCCACAACTCCTCGGTCAGGAAGGGCATGAACGGACTCAGGAGGCGAAGTGCCGCTTCGAACACCGCGACCAGCGATGCCAGGGTCAGTGCCGTGGTGGCATTGTTCTCGATCCCTTCGCCGAACTCCAGCCGCAGCTTCACCAGTTCCAGGTACCAGTCACAGAACTCTCCCCAGAAGAACTGGTAGATCGCAGCCGCAGCCTCATCGAAGCGGTAATCCGCGAGCGAACGCTCGACCTCGCCACTTACGGCGTGGAGTCGGCCAAAGATCCACCGTGTCTCAAGCGGCGTCTCCGCCGGAAGCTCCGGCACGGCTCCGCTGGCCAGCATGGACATCTTGTACCCTGCCTGCCGGGCGCGATCCACCTGCATAAACAGGAAGCGCGCTGCATTCCAGATCTTGTTGGCGAAGGCTCGGTAGCCTTCGGTTCGGGATTCACTGAAGGCGATATCCGTCCCGGGCGATGCCATGCTGGCCAGCGTGAATCGAACGGCGTCGGTGCCGTACTTCGTCACGATCTCGATGGGATCGATCACATTGCCCTTCGTCTTCGACATCTTCTGGCGGTCGGCGTCGCGGACCAGCGCGTGAATGTAGACCTCACGGAATGGCACTGCATCTTTCAGAGTTCGCTTCGATCCGTCCGGCATCGGAACATCCAGCATGAAGTGGCATCCCAGCATGATCATCCTCGCCACCCAAAAGAACAGGATGTCAAAGCCGGTCACCAGCAGTTCCGTCGGATAGAAGGCAGCCAGATCCGGGGTCAGCCCCTGAGAGTCTTTCCCCGGCCAGCCGAATACAGTAAACGGAAGCAGGCCGCTCGAGAACCAGGTGTCGAGAACGTCCGTCTCCTGTGTCAGTTCACTCGAACCACACTTGCTGCACGCAGACGGTGTCTCGCGAGCCACCAGGATCTCCCCGCACTTACCGCAGTGCCACGCCGGAATCCGATGTCCCCACCAGAGCTGCCGCGAGATGCACCAGTCATGGATGTTCTTCATCCACTCGTCATAGGTCTTGCGATACTGATCCGGAGTAAACCGGATGTATCCCTTATCGACCGCCTCAATCGCCTTGTCGGCCAGCGGCTGAATCTTCAGAAACCACTGCTGCGATAGCCGCGGCTCAATCACCACCCCGGTGCGCTGGCTCAGGCCGATCGACAGGGTATGGTCCTTGATCTCGACCAGCAGACCGCTCTCCCGCAGGTCGTCCACAATCTTTTCGCGTGCGGCGTACCGATCCATCCCGTCGTAGGGAGAGCCCGGCAGCGCAACGTGCGCCGTCTCGTTGAGGATCGAAAGATTAGGCAGGCCATGCCGCTGCCCGATGGCGAAGTCGTTGGGATCGTGGGCGGGGGTTACCTTGACGGCGCCCGTCCCGAACTCCAGCTTGGCCCAGTCGTCGGCGAGAATAGGAATCTCGCGCTCCGGCCCTCCGTCGACTCCGCTCAAAGGCAGCCGGACCAGCTTACCGATAAGCGCCGTGTAGCGGTCATCGGTGGGATTTACTGCAACTGCCACGTCGCCCAGCATCGTCTCCGGCCGGTCGTCGCGACCACGATGGAGCCACTTCCATCCGCTAGCGGATAGCGAATGTGGTAGATCTTGCCCAGCCGTTCTTCGTGTTCGACCTCAAGGTCACTGACCGCCGTCTGGATCGCCGGATCCCAGTTCACGATGTAGGCGCCGCGATAGATCAGCCCCTGCTCCCACAGCCGCACAAAGCACTCTTTCACGGCGACGCTCAGCCGCTCGTCCATGGTGAAGTACTCGCGGCTCCAGTCCACGCTCGCGCCAAGGCGCTTCATCTGGTCCAGGATGGCGCCGCCATAGAGTTCTTTCCAATCCCAAACCCGGTTGACGAACGCCTCTCGTCCAAGCACGCATCGGCTGGTGCCTTCGCTGGCCAGCTGCCGCTCCACCATCATCTGAGTGGCGATTCCAGCGTGATCGGTTCCGGGAACCCAGACCGCGGTCTCGCCGCGCATCCTGTGCCACCGCGTCAGAATGTCCATCTCCGTCTGGTTCAGCATGTGCCCCATATGCAGACGTCCCGTCACGTTCGGGGGCGGCAGCAGCATGGTGAACTTCTTTCGTTGCTCATCCGTATCTTGTGGGGTGGCAACATCGAACAGATGTTCTTCCACCCAGTATCTGGCCCAGCGTTCTTCGATAACGGACGGATCGTATGCTTTCGGTAGTTCGTGGCTCATGTGTGCTTTAAGGTTAGCATCCGCTCTAAGCCATTCTTCCTGCTCAGAAAGCCAAACCACTCCGGAGAAGCCCTCCGGCGTACACTAACCCACGAGGTTTTTTCATGCGCAGACAGCCTGGCAGAATTGTTCTCTCCGCCGCTCTTGTCCTCTTACTCCCGCCTTCAGCCTTCGCAAAGAGACACAATGGCAACGATCGAGCCAGCTTCGGTTCTGACATCACCGTTGCCGAGGGACAGACGGTCGGCGATGTAGCCTGCGCCTTCTGCTCTGTTCACCTTCATGGCGACGCAACAGGGGATGTCGCTGTCGCCTTCGGTTCGGTCACGGTCGATCCAGGTCATACCATCTCCGGCGATACGGCCGTTCTGCTCGGCAATGTCAATCTCGGAGAGGGCTCCGCCGTCCACGGCGACCTTGCCATTCTTGGAGGAGACGCCCACCTGGCTGACGGAGCTGCCATTCACGGCTCTCAATCTGTCATCCCGCAGCCTATCGGAACCCTCATCCTTCTGGCACCCCTGCTTATCCTCGTCGGGATCATCTGGCTGATCGTTCACCTCGTGCGCCGCAGTCGCTATCAATTCCCGGTCTACCCCCAGGGACGAGGCATTCAGCCTCCGCCCCCACCTCCTCGCTAGCTATCGAAATCTCGCAGAATAGAGACGATGCACAAAAGAAAACCCCGGGACTCTTTTCCCGGGGCTTTCTTTCGAAGGTGCTTTTTCTTAGAAGGGGTTGATCTTCTTCAGGCCCTTCTTCTTTTTATGGGTGCTCGACGACTCGTCGTCATCATTGAATGCTGGTTTGGGAGCCTTCTTGCCATTGGCCGGCTGCACTGCCTGGCCCTTCGGCTGAGCATTCGGGTCGACATCGTTCATCGCGTCCGGTGCCGTCTCTGGCTTCTCAATGGGTGGTGGAGTTGCGGTGTTCGTTGGTCCCACAGGTTTCAAGCCGCCATTCGGCTGATTGTTCTGTGCCGGTGCAGCCTGCCCATTCGCTCCCGGGGTCAGCACTTCAACTCCCATGGAGTTCGCACCGCCGGTCGGGGCTGCGGTTGCGGGCTGCGCTTCGTTCGCCGGAACATTGGTCATGGTGGCTCCCGAGGCTCCTTCGCCCGAGGCCGGAATGTCCTGAAGCTGCAACGGAGCCGCAGGCTGTGCCGGCCCACCGGGGGCTGGAGCTGCTGCGGCCGCCGGGGTCTCCGGAGAAGCATCTGCCGGCGGCGTTCCGCCTGTTGGAGCGCCCTCACCCGAAGCCGGGTTCAGAGCCGAAGCATAGTCCTTCTGTATCTCTCGTACGACGCCGGTGCCAGTGTCGCCTTGGGATCGACCAGCGGCGGCTCACCGGAGTGAGCTGCGAGCACTGTATCCGGCCGTCGCAGGATGATCAGCTTGGCACGGTCCTGAATATGGTACTGTCCACGGCTGTTCTCGAGCGCGGCGCTTGCGGCGGCCTGCTCTGGAGTGGGCGTCGGGATAGGAACGTTCATCGCCGCCAGACGGTCTCTTGCGTCCTCGACGTGGGGTGATGCGGAGTGCTCGAGCGCAACCTTTCGGTACGCGGCGATCGCCCGGTCGTCATAGATCTTTACCAGTCGCGCCTTCGCGCCCTCCGGAAGCTGCGGCTGCGAACGCACAATCCTCGCCTCCGACGCATAGGCATCGCCAAGCGCTACCAGGACATCGTCCATGCGGCTGAACTGGGGATAGGTGTCCGCCACCGTCTGGTATCGGGCGATGGTCGCCGGCCAGTTCTCATGGGTGCCATAGAAGGCGGCGATCTCCGCCTCGCGAGTCGCCAGCACCTCCTGCACCTCGCGCAGACGCTGCTTTGCCTCCGGAACAAGCGTCGAATCCGGGAACTGCTGCAGCATCAGGCGGTACTCGTCCTGCGCGTGCAGCGCCTTGGAATAGTCGCGATCCGGCTTATCCATCTGCCGGAAGTAAATATCGCCCACTCGCATCTGGGCCTCGGCGGCCTCCGGCGCGTTGGGGAAGAACGTGATGAAGTCCTTGTACTCCTGCTCCGCCTGGGTCAGCGCCGCCGTTCCGCCCTCGCGATACCAGCTGTCGGCGATCGCCAGTTTTGCCTTCATCTGATACTGGGAATCAGGATAGGTGTTCAGCAGGGTCTGAAGGTCCAGCCGGGCTACGTCGAAGTGGCCCTTCTTGGTGGCGATCAACGCCTTGTCGTAGAGCTGGCGGTCAGGAAGCTTTGCGTCGGCTTCGGCCATCGCATCCGTCTTCTTGGAGTCCTTCATGTGCCGTTTCGTGTCTTTCGACTGAACGACTTTGTCCTCTTTGTTCTTCTTGTCTTTCTTCCCGGAGGCGTCCGGCGAAGCCTGCAGCGTCGCGTCCGTCTGGGCTGGCGCGGCTGTGTCCTGGGCTGGTGCGGTTGTGTCGGGCGTCGTCTGGGCAGCGCCGGTGGATTGCGCGTACGTCAGCGCAGGAGCAGCCATCATGGCGACCGTCGCGCCAGCCAGGACCGCAGCCCGCACGCTGGGAAAGAAAGAGAAACGATGATTCATCAGCCGTAAACCTCACATCCGCCTCGCACCCGGGGTGCTCAGGCTCGGTTCTATTCTAGTCCTTCCCGGTGGCCTTGTCTGGTTCCGCAGCCCGGGCAAGTTTCAATAGTTTCTTCGCGTTCTGCTCGGTCTTCCCCTTGCTGAAGACCGCCGATCCGGCGACCAGCATCTCCGCTCCTGCTTGGACGACTGAGGCCACAGTATCGGGAGCAATCCCTCCATCGACCTCGATACGGAAATTCAGTCCCATCTGCTTCCGCAGCTCAGCCAGGTACGCGATCTTTTCCACAGCAAACGGGAGGAACTTCTGCCCACCGAACCCGGGGTTCACGCTCATCACCAGGACGTAATGCACCATGGGGAGCACTTCGATGAGGGTATCGACCGGAGTTGCCGGGTTGATCACTACTCCCGGAAGCATGCCGTGGTCCGAAATCAGCTGCAGCGTGCGGTGCAGATGGCGGCACACCTCCTGATGAACACTCAGCAGGTCCGCACCTGCCTCGGCGAACGCCGGGATAAAGTGGTCCGGGTTCTCCACCATGAGGTGGCAGTCCAGCGGAAGATTCGTCACGGGGCGTAGCGCCTGAACCATCGGAGGGCCGAAGGTGATGTTTGGAACAAAGTGTCCGTCCATCACGTCCACATGCACGATGCTTCCACCGCCGCGCTCCGCTGCCTTTACTTCCTCGGCGAGATGCGCGAAGTCGGATGCCAGTATCGAAAATGCCAGTTCAATCAAAGGGTGCGCTCCTGCTGTGAGTTTATCAGCGTGGTCCGGCGTGCCCGCCAGACGAAAGATGAAGACTTACTCGCCGGTCTGACTTACTCACCGGCCTTCCGGTCCACGATGGGAACCACGCGTTCCACGTCAGGACGTCCTTTGTGCAGCACGCGCGTCCGCGTCTCCTTTGAAACCTTCTTTGCAGTATCCCGCTGCACATCGGGAATTGGGGTCGGATCTCCCAGAACCTCCCGAGCCGCACCGCGGAAAATCCTGCGGACCGGCCAGCTGCCGTCAGCGTTGGGAAGGAAGACCTCCCCCACGCGCTGCTTCTCCGGACGGTAGTACCAGCGCCGAAGCAGCGACAGATGATCGCTTAGCCGTGCCAGGTCGTTGCTGGAACCGCCACGCTCCTCAAGACGCGCGATCGCGGCGTGCGCGCGCTCCTCCGGAGAGGAGACAGCCTTCGCGGAGGGCTCCGTCGCTTCGCTCTCAATAGGAATCGCGGCCAACATCAACGGCTGCGCGAAGAGCGAACTGCCCACGCTCGTCTGCTCTTTGACCGCTCGTACTCCCAGTGTGGACAGGCGCTCCGGCCCGACGAGACACCCTGAGGAGAGCAGGAAAAGTGCCGCTTCATCCTCCCGTTCCTCCGAAGGCGCTGCTTTCTGGACGATGATCGCGCGAAGCCTGGGGATCGGCCCCACGATCTCCTCTGCCAGTGCGGAGGCCGCCTTTACCTTCTGGTGTTGCTCATGAAGCTGAGCGGCGCGCTCGAACTCCATCTCCTCTGAGGCTCGCTCCCGCTCCAGAGCGATGCTCGCCAGCATGCTCTCGCCACGCGTTTCCAAAAATGCCTTCACGGCCTCGGCCTCGGCTGCGTACTGCTCAGGCGTGCAGGCCTGCTTGCAGGGCTCGGTACACTTCTTCATCTCGCCGTAGACGCATCCGGGATGTTCGGGATAAGGATGCAGATCCTCATGGCAGCGCCGCAGCTTGAAGAGGTCGAGCACGGCATCGCAGTATCGCTCTGCTGCCGCCCGCGATGGAAACGGCCCATACATCTGCGCCACACCCCGCTTTGAGAGCCGATTGGTGACATAGACGCGGGGAAACTCGTTCTCGACAGTGAATCGCAGAAACGCCGGTGTGTGCAGCCGGAGCCGGCGCCGAGCTTCTGCATCGCCGAAGATCGTTGCGGTCGCGTGATAGAGAGTGAGGGTCGACTCGAACTCCGAGCCTGTCACCGTGTACTCGATACGGGCGACTCGGTCACGCAGGTTGAGGCGCTTGGACTGCAGTTCCGGCGGATCAAGCAGGCGTCGCATGCGCCGGCGCAGGTCGGCCGCCCGCGTCAGGTACGGCTGAGCGCCATCCTGCTTCCCGTAGAGTGCGAAGACCCCAGGCAGCGCTGGAACGGAGCGCAGAGTCTCGTCGGCTCTCTCCGGTGAGAAGCCGACGCTCGTTTCGAACTGGAAGGTCGCCGCCACCTCTGAAATTCTATTCTTCAGGCTCCGGCGATCGTCATGCCTTCGATCTGAATTGTTGGCGCCGCCGCCGAGCTGCGGAAGACGAGGTCGTTACCGATGGCGACGATGTTGTGATACATGTCCTTCAGGTTTCCGGCGATGGTGATCTCTTCGACCGGATAGGCCAGCTCGCCGTTCTCGATCCACATTCCGGCTGCGCCCTGCGAGTAGTCGCCGGTGACGAGGTTGACCCCGAAGCCCATCGTCTCGGTGACGTAGAGGCCGTTCTTGATGCCGCCGATGATCTCGTCTGGGCTCTGCGTTCCGGGCTCAAGATAGAAGTTTCCGGAGCCGATGCCGGGATTCCCCGCGAGTCCGCGGGAGGCGTTTCCGGTCGAGCGCATGTTCAGCTTGCGCGCCGTGTAGGTGTTGTTGACGTAGTTTTCAAGCACGCCGTTCTGCACCAGCACCGTTCGCCGCGAGGGCAGGCCTTCTCCGTCGAAGGGAGAGGTTCCGAAGCCGCCCACGCCGTCGAGCATCAAGGTGCCGTCGTCGATGACGGTGATGTTCTCGCCCGCGACCTGCTTGCCGAGCATGTCGGCGAAGAAGGTTGCGTGACGGTAGATGGCGTCGCCGTTCGCGGCGTCGAAGATGTTGCCGATGATGGAGCGCGAGATCTCAGGCGAGAAGACTACCGGGGCCTTCTGGGTTGGGACACGGCGGGCTCCGAGGCGGCGCAGGGTGCGCTCGGCGGCGATGCGGCCGATCTCCTCCGGTGACTCGAGCCGGGAGGCCGTCCTCGAGCTCGAGTACCAGTAGTTGCGCTGCATTCCTCCCTTCTCGTCGATCGCTATGGGCGAGACGGAGAAGCCGCAGTAGCTGCGACGATACTCGCCGGTGAAGCCGCGGGAGTTGGTGAGTATCTTGTGCGAGGTTCCGGTGTCGAAGTCGGCCCCGCCGGAGTTCTGGATGCGAGTATCGAAGGCCATCGCGGCAGCCTCGGCGCGGCGGGCGGTCTCGATGCGATCGGCGGGCGGGATCTGGTTGACGTCGTCGAAGTAGAGCTTCAGGTCACCTTCGAGCTGGCCGAACTCCTCGGCGGCGGGCAAACCGGCAAAGGGGTCTTCACTGGTTACGCTCGCGAGGGCGATCGCGCCGTCGACCAGGTGCCTGACTGCCTCTTCCGAGAAGTCTGAAGACGAGGTGCTGGCTACCTTCTGGCCGAGGAAGACGCGCAGGCCCACGGCTCGCGAGCCGGACTCCTTGAGAGTCTCGACCTGACCGAGTCGCACACGGGCGGAGAACTCGTCGCCTTCATAGACGACCGCCTCGGCATCGGTGGCTCCGGCTTTGAGGGCGCGGTTGAGGACGTCATGGGCAAGCTGGCGGAGATCGGTCTTGGGGCTGGTGGGCGTCTGGATCGACATATTGCTCTAAGGATACCTGTGGTGGGGACTCCCCCGCTTATTTGCGCAAAATCTTCATTCCATTGGACTTGAAGGTGGACCAAAATCGTAAAATATTCCATTTAGGCAACTTACCGGTAAATTCTTCAAAGCACGAGGGTTAGCAGCCACATCTTTCCATTGTGTGTGCTTGCCTGGTCCTGCTGATCTCCTAACTCAATGATACGCACGTAGATGCAACTCATCGGCAGCACGTAAATGGCTTGTTTCCAGCAGTTTGAACCGTTTGGGAACTTGACAGGCCGGGAGTGCCCCGATAGCGTGGGGCGGCACGTTATTTCAGAAGGAGGTGCTGGTATGGATGGCGCAGGCAGCAAGGAAGTGATCGCGCGCTTTGTGGAAGAGGCGATCAATCAAGGAAGCTTCGGGGTGATGGACGAGATTGTCGCGGAGGATTTTGTGGAGCTTGATCCTCTTCCAGGGCAGAGGCAAGGGCGCGAGGGACTGAAGGAGGTCATCGGGGTGTTTCGGGCGGCGTTTCCGGATATTCGCTGGACGATTGAAGAGCACATCTGCGAAGGCGAAAAGGTCGCAAGCCGATTTACCTGGACGGGAACCCACAAAGGGGAGTTTATGGGGATTCCGGCTACGGGCAAGCGTGTGAGTGTGAAGGGTACGGTGTTCGACAGGGTTGTGAATGGACAGATGAAGGACAGCCGCATCCTGATGGATACGATGGGAATGATGCAGCAGCTTGGAGTGATCCCGCCGGGTTAGCGCCGTACACGCTCGGATGCGATTGCGGTTTTCGACGGACTTGAGACCTGCGGAGTAACCGCAGATCCTTCGACTACGCCGCTCGCGATGAACTGCGAGAGGCTGCGCTCAGGATGACACGTTCTAATTGAGGTCCAATCGTTCGTGTTTCAGGGACTGTTGTGAAGAAGGCCGGTCGATGCCGGAGCAGAACGACTCGTCATTTACTGCTGGAGAGCTGGGCGGCTCGCTCGGCTCCGTGCACTGCGCCGTAGCGGTTGGGGGAGTTGGCGAGGGCGATCTGAAATTCCTTGAGCGCCATGGCGGGCTGGTTCTGCTCGAGGAGCAGGGAACCGAGCTGCTCCCGGGCGGGGAGGATGGGGCCGGGGGTTACGGGAAGTTTTTCGATGGCATCTTCATCGTCGGCACAGGAGCGCATCAGGGCTATTGCTGCCTCGGGTTGATGGCTGGCCTCGGCTGACCAGGCGGCGATCTCGCGCCTGAGGATATTGACCTGTGCCGCCCAGTAGTCATCGCCCGAGGTGAGGAGTTGCTGTTCGAGCTGCTGCAATCGCAGGATCTCCTCGGCGGCCTGCGATGGGCTGCCGGAGCGGGCGAGGCCGAGGCCACGAGCCCAGACCGCCATGGCGACGACGTGCGGCGGGGCAGAGGTTGGGGGAACGATGGCCGCAGCTTCGGACCATCGATTCCGCTCCACGATGACGCGAATCGGCATGACGGTAGAGGCGTAGCCGATTTTGAAGTCGGCGGTTTTAAGGCTGGATAGTGTTTTTACCTGTTCGATGATCTTGGCCGCCTGGCTGTCCCGGCCGGTCTGCAGATAGGCGTAGACGAGGTAATCCATGGCGTGCAGCTCTTCGCCGAGATCACCCTGCTGGTGTGCCGCTTGCTTTGAGGCCAGGTTGGAGGTGATGGAGTCGTCCCACAGGCCGAGCCGCGTGAAGATGTGCGAGGGCATATGGAGGGCGTGCGGTGCGGAGGGAGCGATTTGCGCGTAGGCCTTTGCTGCCGGAAGACCGCGTGGTGCGAGTTCTGCATTGTCGTAGGCGTGGACGAGGTAATGCGGGATGCCGGGGTGATGGGGGTAGGCGCGGGCGATGGGTTCCAGCAACGCCGCGGCTTCTTTCTGGTTGGCATGAGTTTTGTCGCGGGGAGAGGCTGAGGCAAGGAGCGCAAGGGCGTAGAAGACCTGAGCCTCGACGTCGGCGGGGTTACTGGAGGCGACCTGGCTCATCGCGTGCTGGTAGTTGAGCGCTCGTGTCCGATAAGGGATCTGCGCGGCGGGCTGATACACCAGGGCGAGGGCAGCGATGAAGCCTTGCTCGCGCATAGAGGCTGGTTTGTGCTGTTGGGCCTCTTGAATCTCTTTTTGCGCTGAGGCGAGAGTTGCGGGTGGGATGGCCGGCTCCCACAGCTGATGAAAGTAGGTTGCGGCGATTCCCCAGTGAGCCATGGCGCAGGAGGGATCGCGCACTGCCACGTCCTGAAATGCGGCCTGGGCTTCAGCGTAGGCGAAGGAGTGAAGCAGAGCGACGGCGCGGTTGAACTGCGGCTGAACGACGGGTTTGCAGGAGACGGGAAACGAGACGTCTCCGAGCTTTTCCGGGGCGGGGTGGTTGTGTGCTTCCTGGGCGGCGTAACAGGGCGTGAGAAGCAGGAGTGCCAGCGGTATTTGCCGCAGATAGGACATCTATCGCCTCGATGCGATGCCGGGTTCCGGTGGCAGGAAGATTTTACATGGCGGTACTGTGTGGCGAGGCAGATGGCTGGCGGGTGGCGGGACGGAAGGTGGATTCGCGGTTAGTCAGGAGGAAGTAGAGCGAGATGGCGGATAGCGCCAGCCCGGCTCCCGAGAGCGCTTTTGTGACTCCGTACATGGGGATCAGCTTGCCGAGCACGAGAGCACCGAGGGGAATTCCGCTGCGAAAGGCGAGGTTGTAGACGCTCATGACGCGTCCGCGCATGGCGTCGGTGGTGAGGAGCTGGGCGAGCGAGACCATGAACGAGGCGGACGCCATGATGGCGGTTCCAGCCAGGAACATGAGGACGCAGGAGAGAGGCAGCCAGCGCGACATGGCAAAGCCCGCGATGATGATGCCCAGAAGGACGAGGATAAGAAGAGTAAGCCGGCCTTGCCCCTTCATGCGCTCGACGGCGGCTACGGAGAGCGCGCCAGCGATCGATCCGGCGCCGGAGCAGACGAGCAGGATGGTGTAGGTCTCTGGACCCTTGTGGAAGACGGTGCGAACGAAGACGGGAAGGAAGCTGTTGAGAGAGAAGCCGAAGAGTGTGGTGCAGAAGGCAAGGATGACGAGGGCACTCATGCCGTCACGACATCGTATAAAGCGAATGCCTTCCTTCATGCTGCTTAGTACGGAGACGGTCGACTTTGCCGGGACAAACTTCACCTGGATCATGAAGAGCGAGATGATGACGGCGACGTACGAGATGCCGTTGAGGGTGAAGCACCAGGTTGCGCCGAGCGTGGTGTAAGCGATTCCGCCGATGGTGGGGCCGACGATGCGCGCCAGGTTGAACTGGATGGAGTTCATCGCGATGGCGTTGGAGAGGTCTTCAGGATCTACGAGCGATGGCAGGAGCGCGGAGTAGGCGGGGCCGCCGAAGGACTGGCCGAGGCCGACAAAGAAGGACAGCGCGAGGATGTGCCACACCTGGATGACATGCGTGGCAAACAAAGCCGCGAGAAGGAAGGCGCAGACCATCTGGATGTACTGGGAGGCAAGCAGCATCTTGCGCCGATCCATGCGGTCGGCGAAGACGCCTCCGAAGAGGGAGAACATCATGATGGGGAGCTGACCGAGAAAGAGGTCGAGGCCGAGATAGAAGGCATCTTTCGTCAGGTCATAGACGAGCCAGCTCTGGGCGAACTGCTGGACGAAGGTGCCGATCGTCGAGACGCAGGCCCCGATCCACATCATGCGAAAGTCCCGATAGTGGAAGGCTCGGAAGGTGCGAGCGAAAAAGTTTGGGCTGCGAGACATTCGTGCTTACAGTTCTTCCGGGAGCGGCAGGTTAGGAGCTATAGATAATTCATCGTACAGGGATGGGATGGCGGCACGATGACGAAGTCGCATTTGTTCCCCTGGCTACGGGGTAATTTGTGACCGAAGGAATCTTCGGACCGGGTCGCTGCGTGTTTTTTTTGAGTTCCTGGCGGCATTGAAATCTTTTCACTGACATTTGAAGAGCAAGTGTACGCCGCCTAAGAGCTGCGCCTGTGGCGAAGAGGGTTCGCGCGTTGCGCGAATGTCTCACCTTAGCAACGATGAGGCTGTCGCGAAGATAGGGCACCCGCTGTGATTTGGTCTTCTACGGATGCGAGAGGCGTTCCGAGGTTCGGCGCAGCAGAGGGACGCCCCATGTACCGATTGCCAGGAGCGCACCGAACAGGATGATGGCGTCGATACTCTCTCGTCCCTGGCTGGACCAGTAGGCTGCAGGGTCGAGGTTGAGCCAGAGTGCGAACTCATCGAGGGTAAGAGCTGCGCCGGATCCGTAGGCGATGGAGAGCAGGCGACTGAAGAAGATCGATTGCGGCGTATCTCCGGTTCCGGCTTCGGCGAGCGTTCCGTAACCGCTCAGCAGAAGGAGGAGAATCCCCCAGACCAGGTGGTGGATATGTCTTCCGCCAACGACGACGTAGCCGAATGGCCCGATGTGATGGGTGATCGAGGCTACCAGCAGCCGAGCCGCAAGGAAGGTGATGAAGAAGGAGATCGAGGCGAGGAGGAGGCGGCGGTGAGGGCGGTCGGGGATTCTCTGGTGGAGGATGACGCCGACCTTTGTGAGATGCAGCAGCAGGAGTGCTGTCGCCGCCATCAGGAGGATAAAGCCGAGCAAGATCCACGAGCCTGCGATGTGCATTCACCAGCATTATCACGAGTGAAAGGGCAGATTTTGGACCGGGAACAAGGCACGCCAACCTCATTGTCATTCCGGAAGCAGCCACGGGGATATATCCTTGGGTGGATTTTTCAGGAGGATTATGAAGCAACTGTTGCGATCCCCATTCTTCCGCAAGGGAGAGATGGTTCGATCGGTCCCCGCCGCCGTCCTTGCACTGTGCTGCTGCCTTTCGGCATCGGCACAGAGTGGAAACACGTTGTCTACGATGGAGCTCAAGGAGCAGACCCTCCCCAGCCCTCCACGGAAACAGAGCATCGAGAATGGGGTGCAGATCCAGAAGCCGCAGCTTGAGGACTACGTTGCGATGCTGGACAATCTGCCGTCGAAGGCCTATGCAAAGCCGAAGAAGCCTCGCAAGGTGCTGGTGCTGGCGCATGCGGCAGGGTTCGTTCACTCGTCCATTCCGCTGGCCGCGGAGACGGTGAAGGCGATGGGGGAGAAGACAGGCGCATGGTCCACCACCATCACCTATGACCCGGCACAGATCACGGCAGAGAATCTTGCCGGATACGATGCGATCTTCCTGGACAGCACGACGCTGGGCTTTCTGGATGATCCGAAGGATCCGGCTGCGACCGAGGCACGGAAGAAGGCGCTGCTGGATTTTGTGCGTGGAGGCAAGGGGCTGGCAGGTATTCATGCTGCGGGCGACAGCTACCATACGCAGGGACCATCTCCGACGGGAACCTGGCCGGACTTCGACGTGATGATCGGCGGCTACTTCAAATTTCACTGGCTCTTTCCGCAGCAGATCACGGTGAAGATCGATGATCCGAAGAGTCCGCTGACGCAGATGTTCCATGGCGAGTTCACCATCCATGACGAGATCTACACGTTTGCGCAGGACTCGTTCTCGCGCAAGCGGGTGCACGTCCTTACCAGTCTTGACTATGCCAAGATGAGCGATGCAGACAAGGCGAAGGAACCGGCGGCGACGAAGCGCACGGACGGCGACTATGGCCTCAGCTGGATTCGCCATGAGGGCAAGGGCCGTGTCTTTTATGAGGCGCTTGGCCACAGCGAGCACATCTACGCGATGACTCCCATCATGGAGCACGTGCTGGCTGGGATTCAGTATGCGTTGGGAGATCTGCCCGCGAACGACAGCCCGAGCGAGAAGTAGCGCGTCTTGCTGGGTTGACCTGCACCGAGAGTACGGGGAGCACCGGGACCACGTTATCGTGGATACGGTGCTTCCCGGTTCATCGGCGCTGCATCTCTCTTCGGGTGGTGTGGGAGAGTGCGAAGATCAGGCATCTCGTCCTGAAGTCATCTAAGTGATGAACACATACAGATACGACGAAGAGAAGACGTAGTGTAGAAGTTCGCCAACGCCAGACCAATCGATAGACAGAGGAAAACGAGATGAAACAGATAGTGATCGCGGGGCTATTTCTGGCTCTGGCGACAACAGGGGCGGAGGCGCAGATCAATGCAGGCGACCAGAAGCCTGAGGCCAGCGTGCCCTTCAACATGGTCCAGGTAACGACTCTTCGTCTGCCGTGGCGGATCGCCTTTCTGCCGGACGGGCGGATGCTGATTACCGAGAAGGTCGGGGGAATGGTTCTGGTCACGCAGCAGGGGGCGCAGACTCCCGTCGCGAACGTTCCGGCCGTGTTGTATCGGGGACAGGGCGGCATGCTGGGGGTGTTTCTCTCGCCGCACTATGCGAAGGATCACAGCGTCTACCTGACCTATTCAGAGCCGGGGGAAGGCGGCTCGAGCCTGGCGCTTGCAAAGGCGAAGCTGGCACTCGGCCAGAGTTCGGCGAGCCTTGAGGATCTGAAGGTGATCTGGCGCGATGGCGAGAGGGGTGATGGGGGACAGTTCGGTGCGCAGGTGGCCTTTGCCCCGGATGGTCGCTCGCTGTTTCTTTCGGTTGGCGATCGACAGCGCATGACGCCTGCGCAGGATCCGAACCAGCCGCTGGGCAAGATCCTGCACCTGACGCTGGACGGCAAGCCTGCAAAGGGTAATCCGATGGCGGGAAAGACCGGGGCGGCGAGCGTTCCGGTGATCGATCCTCCGGCGAATACCGAAGCGGCGAAGACGGCTCCTGTGCTGAGGACGTATACCTTCCCGGGGCCGAACCTGACTCCGGCGGAGACATGGAGCACCGGGCACCGCACGCCCTATGGGCTGGCCTTTGCGCCGGACGGCCGGTTGTGGGAGGTGGAGCATGGTCCGCGCGGCGGCGATGAGCTGAACCTGATTGAGCCGGGCAAAAACTACGGCTGGCCGCTGGTCTCCTATGCGACCAACTACGATGGCGTGCCGATCCCGAGTCCGGATACGCGGCCTGACCTGACCAAGCCGGTGATCTACTGGACGCCGATCGTCGCGCCGGGCAACCTGATCTTCTACAACGGTGCGATGTTCCCGCAATGGAAGGGCTCGGCCCTGATGGGAGGTCTGGCGACGCGGACCCTGGACCGTATTACCTTCGACGGCACGGGCGGCGCCAAACCCGCCGAGCGGTGGGACGTGGGTCACCGAATCCGCGACGTCGAGGTTGCTCCCGATGGTGCACTGTGGCTGCTTGAGGATTCCCGGACGGGCGGGGTCTTTCGTGTGACGCCGAAGTAATGCTAAGTCTGTCCTGATTGTTTCAGGCGCAGGATGATCGACGGCTTAGGTTCACCATCCAGGGATGGTGGCCTGAGCCATTTTTTCCCTTGTCGCGTAAATGCGCGGCAGTGGATTTTTGCGCGTATTGAGGGTGCGTTAGCAGTGAAGGAGATCGGGTCGCGACGTCCTTGGGACTCTGCTCCGGCCTTCGGCAGAGCGGTAGCCGCTTCGCGGCGAGCTTTTCGGCACAGCTGAAGCTGTGCCCTAAACGAGGCGGATCGCACTTTCGTGCGCGATTGTTCCCACTCATGCGATTAAGCTTGCATGAATGGGCACCCCGGCGGGCCTGCGTCCTCATACAAGGCAGATCGCTTCATACAAGTTATGATCGCCTCCTACAAGTTAGATGGCTTCATACAAGTTAGGTCGCCTCATACAAGTTAGGTCCCTCCTGCAAGTCAGATCGACGCGCAGAGCTCTCGGCGGCGGTTGTTCACTCGCACGGATGCGCTCTTGAGCAATTAATCTCACTGACGCCCTGGTGCGAATGGGCCACCCGGCACCCGGCCAAGGCTGCGGATAGCGGTTCACTACACCTGGCATAGAAGGCTCTGCCGAAACGTAGACAGGAATCAGCAATGGGCTGAACATCACTACGAGGATCGCACCAAATGGCTGACCGTCTGATTCGCCGCTTCACCTTGATCACTGGAGTGCTGGGTTTCACCTTGGCGCTGGGCACGGCCGGCTTTCGACTGATCGAAGGATTTTCTTGGTTCGATGCCTTCTACATGACGCTCACGACGATCACAACCGTCGGCTACCAGGAGATCCGTGCCCTCAGCCATGCCGGCCGGGTCTTCAATTCCTTCCTGATTTTGTTCGGTGTGACCGCCATGTTTCTGGCAGTCGGCGCGATGACCCAAACTATTATTGAACTCGAGTTGCAGGATAGCTATGGCAAGCGCAGGAAAAGACGCATGATCGAGAATCTGCACGACCACTTCATCGTCTGCGGTTTTGGCCGCGTAGGCCGAAATGCCTGTGCTGAATTCGAACGGACAAAAGCTCCTTTTCTGGTGATCGATCGCGATGAGCAACGTGCTGCGAGGGCAACGAATGCGGGAATGCTTGCGATCATTGCGGATGCTACGCAGGACGACAGCCTTCGCCGGGCGGGTGTGTTGAGAGCGAAGGGGTTGATCGCTGCTTTGGCTTCCGATGCGGAGAATCTCTTCATTATTCTTTCGGCCAAGGCTCTTAATCCCAAGTTGACGGTGGTTACGCGGGTGACGGAGGAAGAGGCCGGAGAGAAGTTGCGTCGCGCCGGAGCAGACACGGTTCTCACTCCTTACACGATGGCAGGACGTCAGCTCGCCGACACTTTGCTGCGGCCTCACGTAGTGGAGTTTTTGGATTTTGCCAGAAGCAACCTGGGACAGGAGATAACGATGGAGGAGGTCTGTGTCTCCTCGAAGGGGGAGCTGCGAAGACGGACACTGGGAGAGCTGTTGAGGTTGCAGCGGTCCGGGGCTATCGTGCTGGCCATTCGTCAGCAACGCGGAGAGACGATCTTCAATCCATCACCTGACGTTGAGATCTCCGCCGGAGATTTCCTCATCGTGATGGGGAAGCGGTCGAGCCTCAAAGAGCTGGAACAGATCCTGACCAATCAATAACGCTGCAAGGCCTTTCCGGGCTAAGACGTTCCGCCGACGGTCATCTTGTCGAGCTTGATGGTGGGCATGCCTACGCCGACGGGGACGGACTGGCCGGATTTGCCGCAGGTTCCGATGCCTTCGTCGAGAGCGAGGTCGTTGCCGACCATCGAGACGTACTTCAGGGCCTCGGGGCCGTTGCCGATCAGGGTAGCGCCTTTGACCGGGCGGGTGACCTTGCCGTCTTCGATCAGGTAGGCCTCGGAGGCTGAGAAGACGAACTTGCCGTTGGTGATGTCGACCTGGCCTCCGCCGAAGTTGACGGCGTAGAGACCGCGCTTGACCGACTTGATGATGTCCTCAGGCATGTCGTCGCCGTTGAGCATGTAGGTGTTGGTCATGCGCGGCATGGGGATGTGGTGGTAGCTCTCGCGGCGGCCGGAGCCGGTGTTGGGGGTTCCCATCAGGCGCGAGGAGAGCTTGTCGGAGAGATAGCCCTTGAGGATTCCGTTCTCGATAAGAACGTTCTCCTGGGTCGGGTTGCCCTCGTCGTCTACGTTGATGGAGCCGCGCCGGTTGGGCATGCGGCCGTTGTCGACGACCGTGACCTTGCTGGATGCTACCTGCTGGCCGATCAGACCGGCGAAGGCGGAGGTCTTCTTGCGGTTGAAGTCGGCCTCGAGGCCGTGGCCTACGGCTTCATGGAGCAGGACGCCGGGCCAGCCGGGGCCGAGAACGACCTCCATCTCGCCTGCGGGAGCATCGACGGCTCCGAGCTGCAGAATGGCAGTACGGGCGGCCTCGCGAGCGAAGTGCTCGGGGGACTTGTCGCCTTCGAAGAAGTCCATGGTGATGCGGCCGCCGCCTCCGGAAGAGCCGCGGGCGGTCGAGCCGGCCCCGTCGTTTCCTGCGGCGTCCTTGGCGATGACGAAGACGTTGAGGCGCGACAGCGGCTGGGTATCGGAGGCGTAGGTGCCGTCGGAGGCGGCGACGAGGATGCGGCGGAGCTCGTCGGAGAAGCTGGCGCGGACCTGGGTGATACGTGGATCGTAGGCGCGTGCGGCGGCATCGGCACGCTGGATAAGAGAGAGCTTTTGAGCGATCTCGGCATCGGCGGTAGCGCCGGTAATTGGATAGAGGGAGTCGCCGGAGGTGTGGCGGAAGCCCTGCATGAGCTCCTTGGCCGGGCCGGAGGCGATGAGGGCCGCGGTGCGGGCTGCCTTGAGAAGCGCCTCGGAGGAGAGGTCGTCGGTGTAGGCGTAGCCGGTGCGCTCGCCGGAGAGGACGCGGACGCCGCAGCCGAGGGAGACTCCCTGCGAGGCGGACTTGACCAGGGATTCGTCGATGCCGAGGGAGGTCGAGGTTACGGACTCAAAGTAGAGGTCGGCGTACTCGCCCCCGGCGGAAAGAGCCTCGGCGAGGCAGCGTTCCATAAGCCGCTCGGAGAGGCCGAGCTTATCGGTAAAGTAGCGCTTGTGATCGGGGGTCGGAGTCGTCATGTATCGACCTATGATAGGCTTCCGAGAGCAGCGCCGCAATCGCGGTGGATGGGCGCCTGAAATCAAAGGCGTTCTGGGCAGGCCTTCTGGTCACCCGATGGTGGCTCCAAAGCCAGTTGCAGTTGAATTTCTCCCACGCTGAACAGTGCCGTATCCGGGTTACACGGGCTATGACTCCGGCGATATCTTCTACTTCTCCGAAGTTGCTTGGACCAGGCGTTATAGCCGGGGTGCAGGCGAGAAGTTGTGCCTGATATGCGCGACCTTATCGGAATCGAGGTGGTCCAGCTACATCGACGCTGAGATCGCCTTCTACGTGGCTCAACCTGTTCTCCGGGATCGTTTGCTGTCAACTCGATCTGGTACCTTGTCTCGAAGAAGCATGCTTGATTCTGAGGAGTTGCGAGCAAGTGGCAGCAACGGATCTGATCGAACGACTGGTGGAGCATAAGGCAGTAGGTGCGGCTCCGCGTGAGGAGCTGGCCTGGCTGGCGGAACGCGGGGTGCTGCGGAGGCTCGCTGTGGGCGAGATACTGTCGCGCAAGGGCCAGCCGGTCGAGTGGATGTATCTGATTCTGTCAGGTCGGATGGCGTTGTTCGTCGATCGCGGAACCGGCCCAAACAAGTTGGTGGAGTGGCATGCGGGTGATGTTGGAGGGCTGCTGCCCTACTCGCGGATCAGCGTGGCGCCGGGATACTCGATGGCGCTGGAGCCTACGGAGGTGCTGGCGCTGCATCGAGACGAGATGCGGGTGATGGCACATGAGTGCTTCGAGCTGACGTCGCTGCTGGTGCATCGGCTGGTGGACAGGGCGAGGTTGTTTACGTCGACAGAGCTGCAGAACGAGAAGATGATCTCGCTGGGCAAGCTGTCTGCGGGTCTGGCCCACGAGTTGAACAATCCGGCTTCCGCGATTGAACGCAGCGTGAGTGTATTGACGGACCGGCTGGAGGAATCGGAGGACGCGACACTGGCGCTGGGGATGGCGCGATTGTCGGAGGCTCAGCTGACGGCGATCGAATCGCTGCGTGAACGGTGCCTGGCCAAGAAGGCATCTTCGCGTTCTGCGATCGAACAGGTCGATCGCGAGGATACGATTGCGGATTGGCTGGCGGCGCGTGGTCTGGACACGCGGGATGCTCCCATGATTGCCGACACGGAGGTAACGCTGGAGCAGTTGAATGCAGTCGCCGCGATGGTGCAGGGGCCGACGCTGAACACCGTATTGCGATGGGCGGCGAGCGGGTGTGCGGTGCGAGGGCTCGCATCGGAGATTCGTGGTGCATCGATGCGCATCTCGAGCCTCATCGTGGCGGTGAAGGGCTTTACGCACATGGACCAGGCGATGGTCGCGGAGAGCCTCGACCTGACCGTCGGTCTGCGCAATGCGGTGACAGTGTTGCATGCGAAGACGCGGGATAAGTCGGTGAAGGTGACGCTGGACGTGGAAGAGGGTCTGCCGCGAGTGATGGGATACGCTGCCGAGCTGAACCAGATATGGGGGAACCTGCTGGACAATGCGCTGGATGCGGCCCCGGACGGAGGTTGCGTAGGCGTGCAGGCGGCCCGCGATGGCGAGCGGGTTGTGGTGCGCATCATCGATAACGGCGCGGGGATTCCCGCCGAGATTCAGTCGAGCATCTTCGATCCATTCTTCACGACGAAGCCGATGGGGCAGGGGACTGGACTGGGACTGGATATCGCATTGCGGCTGGTGCGCCACAATGACGGCGCAATCGATTTCGAATCGCGTCCCGGCAGAACGGTGTTCCGGGTTTCGCTGCCGAGTGCAACCTGAGAGCGTGATGCGGCGCACGGACGGTCCGTTGTTGCGCAGGAGAGACACTGGACATGGTCGGTGGAGTGAATCACATCACCTTTGCGGTAAGAGATCTTGAGGCATCGTTCGCGTTCTACGCGGATGTGCTGGGTATGCGGCCTGTGGCCAGGTGGTACAAGGGCGCTTATCTCGAAGCGGGATCGGACTGGATCTGCCTGTCGCTGGATGACAGGACACGGAGCGGAAGTCTGCCGGAGTACACGCATGTAGCCTTCACGATGAGAGAGGCTGAATTCTCCGCAGCGGTGGAGCGGCTTCGTGCATCGGGTGCCGAATGCTGGCAGGAAAACCGAAGCCCGGGGAGCTCGTATTACTTCCTCGATCCGAACGGACACAAGCTGGAGATCCACACCTCGAATCTCGAGGAGCGGATGCGAGAGCTGCGCAAGAATCCACCGAGAGAGCTGGTCATCTTTGATACCGCGCGGGATGGTGCGGCGGAGTGAGATGTCTTGCCTCTGGGTCGCGATGATTGTCTGTTGCGATGATCGTCCTTGTGATTGACTGAGTGCTTATTCGAGCATTGAGAGCAGAAAATGCGAGTCACTCCCCGCAGACAGCAGCAGGCCCGGAGGATCGCACTGTGGAAAGAATCCTGCACAGGGGTTCGTCTTTTCTCGCGATTCCATAACCGACGTATGCTAGCTTTCTTGAAAGAGAGAAGAAAGGAGATACACGGATGAGTGTTACGCTGACAGATCCGCGCTACCCTATCGGACGATTCGAACGTCCAGAGACAATTTCTTCTGAAGAAAGGCAAAACGCCATCGCCACGCTGGCGGAGTTGCCGGAACAGCTGCGGAATGCGGTCGAAGGGCTGGGTTCGGGGCAACTGAGCACACCGTATCGTGAAGGCGGCTGGACAGTACGCCAGCTGGTACATCACATTGCGGACAGCCACATGAATGCCTTCATCCGTATGCGCCTGGCGCTTACGGAGGACTGGCCGACAATCAAGCCTTATAACGAGCAGGCCTGGGCCACGCTGCACGACTCTGCCGCTCCTGTGGAGTGGTCGCTCGAACTGATTGAAAGTCTCCATGCCCGCTGGGTCATGCTGCTGCAGTCGTTTACTGAAGAGCAGTGGCAGCGGGGTTACCGTCACCCGGAGAATGGCGAGACGCCTTTGGATGTGGCGACTCTGATGTATGCGTGGCACTCCCGCCACCATGTCGCGCACATCACCCATCTGCGCGTCAGCGAAAACTGGTAGGTCAGATGGCTGGTATTTATCTGGCGGAGAGCAGGGAGCAGATTGCGCGATGTTTTCCAGTCATGCACCAGCTCCGGCCCATGCTTGCAGCAGACACGTTTGTAGAGCGAATTGAACAGCAGCAACGCGAGGGGTATCGTCTCGCGTTTCTCGATCACGAGGGAACTGTAGCTTCGGTCGCAGGATTTCGCGTGATGAGTGTTCTCTGGAGCGGAAAGACACTCTACGTGGACGATCTCGTCACGGATGAGGCGATGCGTTCGCACGGATTCGGCGCCCAGATGATCTCATGGCTGGTGGCGCGGGCTCGTGAGGAGGGCTGCCAGACGTTTTCGCTGGATTCAGGAACACACCGGAACGAAGCTCACGCCTTCTACTTTCGTCAGGGGCTTCGCATCACGGACTTCCACTTCCAGATGCCGCTTTGAGAGGCGAGCGGACGCAGGTGTGTTAGCGTTCGGCTATGCCTTTCACTCGTGGAGCAGGAGCCGGTCTATCCGGCATGGCACGCAAGCCGATGGAGGAGCAGCCGCCCGAGGCGATCGCTGCAGCCATCGAGGAGTTTCTCTCTCGTTACCCGAATGCTGCGGTATTGGAAGAGGGCCGCGTCCTCTTCGATATGCGCTCGGGAAAGTATCGTCTCGCGGCCGACCACGGTCGCTGTACGTTCCATCTATGGAACGAAGAGATAAATCTCATCCGCCGGGTGGTGTCTGTTGAGTCTCGCGGCGCCATGCTGCGGGTCTTTGTGCTCCGTTTCGGACAGACAAGGCCGCAGGTTCTGGAGCTTGCTGCCGATCGGGACAGAAGAACGCCATCCACTCGTGAGGCTACGCGGACGAAGTATCTGCGCGTGGTGGAGCGGGTGCTCCTGCGTGCTTTTCCGCAGTGGAAGGTGGAAGGCCTGCGGACGGCGATGGACCTGGAGAAGAGCTTCGGACCAGCGTACGCGCGGGGCTCGATGGTGCAGGGACAGCAGGCGTGGGCCGTCGTGGCGGTCAATCCGGAAGAGGCGCAGGCTACCGTCGATGGAATCCTGACGATCGGCATCCTCTGGCTGGAGTGTTGCCGAACCACGGGGGATGGACGCCGCGTCTGGCAAGGGCTGAAGCTGATCGTGCCACAAGGCATGGGAACGCTGACGGCGACGCGCATGGGCTGGCTGAACCATCGCGCGGCACAGTGGGAGCTGTGGGAGCTGAATCCTCAGACCGAGGATCTCGAGCAGCGAGAGCCTGCGGACACGGGCAATATCACCACCCGCCTGATTCATGCTCCGGATCGGGCTGCGGTACGGGAGCGCTTTGCAGCGGCGGAGATGCGCGTCATGTCCATGATCCCGGAGTCCGCAAGGGCAAAAGTTGAGGCAATCGTTACGAGTAGTGCGGGGATGATTTTTCTGCTGCATGGGTTGGAGTTTGCGCGAATTCGCGCCGGCTATGCGGGCAACTCCTTCAACGTGCAGGAAGAGATCACCTTTGGGGCTGGGGCAAACGAGACGGCTCTTACCAGCGATACGGAGCAGGAGCTGCGTGAGCTGGTGGAGCGTCTGTTTGAGCGAAGGCACGCAGGTGGCGACAAGCGGGATCCGCTGTATCGGATGCAGCCCGAGCGCTGGCTGGAGAGTGTTCTCCGGCAGGATCTCGAGCCTCTGGATGCGCATCTCGATCCGCGACATGTCTACACGCAGGTGCCTGCCTTTGTCGGCGGAGATCGTGGAATGCTGGATCTGCTGGGTGTTCTTCGCGATGGCCGGCTCGCCGTCATCGAGTTGAAGGCGGAGGAGGATCTCCATCTGGCGTTGCAGGGACTCGACTATTGGATCCGGGTACGCTGGCATCATCTCCATGACGACAATGGCTCAGGGAATGGCTATGGAACGGGAGGGCTGCAACGGGCGGGCTACTTTAGTGATGTCGTTCTCTCGCGACGGTCGCCCAGGCTCTATCTGGTGGCCCCGGCGCTAAGGGTGCACCCTGCGACCGAAGTCGTTCTGCGGTATCTTTCCCCTGATGTCGATTGGGAGCTGGTCGGTCTGGACGAACGCTGGCGCCGGAAGTTGAAGACGGTCTGGCGCAAGCGCAGCACGGATCGTCCGTCGAGCTTCGCAGCTACCGTCGAGTAAGGATTGAGTATGCGAACGATGAAATCGAAGCGAACCCTGACTCTGTTGCTTTTGAGTGCTGGGCTGGCGCTGTTCTGTTCCGCTGCATCTGCACAGAAGGCGGCGCAGATAACGGACCCGCACTGGAAGCTGGTGTGGAGTGATGAGTGCAACGGTCCGGATGGAAGTCCTCCGGACCTGGCGAAGTGGACCTTCGACACGGGCGGCAGCGGCTGGGGAAACAAGGAGCTTGAGAGCTATACATCGAGACTCGAGAACGCGCAGCAGCGAGGTGGAAATCTTGTCATCACCGCGCGCAAGGAGAACTATATCGGTCTGGACGGCATAGAACGGCCCTACACTTCCGCGAGGCTCACTACGAAAGGTCAGTTCACTCAGGCTTACGGCAGGTTTGAAGCAAGAATGCAGCTGCCACTGGGCAGGGGAATCTGGCCTGCGTTCTGGATGATGGGCGATGACATCGACGCGGTTCGTTGGCCTGCTGCCGGGGAGATTGATGTCATGGAAAACATCGGCGAGGCGGGGCGCATTTACAGCACGCTGCATGGCCCGGGTTACAGCGGCGCGAAGGCGATCTCGGCGCCGTATGATCTTCCTGCCGGCGAGGCCGTGAATGCAGGCTTCCATGTCTATGCGGTCGAGTGGTCGCCAGAGCGCATCCGGTTTTACTTCGATGACAGATTGATCGTCGAGCGAACCCCGAACGATCTTCCGCAGGGAACGAAGTGGGTCTACGATCACCCGTTCTTTATGATTCTGAACGTCGCGGTTGGCGGAGCCTGGCCCGGTAATCCGGACGAGTCGACTGTGTTCCCGCAGCGGATGCTGGTGGATTATGTGCGGGTGTATACGCGGCGACCGTGAAGCTGAGGCGTGTTGAATTGGAACCGCAGATCCTTCGACGCAGCTGCGCTTCGCTCAGGATGACACGGTGATGGTTGATGCGAACTGGCGGGAGGCGCAGGGTAATTCTGTATCGCACGATGCACCGCATCTTGTTCTTGGTGCGCGGTTGAGGTTCAGTCGCAGTAAGCCGCTTCTGTCAGAAGAACGTTGTCATCGTGGACGAGATCGTCGGCTGCGATGGAGTTCTGTTGCGACTCGAAGAACTTCTCTACGGCATCGATGACTGCGTTGCCGTTCTTCGAATCGAAGATCTGTTTCCGCAGGGCTCCTCCGCCGGGGACGCCGTGGGTGAACCAGGCGGCGAATTGCTTCATCTTGCCGACGGCGTCGCGATGGCGTTTGTCGCGGGCGATCTGTCCGGCGGCGATGATGGCCTCGGCGCGAGCGGCTTCGGCGGCCTCTTCGAGAGCGATCTCGTCGACCAGCATCTGGAAGTAGGTGCGGATCATGCGGTAGCGGTCGTCGTTGGTCGGGATGTCGTAGGTTCCGACGCCGGTCGCTTCCTTCGTGGCGGTGTATTGCGCGATCTGGCGAAAGATCCATGGATTGGAGGGCGCGGTGCGGCCGATCATGACGGCATCGCATCTAGTCTTTTCGACCATGGCGGCGGCGTCTTCCGGGGTGCGGATGTCGCCGTTCCCGATGACCGGGATTTTGACGGCGTCCTTGACGGCGGCGATGTACTCCCAGCGCGCCTGTCCGGTGTAGCCGTCCTCGCGGGTGCGGGCGTGGAGGGCGCAGGCGTTGAGCCCACAGTCTTCGGCCATCTTTGCGAGTTCGACGCAGACGATGTGGTGGTCGTTCCAACCCATGCGGAACTTCACCGTGAAGGGAATCGTCACCGCGGAGCGGATGGCTTTGAAGATGCGCTCGATCTGCGGGAGATCCTTGAGCAGGCCGGAGCCGCCGTTACAAGCAACGACGCGCTTGGCGGGGCAGCCGAGGTTGAGGTCGACGATGTCGAAGCCCGCGTCCTGAACGATGCGGGCGGAGTCGGCGAGGGTCTTGGGATTGGAGCCGAAGAGCTGCGCGGCGATGGGATGCTCGTCGTCGTAGTAGGTCAGGTAGCGCTTGCGCTTGGTCTCGCGCATCCGGGAGAGGCCGTCAGCCGAGGTGAACTCGGTCATGATGAGCCCGCAGCCGGACTGCTGGTTCGTGGTCTCTGCCTCTACGTTGGTGAGATCCTTGGCCCACATCCCAGGATCGAGAGGTGGGGCACCCGCGTTGGAGGAGAACCGCAGATCCTTCGACTTCGCTGCGCTTCGCTCAGGATGACAATTCTGAGATGAGGATGCGGTGAACTGGCTGGCGTTTTTGATGAAGCGGCGGAAGACGGTGTCGGTGACTCCGGCCATGGGGGCCAGGACCGTTGCCGGAGCGATGGTGACGTTGCCGATGTTGAAGCTTGCGGGTACGCGTGCGTGCGTGGGCATTGCGTGCTCGACGGGCGAGTCCCACTTCTTCTGTTCGAGGGTGTACCGCTTCTTCATGGCTTGGTCAGTATCTCAGGCGTTCCGGGCAAATAAGAAGGCCCCCGCAGGGCGGAGGCCTCCCGTTTGATGCTGTCTCCGCTTACTTGCTGGCGGCGGCTTTGCCTGCGTCCGACTGGGCGAACTTGCGGCGGAAGCGCTCGACGCGTCCAGCGGTGTCGATCAGCTTCTGCTTGCCGGTGAAGAACGGGTGGCAGGCGGAGCAGATTTCGAGCACGATATCGCCCTTGTGCGTGGAGCGGGTCTCAAATTGAGTTCCGCAGGCGCACTTGACGGTGATGGTTTCGTACTTCGGGTGAATTCCTTCTTTCGGCATAACGATCCTTTCGCCGGACGTTCTTTACGCCGGCGCGTGAGATTTGCTTGTTCGGTTTCGCGGATCGCTTGCAACGGTATGGTCACGTCACATCGATGTGCCTGTCGCGAGCCCGACGCCTTTGGAGCGGCAAGCTTTCTTTATTTTATCACCTTGGCCGGCTTTAGAACAGGATCGGAGCGGCAGGGTGGCCCACCCCCTCGAATCTGCGCAAAATCTTCCAAGCAAAGGACTTAGGCTTGGACTTCAAGCGTAAATTCCTGAAAACAAGAGGGTAAGTATGTAAAATATTGATTTCAGGCGAATTACGATTTGTTGCCCGATATTTCCTCGCTAAATATCGTCTGGTCTTATTCTACCGTTTCGGTGAGGGAGAACAGGCAGGTTTCGGCATGCCTTTCCAGGTTGATAAGCCTATTATTTTCATGGACATGATGAACCGTCTGCGTTTTTGGAGGGCTTGACAGCCGGAGAGGGTGATTCCTGAGTAGGTGAGTGTCCGGTGCTGGACAAGACTTCTCGTTTTTGGACACCGGGGAAGAGCGCGTCGGCGAGTGGGTGTTGTATTCAGGGCGGTTTTGCGTGTGCGGTTCTGGCCGTGGGCGTGCATCTGGAGGAGACGCGGGAGACGATTTCTGCGGTGTGCCTCGGAGGACTCGAGGCGCTACAGGAGAAATACAGGGATTCTTCGCTTCGCTCAGAATGACAGCTTTCGTGGGAGTGATCGGGATTCAGGCGTCAGTCGGGATTGAGGCGTCGATCGGGATTCGGGCTTGATCGGTCTTCGAGCTTCGATCGGGATTCAGGCGTCGATTGAATTCAGGCAGGTAGATTCTACGGTCATCTGATTTTGAAACTTTCGAAGTGTTTGAGAGGAGCCAAGCTATGACTACCGTGTTCCAGGATGTGCGGTTTGCCTTCCGGCAGTTGAGAAAGACCCCGGCGTTTACGGTGACAGTGCTGTTGACCCTGGCGTTAGGGATTGGGGCGAATGCAGCGATCTTTACGCTGGTGAACGGCGTTCTGCTTTCGAGCCTTCCAGTGACCGATCCGGCGACGCTGGTGCGGGTGGGAGACGGCACGGATTGCTGTGTGAACGGCGGCTCGAACTCGGATGGAAAGTATTCGTTGTTCTCGACGGAGACGTATCACTACCTGCAAAAGAATCTGCCGGAGTTTGAGGACATGGCGGCGATGCAGGGGGGCTTTCCGTTTTTTCCTCTGACGGTTCGGAGGGATGTGCCGGAGGCGCAGGCACGTTCGGTGGTGGGAGAGTTTGTCAGCGGAAACTACTTCCGCACCTTTGGGCTGAAGCCGGTGGTGGGGAGGATGCTGACGGACGCTGACGATCGCCAGGGCGCGCCGATGGTTGCGATTGTGAGCTACTCGACGTGGCAGCACAACTTTGACGGCGACGCGGGCGTGATTGGAAGGACGCTGTGGGTGAACACGAAGGCGGTAACGATTGTGGGGGTGGCTCCCAAGGGATTTTTCGGAGACCGGCTGGTGGCATCGCCTCCGGAGTTCTATCTGCCGATCGAGTCGATGCCGGTACTGGCGAATGCGACGTTTGTCCACGACCCATCGCTGCAATGGCTGGAGATTATCGCGCGGCCTAAGCCGGGGGTGACGATTACGCCCGAGCTGCAGCAGAAGGTGAACGCCACGCTGAAGCAGGTTCTGGGAACCTATCCGGACTTCAAGGGCACGAAGGGAGAGTTGCTGTTGGCAAAGGCCTACGCGACGCTGGCGCCGGGGGGCGGTGGAATCCAGTTTATGAAGGAGCAGTACGAGGCCAATCTTAAGCTGCTGATGTGGGTGGCGGGGCTGGTGCTGCTGATTGCGTGCGCGAATATAGCGAATCTTCTGCTGGTGCGCGGCATGGAGCGCCGGACGGAGATGAGCGTGAGAGCGGCGCTGGGAGCGCAGCGGGGACGGCTGGTGCGACAGATGCTGACGGAGAGCGTGGTGCTGTCGGTGCTGGGAGGAGTGGCGGGGCTGGCGGTGGCGTATGGCGGAGCGAAGATGTTGATCGCGCTGGCCTTCCCAGGCGAGCAGGCGGTGACGATCAACGCGAGTCCTTCGCTCGAGGTGATCGGCTTTGCGTTTGCGCTGGCGCTGGTGACCGGGGCGCTGTTCGGGATAAGCCCGGCGGTGATGGCGGTGAAGGCGCAGCCGGCGGAGGCGCTGCGAGCGGGCTCGCGGACGACTGCTTCGGGAGCGAGCATGCTGCAGCGAGGACTGGTGATCCTGCAGGCCGCGCTTTCGCTGGTGCTGCTGGTGGGAGCAGGGCTGTTCGCGCAGAGCCTGGGCAAGCTGGAGAATACGGATATGAAGCTGGATGCGAGGAACCGCTACATCATCCACTTCAACCCGCAGGCGGCGGGGTATAAGACGACGGAGGTGGAGGCGCTGTACCGCACGGTCCAGGAGCGGTTTCACCAGATTCCGGGAGTGGTGAAGGTGGGGATCTCGACCTACACGCCGATGGAGAACAACAACTGGAGTACAGGCGTGCAGGTGGCGGGCGAGCCATGGAAGAAGCAGCACGCCTCGTATGTGAAGGCTACGCCGGAGTACTTCGATTCGGTCGGCACGAAGGTGGTGTTGGGGCGCGGGATCGGCGTCCAAGACACGTCGTCGGCGCCGGCGGTGGCGGTGGTGAACGAGACGTTCGTGAAAAAGGTCATGGACGGGCGCAATCCGATCGGGATGAGGTTTGGGGGCGTCGGTCCGAAGGACTCGACCGACTTCACGATTGTGGGGGTGGTGGAAGACACGGCGTATACCGACGTGCGCCTGAAGGACCACAGCATGTACTTTCTGCCGATGACGCAGCGGAGGCCGAGCCGGATGGACCAGCAACGGATCGGCGACGATCTGAGCCTGTACGCGGCAGCCATTGTGGTTGAGACGGACCGGCCGATGGAGGAGATGGAGACTGCGGCACGGAGGACGCTTGCGGGGATCAATCCCAACCTGACGGTGGTGAAGTTTCAGACGTTCCAGCAGCAGATTAATGACCGCTTTAACAACGACAGGCTGGTGGCGCGGCTGACAACGCTGTTTGGAGGGTTGGCGCTGCTGCTGGCGGCGATCGGACTGTATGGCGTGACCACCTATACGGTGGTGCGGCGGACGCAGGAGATCGGGATACGCATGGCGCTGGGAGCGGACCGCGGCGGTGTGGTGACGATGATTCTGCGCGGCGCGATGGTCCAGGCGGCGGTGGGGCTGGCGATCGGAATCCCTGTGGCTTTGCTGTGCGTGCGCTATGTGACGTCGCAGCTGTATGAAGTGACGAAGGTGGATGCGAGGATTCTGCTGGGTGCGCTGGCGACGCTGGGTGTGGCGGCGGCCGTTGCAGGGCTGATTCCGGCGAAGAGGGCGGCGTCGATCGATCCGATGGAGGCGCTGCGGGCGGAGTAGGTTGAATCTGGGGTGGGGCAGAACCGCAGATCCTTCGACTGCGCGGCTGCGCCGCTTCGCTCAGGATGACACCTGCGAAAGTGGCTGCGTTGCACTTCGCCAGGATGACACGTTTGAAAGTGGCTGCGCTTCGCTTTCTCATTTGTAGGTCGATTCCTGTGGAGATTCAGGTCGAAACGCCTGGGGGAGATTTCCTTGATTGGGTGGGGATTGTCACAGAGGCACGGAGGCGCGGGTGCTGCGATACTAGAGGGACCAATGGCTGAGATCTGTCCCATCTGCGAGGGCGCGGGGCTGCGGGTCGTCGAGCGCGACGGCCGCCGGTTTGCGGAGGATTGTGTCTGCCGCATCGCCCATCGTGCCCAGTTGCGCATCAAGCGGGCGGGTATTCCACGACGGTACGAGCACTGCACGCTGGAAAGCTACGATACGCAATTTCCTTCGTCGCATCGCTCTCTTGGGTCGGCGCTGCTGCGGGCGAAGCGTTTTGTCGAGAGCTATCCGCTGGAGACGGATGGGACGGGACTGCTGCTGACGGGAAACATCGGTGTGGGCAAGACTCATCTGGCGGTGGGGATTCTTCAGGCCCTGGTGGTGGAGCGCGGGGCGAGCGGACTCTTCTATGATTACCGCGACCTTCTGAAGCAGGTGCAGAACAGCTACAACCAGCAGGTTCGGCAGACCGAGCTCGAGGTGCTACGACCGGTTTTTGATGCTGAGGTCCTGGTGCTGGATGAGCTGGGGGCTGCCAAACCGACGGATTGGGTGTGGGATACGGTGGCCCACATCCTGAACACGCGCTACAACGATCGCCGCACGACCATCATCACGACCAACTACGCCAATCTGCCTCCGCTGGGAACCGTTGGGGGAGATGCGGCAGTGCGTCTGCGTGAAGAGACCCTGGGGGATCGCATCGGAGAGCGCATGCGATCGCGCCTGCAGGAGATGTGCGTGGTGATGGAGATGCAGGGAGAAGACTTCCGCCAGAAGGTCAAACGTGCGAGTTTCGCGTAGCGGAAGGACGCGGTTTACATGACTGTGGCAAGCAGGACCAGCCCCGCCGTGAGCGTGGCAATGCGATAGGCATAATCGGCAGCGCGGGATGAGGTCGCAGGAGTACTGAGCACCGTCTTCGCTCCTGCGCAGGCTGCGACGGGGCGAATCTCGGGGAGTGCTCCCTTGGGATCTGACGAGTTAGATGTACGGAATGCGAAAAGGGGAGTCATGCCCGTTCTCCTGCTCTAAAGCAGTAGATGTCGATGCTTGTCATGATGATGCACCCTCCTGCTGATTATTGTGATGAAAATTGCGATAACCCCGGGCGTATGAAGCTTTGGAGGTTCGTAGTGATGACGGTTCCGCACTTGCGAGTGGAGCAGACGGTATAGAATTTCGGCCAGAGATGAGCGACGAAGAAAAGATCGAGCGAGCAGCTGAGGAGACGAGGTCGCACAGAGATAAGATCGTCTCCGGCGAGCAAGCGGAGGCTCCAACCATCCTTGTTTCGCCTACGGAGCGATCCGGCGGGATGCCGCTTTCGGCGTGGCTGATTGCAGGTGCGGTCGTTCTCGCGATTGTGGCGGCACTGCTGCTCCTGGGCCATCGCAGGGCTCCGGTCGTCACGGGAGTTCAGCCTGCGGATGCGTATGCCGCAAACCTTCCTCTAACGCAGCTGCAGATGAGCGAATCGACGAGTCTCTCCGGAGGCAAGTCGACGTTTATCGACGGACATATCCGTAACCAGGGTTCGGCGGTGGTGACGGGGGTGACGGTTCAGGTTCTGTTTAAGAATGAGGAGCAGATGCCTCCCCAGGTGGAGACTGTTCCGCTGACGCTCATCCGCACCCGCGAGCCTTATGTCGACACGGAACCGGTGCGTGCGGAGCCGTTGAAGTCCGGGGATGAGCGGGAGTTTCGGCTGATCTTCGAGTCGATTCCGGCGAACTGGAATATGCAGATGCCGGAGATCCGCGTGATCAAAGTCGAGAAGCGGTAAGGCATTCTCAGCAGATATCTTTTTCCCGCTTTCATAGTCTCCCAGAAATACTTACCGGGCTCCCGGAAGAAATTGCAGACGTTTCTGGGGAGGGAGATTTTTTCCCATCTGAGCCGGTCGTCTAAGCTTCCTGTTTTCAACCGAGTTAGCGTGAAAGGAGTTTGGCACGCTACATGCTAGAGATCAGGGTGTACAGGCGTCTGAAACGGCAGGCGCAGTGCATGAGGAGCGAAGACATGATGAAAACCGGAACTAAATTTGGTCTCTCAGTTGTAGTACTCGGCACCGCAATGGGTATGAGCGCACTCGCGCAGTCAGCAACCCAAGCCAATCCGCCGGCACAGGACACGACCTCTGCCTCGGCGTCTGGAGCACCAAGCCAGATGAGTGTCGATGACAAGTCGACTTATGCAACGGGCAAGCCCTTGGAATCACAGTCCAAGGAAGGATTCTGGGGTCATATGAATCCGCTGGCCCGGAAGAAGTGGGTTCATAGGCAGGTGGATCCGATCAAGGATCGCACCAACGAGCTTGACCAGCTTCAAGCGAAGAATGCAAACGACATCCGCGACGTAGACTCCCGCGCCACGGCCGGGATCAACAAGGCCCAGAGCGCCGCACAGCTTGCTGACCAGCATGCCGCCGCAGCCGCCAACCAGGCAAATGCCGCACAGCAGCTGGCAAGCAATGCAAGCAACCGCACGACCTCGTTGAACAACACGGTCACCAACCTGGACCAGTACTCGGAGATCTCCTCCGCTTCCGTTCCTTTCGTTCAGGGACGCACGAGCCTTGGTCCCAAGGCGAAGGCTGAGCTGGACGATGTCGCCGCCAAGCTGGCGAGCGAGAAGGGCTATATCGTCGAGGTTCAGGGCTATAGCCGGTCGGGCGTGCAGACGTCGCAGGCGATGGCAGATGCAGTTGCCCGTTATCTCGTTACCGAGCATCAGGTTCCCGTCTACCGTATTTATCGCACCGGCCTCGGACGCAATGTTGCGAAGTCCGACAATGGAGAGAAGGCCGTGGTCAATGGAGTTCGCGTGACATTGTTGCACAACAGTCTGGCAACCATGGACAGCAGCTCTGCATCCAACAACGTACCCGCCTCGCCCCAGAGTTCCACGTCGGGCGTCAGCGCACCACCCGAGGCCAATCAGTAAACGTATAGCCCTCCCCCAAAGGGCGGCATGGACACTCTCTGTGTCGCCCGCAAGATTGAACGGTTTGCTGGTGAGCGGCCTAGATCGCTCCCGCAATAGACTCTCCTAACCAGAGAGAACCAAGGCAGATTGGCCCCTCGAGCGAGGGGCCGTTTTTTTTTACATTTTTTGAGGAAGTGACAACTACAGAAAGGAGAACCAAGGAGAGTGGTTGCTAAGTTGTAAAGAGATGCTAGGTTACCGCAGAGTGAATTGCAAGAAGTTGTTCAAGAACGCCCCGAAGATGGTTCAAGTGCAGGGCGTTGGCACCGTCGGATTTCGCCTGAGGGGGATTGTCATGGACCTCCAGAAAGACTCCATCGACACCCGCGGCGACGGCCGCCCGGGCGAGGACGGGGATGAACTCCGGCTGGCCGCCTGAGACGCCGTTTGCGGCAGAAGGTGTCTGGACTGAATGAGTTCCGTCGAATATGACGGGGGCAAACTCCCGCAGGATGGGGAGGGCGCGCATATCGACGACCAGGTTGTTGTAGCCAAAGCTCGTGCCTCGCTCGGTGAGGGAGACCCGGCCGCAGCCGCTGTCCCTGACTTTTTCCACAGCGTGACGCATGTCGGCTGGAGCGACAAACTGCCCCTTCTTAATGTTGATGGCACGATGGTTTTTGGCAGCGGCTTCCGCAGCTGCGATCAGCAGATCTGTCTGGCGGCATAGAAAAGCGGGGATCTGGAGGAGATCCACGGCCTCTGCGACGCGGCCGCAGTCTTCCGCCGTGTGCACGTCGGTGAGCACCGGCAGGCCGGTACTTTTGGCGATCGAGCCCAGAATTCTTGTTCCTTCTACGACTCCCGGACCGCGAAAGCTGTGGATGGAGGTTCGATTGGCTTTGTCGTAGCTGGCTTTAAAGATAACGGGAATGGAGAGATCAGAGGTGATGCGCTGGATTGCGTCGGCCATGCTGCGGGCGTGGTGCTCGGATTCGATGACGCAAGGCCCGGCGATCAGGAAGAGCTTTCCCCGGCCTATGGAGATTTCGCCGATATCGAAGGGGTGGTTGGTAGCGTTGCTCACAAGAGATATTTGACCACGGCGGAAAGTTTTTGGAGCGAACCCGCTAAAGTTGCATCTACAACGAGTGGAAATGTTGCATATGCAACTTTCAAAGGAGAGTTTCCATGAGCCTTCTCAGTCTTTCTGCACTTGTTCTTGGTGTGGGTATGCAGGCACAGGGCGCCGCTGTTCCTGCACCTCCTCCTGTACCGGTAACCGACGTGATGGTGCTGCTTACGCGAAAGCCGAGCGTCAGTATGCCCGATCTGATGAAGGTGTTGCCGGAAGAGGCTCGGGAGACGATGCTGCTGTATCTGAACGGAAAGATCGATCAGTGGTATTCCCGCGCCGATGGCAAGGGCGTGGTCTTCTTGCTGCGTTGCCAAACGGTGGACGAGGCCAAGGCGATGATGGGAGCTTTGCCGCTGGACAAGGCGGGGATGGTCGATCTGGAGTTCATTCCGGTGGGGCCACTGGCTCCGATGCGACTGTTGACGAAGCCGCAGACGGGTGAGACTGAAGCGAAGTAGGGTTAAGCAATGAACGGAAGACGGACGAATGATCCGGCATGCGCGCTGGCCGCGACGAGGCGCACGGCTCGCCTGATGACGCAGTTCTATGATGCCTGCCTGTCGGAGGCAGGCATCGAGGCTGCGCAGTTTGCGTTGCTGATGACACTGGATTCGACCGAGGGGATCGGACAGGCGGCACTGGCGCAGATGCTGGGGATGGATAAGACGACGCTCTCCCGGAATCTGAAGCTTCTACGAGATAAAGACTGGGTAGAGTCGGCCCCGGGGAAGGATGCACGGCGGAGAAGCATCTCGCTGACGGCGGAGGGCAGAGCGCGAGTGCGGGAGGCTCGGCCAGGCTGGCGTAAGGCAGGGGAAGAGCTGCGCAAGGGAATGACGGAACGTGAGTGGGCCGGGATGTGGGCGAGCCTGGAGGCGATCCACAGGGCCGTGGCGAAGGCGGAGGAGCGAAGGAACCGTCGCTAGATCCCCCAGCTCAGGATTGAAGGTGCTGCGAGATGGAGAGGATGTTTCCATCCGGGTCTTTGAACCAGGCCACCTGTGCTGCCCCTCCTGGTGCAGACCAGATGCCGGAGACGTCTTGCTCGAGGAATGGATATTTTTCAAAGGAGATCCCAAGCTGGGAGAGTTCACGAACAGCAATGTCGATATCGGGAACCTTCCAGCCAAAGATGGTGTAAGGCGTGGGAGAGAAAGATCCCATGCGCACGAGCCGGACATCGATGGCGCCGGAGCGAAGGACAAGAGCAAAGCCGTCGTCCGATAGGAAGTTGAGGCCGAGGATCTCGACATAAAACTGCCGCGACCTGTTGGCGTCGATGATGGGAATAAAGGCGATGGGATCGTTGAGGGGAAGCACGGCGGCGCTCCTTTTCGTTACAGCCTGAGCTCCCAATCCTGAGAGATGAGCTCCTTGCCGAAGGCAGTGTACGGCTTCTGCTGCACGAGGCGATATCCTTCTTCTTCGTAGAGGTGACGTGCGGCATCAAGGACGCTGTTCGTCCACAGCACGATGCGCTGATAACCGGCTTCGCGCGCGAAGAGTGTGCACTGGCTGACGAGCGTGCGTCCGAGACCCAGACCGCGCGCGGATGGGTCAACCAGCAGCAGGCGGAGGCGTGCGGTGAGAGGACTTGTGGCGGGTTGCTCCCGGTCCCGCACGAGGAAGATGCATCCCAGGCGTTTTCCATCACGCTCTGCGATCCAGCAGCGTTCCCGTTCCGGCTCAAGGTTGTCGATGAAGTCAGCAGCGATGCGAGCTACGAGAGCTTCGAATCGTTCGTCCCAGCCATATTCCTGCGAGTAGAGCAGGCCATGACGTTCGACGACCCAGCCGATGTCGCCGGGGCGGTGGGTGCGCAGCAGAAGGCTTTTTCCGTCTGGCTGCGCAATCTGTCTGGTGCCGTCGTCGGCGGAGGGCGAATGGATTGCCATGATCGTTCGGTGTGGCTGAAATCCGAGTCCGGAAGTAGTTTAGCGCTTCGGGGAACGACCGAGATTGGTGAGGATGAGAGTGAAGAAAGAGAGTCCGCGACGGCCTTCTTTGCTCGAGGCGCGGCGGAAGAGCTGCCAGAGTGAAGGAGGAGTGTCTTCGCGCCTGTGTTCTTCTGCTCCCTGGTGCAGCGCGTGGGAGAGAGGAGCGAGGACGGCGGGATCGAGGGAGGCGAGCACTTTGCCGGCCTCCAATAGATTGAGCAGGGCGGTCTTGCCCTCCGGGGTTCCGGCATATTCGGCCAGACGCCCCGCGATCTTATCGCGAGCGCTGACGAGACCATGGACGGCGTCGAGGGTGCCGTTCTCGTGGGCAGCCTGAAGGATGTCATAGACGACCAGCAGCGCCTCGGCATGTTCTCGCGGCGCACTGGCCAGGCGGCGTTCAAGCTCCAGATGCGGATCGAGGAGTTGCGGCTTGAAGCTAAGAGGAATGGCCATCGGGAGATCCTTTCTGCCGGACTGGTCTGCCGGATTGGTACATGACAACGGTAAGTAGAGCGACCGTATCAGACCTGAGTCGTTTTGATGTGGATGAGGTCGTCGTTCGATCCGGTGCCGGGCAGGTAATAGTCCGGCCGCGCCCACTTACGCTCGATCTCCACTCCCTTTTGCGGCGTGCGCGTTCCGAAGCGGAAGTTGCCGCGTGGAAGCGGACCTTTATCTTCGTACGCTGCCTGGTTGGGAAGGATGGTCATGTTAACCGAGACTTCCTTGAAGGCCGGTGTATGCGTGGCGCGATCGGTGTGACTGCTGGTGAGGCGGTTTACGGGCTCGTCGACGGAGTTGAGCGACATATAGAGCTGTTTGCCTTGTACGCGATCCGTGACAAGAACCTGGAGGCGGGATTCGCCGTAGGGGGAGCGGAGCAGAACGTGAGTCCCGGTGGTGACGCCGCGCTCCTTTGCGAGCTCTGGAGAGACCTCTACAAAGTTGTCCGGAGTCATGGCATGGATGCCGGGGGTGCGGCGTGTCATCGATCCCTGCTCGAAGTGCTCAAGCAGGCGCCCGTTGTTGAGGTGGAGATCGAAGGTCTCGTTGCGTTCCTCGGAGGGCGGAACGTATTTGAGGGGGTAGAAGCGCGCCTTACCGTCAGGGAAGTGGAACTTCTCGGTGAAGAGAAGCGGTGTGTCCTTGCCATCGGCGGCGACGGGCCACTGCAGACTGTTGAAGCCTTCAAGGCGCTCGTAGGTGACCCCAGCGAATAGAGGCGTCACGGAGGCGATCTCGTCCATGATGTCGGAGGGATGCTTGTACTTCCAGTTCGCTCCCAGCCGGTTTGCGATCAGCTGAATGATCTCCCAGTCGGACTTGGATTCGCCGAGCGGCTCGAGGGCCTTGTAGATGCGCTGGATGCGCCGCTCGGTGGAGGTGAAGGTGCCGTCTTTTTCGAGAGAGGCGGCCGCGGGGAGGACAAGATCGGCAAAGCGACAGGTCTCAGAGAAGTTGATGTCCTGAACGATGAGGAAGTCGAGCTTTGAGAGAGCTGCGGCTACGTAGTTTGCGTTGGAGTCGGAGGTGATGGTGTCTTCGCCCTTGATGTAGAGGGCCTTGAGAGAGCCTTCAAGGATGGCGTCGATCATCTCGTGGTTGTCTTTGCCGGTGGTGGTAGGCAGAGAGACTCCCCAGGCGGCCTCGAACTTGGCGCGAATAGCTTCGTCGTCGACTTTCTGATAACCGGAGTAGACGTTGGGCATGGAGCCGAAGTCACTGGCTCCCTGCACGTTATTGTGGCCGCGCAGAGGATAGGCTCCTGCGGCAGGGCGCATGTAGTTGCCGGTGAGCAGCAGTAGATTCGAGATGGCGGTGGCGGTGTCGGAGCCTCCGGTGTGCTGCGTGACTCCCATGGCGAAGAGGATGCAGACCCCGTCGGCGGCAGCGACTTCGTTGGCGACGGTGATCAGGGTGGACTGCGGGATGCCGGTTAGGCGCTCGGTGTACTCGAGGGTGAAGGGCTCCAGGGACTTCTTGAATTCGTCGAAGTGGTGGACCCACTGCTCGATGAACTTCACGTTATGGAGGTTGTTGTCGATGATGTAGCGGGCCACTCCATTGAGCCAGACGGAGTCGGTGGACGGGTTGGGCCGGAAGAAGATGTCGGCGCGCTCGGCCATCTCGTGCTTGCGGAGATCGGCGACGATGAGGCGCTGGCGGCCGAACTTGTGCGAGCGCTTGATGCGGGTGGCGAGGACGGGGTGGTTCTCCGCGGCATTGGCTCCGATGAGCAGGACGAGCCCTGCACGTTCGATGTCGGCGATGGATCCGCTGTCTGCGCCGTAACCGACGGTGCGCTGCAGGCCGGTGGTGGCCGGATTCTGGCAGTAGCGAGCGCAGTTGTCGATGTTGTTGGTTCCGATGACTGCGCGGGCGAGCTTCTGCATCAGGTAGCTCTCCTCGTTGGTGCACTTGGAGGAGGCGATGAAGGCGAGGGCGTCGGGACCGTGGGCCTGCTTGATCTCCGTGAACTTCTGCTGGACGAGATCGAGGGCCTCTTCCCAGGAGATCTCAACGAAGGTATCGCCCTTGCGGAGGAGGGGTTTTACGAGGCGATCTTTGGAGTTGATGTGTCCCCACGCGAACTTACCCTTGATACAGGTGGAGATTCCATTGGCGGGACCGTGGGTCGGCTCGATCTTGAGGATGTGTCGGTCGCGTGTCCAGACCTCGAAGCTGCAGCCGACGGCGCAGTAGGTACAGACGGTTTTAGTGCGCTTGACGCGCGCGTGGCGCATCTCGGACTCGATATCGGAGAGAGCAAGAATGGGGCCGTATCCGATGGGAGGCTCGATCGCCTTGACCACGTCGATCATCTTGTCGAGTACGGCTGTGGGGAGGTTGGTGAGGTAGCCAGCGTGCCCGAGCATGGACTTTTCCATCAGCGCATTGCAGGGGCAGACGTTGACGCAGTGGCCGCAGGAGACGCAGGAGGAGCCATCGATCTTTTCGCCGCCGTCCCACAGCACGCGCGGGTGTTCGCTCTCCCAGTTGATGGTGAGGGTCTCGTTAACCTGCACGTTCTGGCAGGCTTCCACGCAGCGGCCACAGAGGATGCACTGGTCGGGATCGTAGCGATAGAAGGCGTTGGAGTGGTCCTGCGGATAAGGCTTGCGGGTGAATGGCCGGCTCTGATGTTTAACGTCGAGAACCGCGGTTGTGTTGTGAATCGTACAGTTCTGGTTATTGTTGTCGCAGACCGTGCAATAGAGATCGTGATTTTGAATGATGCGGTCGAAGGCTTCCCGCTGCGCGATGTCAACGGCGCTTCCGACGGTGACGACGTTCATTCCGGCAGCAGCGGGGGTTCCACAGGCGCGTACGAGTCGTCCATCGACTTGGATCATGCAGGTGTCGCAGCTTTCGATGGGACCCATCTGCGGCAGGTAGCACACCTGCGGGAGGGGCTTCTGGTGCTGATTCTCTCGATAGATGTTGATGATATCGACGAGAAGATCGCCATTCCGAACTGGCACACTGACTCCGTCCACCGTGATCTGGGTGTCGGGAGTGGGATCGTGGGGGGTATTGAGGAGCGGGCGTGGGACGGCCATATAGCCTCAGATGCTACGCCTCAGATGCACGTTGCTGGAAATCTGCCGGAGTAATCTTCGTGAAATATATGGGCTTCGCCTGCGAGGGAATCATCCAAGCAGGGTATGAGCGAGACGGCGGCGGCGGAAAAGTCGGGGCGTATCCGTATTGGGATCTCGGGTTGGCGCTATGCGGGATGGAGGGGCGTCTTTTATCCGAAGGGACTTCCGCAGCGCAGAGAGCTGGAGTTTGCGGCGCAGAACTTCGATTCGATCGAGATCAACGGAACGTTCTATTCGCTACAGAGGCCGGACAGTTTTACGGCGTGGTCCAGCCAGACGCCGGACGACTTTGTGTTTGCGGTGAAAGGCTCCCGATTCATCACGCATATGCTGAAGCTGCGTGAGGCTCGCGTTCCTCTGGCGAACTTCTTCGGGAGCGGCCTGCTGCGCCTGGGACCGAAGTTCGGACCACTGTTGTGGCAGTTCGCGCCACAGATGCGGTTCGATGTCGCGCGTTTCGAGACCTTCTTCAAGTTGCTGCCGCGCTCGCATCGAGAGGCGGCTTCGCTGATGCGAAAGCATGCGGATCGCATGACGGAAGACGCAGGTTTCAGGGTGAAGAAGGATTATCCTCTCCGCCACTGCGTCGAGATTCGCGATGAGAGCTTTGCGGTGCCGGAGTTTATCGACCTGTTGAGGAGGTACGATATCGGCCTGGTAGTTGCCGATACGGTGGAGTGGCCGTTGCTGATGGATGTGAGCTCAGACTTTGTCTACTGTCGGCTGCATGGTTCAGAGCAGCTGTACACGAGCGGGTATGAGGATGTTGCTCTGGACGAGTGGGCGGGGCGCGTCGTGCGCTGGGCGCGCGGAGAACAGCCGGAGGGCCGCTGTGCGCATGGCACGAGCGCCTGTGTTACACCGCGCGATGTTTACGTGTACTTCGATAACGATGCGAAGGTACGGGCTCCCTTCGATGCGAAGGGGCTGCGCAAGCGAGTCGACAGCATGCTGCAGATGCCCTCAGTCAGGTGAGTTGAGAATCTGCTGCGCGACGCGGAGACCGGAGCGTATGGCAGCGTGTACCGTTCCCCAGTGCGCGGTCGTGTCGGTGTGCTCTCCGGCGAAGAAGAGAGTGTTGGCGACAGGCTCGGAGAGCTGCCGTGGAGCATCGATCCCTCCGGCAGCGACATAGCTGTAGGCGCCGACAGAGTAGGGATCGGCGCTCCAGTCATGGGTGTGGCAGTCGAGGAGAAGATCGCGGATCGTGGATGTATCGACAGAAAAGATGCGCGCGAGAACAGAGCATGCTTGCGCTGCAAGTTCTTCCGGGCCGAGCCCTGCGAGCGCCTTGGATCGCGGACCGCCGACCCAGCCCGTGAGCAGGGAACTGGGATGCGGATGCGTGGTCCACCAGACAGGAGGCATCTCCTCAAAGCTGAAGAGAAAGCTGAGGTCCTGGATGGGTGTCGCGGGCATTCTCTTCCATAAGGGCTCCCGGAACTGCAGGGTGAAGCGGATGGCATGACCCATGCGCAGTTGCGAAGCGGCGAGGAGGGTCCCCCCGGGATGCGGATGAATGACGAGCCCTCCGGACTGGAGGACTCCCAGAGGGACGGTCACGATGACGCGGGGTGCGTTGAAGAGCTGCTCGCCTGCGGTGACCTGAACGGCAGATGGGCTCCAGCGGACCTCACGAACGGGGAGGTTGAGGTGGATCTGGCCGCCGTGTTCGCGAATGGATTCGGCGAGGTACTCTGCGAGCCGATCGTATCCGCCGGGCAGTGAAGATGCGAGATCGCCCTGGATGGAGTCTTCGGCCTTTTGCTGCGCTCCCAGAGAGGCGACGCTGATCTGGCCGGCGTCGGCAGCGTTGAAGCCTTCGACGAAGCTGCGGAGGGACTGTTTTTCGGATTCGGTTGCTTCAACCCCGGAGAGGTACTGGGCGAAGTTGGTGTCCGGCCCCGTCGGGTCCTCAAGCTGTTCCAGGAGGTCGAATGCTCCTCCCTGCTCATCGCAGCGCTCGAGGGAACCATTGCGATAGCAGGCGCTGGAGCCATCGCGCTCATACGGTTGAACGCCTGCTTCGGTGATGAGAGCCCAGAGCTCCGCGGGACGTCCGTGAATGAACTCAGCGCCCAGCTCGATCGCATGGCCATCTACATGGCGGGTGAGGATTCTTCCGCCAACACGGTCGCGAGCTTCAACGACCGTTACTTTGAGGCCGGCTTCCGCAAGCGCTCGTGCTGCGGTGAGGCCAGCCATGCCAGCCCCGATGATGAGAATATCGGTATCGGTCATCGGCGATTAGATGCACGGGTGACTGGAGTATGAGCGTTGCTCCAGGATAGGTACGCGTCGAGGGCGCTTTGGGGGTTACCGGTATACCACTGATATCCGTTTCGCCGCTCGGGCGAGAGGTCCGCGACGTTGTCGTGGATGGTCTTGTCGCGGTCGCCGAAGATGGGCTTTTCCTCGGGGATGGAGTAGACCCGGGCCCAGATGGGACCGGCACCGGCGACGGGTGAGAGGTGGCGCCCGCCGGGAGTGTCGCGGCCTCCGGCCCACTGCTGACCGTAGATGGCTTCGGATTTGAACCAGCCCACGCCAGCCTGAACGGCGGCTACGACCTGTGGAGACGGATGCGGCAGATGCATGAGGTACAACAGCAGATCCGCACTCTCCCCTGTGGCCAGAGCGGCAGGCTCGTAGTTGCGCGCAGTGGTGGGCTCGAGGGTGAGTGCATCGTGCTGTTGCGCCCAGATGGTCAACTGTCCGTGGATGCGGACCTGGGTTGCGAGAATGCAGTCGACTGCGTGCTTCGCTGCAGTGGCGGACTGTACGCGGAGCTGTTTCGGAACGAAGGCGTAGGTTGCATCGTTCTCGGACACCTCTGTGAGAACTTGAGCGGCCTCGGTGACGGCGTTGTCGTTGTAGGTGATGGCGTCGTGATATCTGCCCTCCAGCGGCCAAACCTGCGGCCATCCTCCATTCGGAAACTGGGCCGATAGCAGGTAGCGGATTCCGTTCACGATGCTGGCCTGATAGGTCGCTCTGTGTTCAGGCTTTTCAGCTGCGACGAGCGCCAGAAAACGAATCTCCGTCGTGGTGGCATCGTTGTCGAGGGTTCCGACGTAGTTCCAATCGGGGTCCTTCGGAGTGTCGAAGTCGTCGGCGGAGGGATGCTTGTTGAGGTTGTCCGGAGCGTAGCTCTGGCCCTTGAGACGCGCTGCTCCGGTCATATCGAGATTCTTGCTCCAGCCGCCTGCAGGTGTTTGAAAGCTGACGATGACGTCAGCAATATGCTGAGCCTCCGCAGAGGAGTACCAGGAAGACGGCCGGTTGAGAGGCATGCTTCGGGCGGAGGAGGCCTCCGCAGGCAGCGGCGGGACAGGTGCTCCCGGCAGGCGCTCCGATGAGAGCGCAGCCCGATCGGCCTTCTGCTGTTGCTGGGAATGCTTGAGATATGCGGTCCAGCGTGTGCGTTGGGCCGGTGGAAGCTGCGCGATGCGGGCCTCCGTGATGGATTCGGCAGGTTTACTGGTCCCGACGACCGCAGCATTGAGAGAAGGGATGAGTACGAATCCAAGGGCGAAGACGTTGAAGGAGAGGCGCATATCTGAAGTGATGGACGGAACCCGGCGCAGAGAAGACGCGCCTCCGCTATTTCGTGGGAGAACCGAAACGATTCTGCACGAAGCGGAGAGCCTGTGCGGAGGTGGTGATCGCTCCTTCGAGCTGCGCATCTTCCGCTGCCTCGAGCATCTTTTTGAAGCGAGGACCCGGGGCGTACCCGGCTGCAATCAGATCGCGTCCGGTGATGAGAGGGCTGGGGTGTATGGCTTCCGAGGGGACCGTCTCGTATTTCTCACGGGCGAAGTCATAGAGGCTGAGATCGCCATGCGAAGAGAGACAGTCCATGCGGTGCAGAGCGAGATGCTCGTTGAAGCGCTCCAGCCGAAGGAAGCGCTTGAGCGTTGATTCGCGCATGTGAAGCACGTCTGCGAATCGCATGTGGTTTTTCACGAGCGCCGTGATCTGGGCGATGTCTTCGTTGGAGAAGCGAAGGCGGGAGAGGATCTCCTCCGCGATGCGTACTCCCACCTCGACGTGACCGTTGAAGCGAATGCGGTCTTTCGGGTCGTTGGGGTCAGGCGCACGGAAGGTTGCAGGCTTGCCGATGTCGTGCAGCAGCGCTCCCCAGGCAAGGGTAGGGGATGCTCCGGGGGGCAGCTTCTCCAGAAGGAGCAGGGTATGGAGCCAGACGTCGCCTTCGGGGTGATACTCCGGCGGCTGCTGGACCCCTTGCAGTTTCTTCACCTCGGGCAGGATGTAGGGCAGTAATCCAACCTGGTCGAGCAGCTCGAATCCGACTCGCGCATTGCCCTCGGTAAGGATGAGGGTGAGCTCGTCGCGAATGCGCTCGGGGCTTACAACGGTGACGGTGCCGGCGAGCCGCTGAATGGCGGCTGCGGTTGCGGGCTCGATGGCGAAGCCGAGTCGCGCTGCGAAGCGAACGCCTCGAAGCATGCGCAATTTATCTTCGCTGAAGCGCAGCGAAGGATCACCGATGGCGCGCACAAGGCCAGCTGCAAGATCTTCGCGACCACCGACGAAATCCAGGGTGGACTCGGCCGGGTCTCCCGTCCGGTCGTAGATCTCCGGGTCAAGCAGCATGCCATTGATGGTGAAGTCGCGACGGAGGACGTCCTCTCTGGCGTCGGAGGAGAAGCGCACGGAGTCGGGTCGGCGGCCGTCGCTGTATACGCCGTCGTTGCGAAAGGTTGCGACCTCTGTGGCGGTGCCATCGGGATCGCAGACGAGGACGACACCGAAGTGGGCACCGACGGTCAGAGTCTTTCTCTCGGGAAAGAGAGAGAGAACATCGCCTGGGGGTGCAGAGGTGGCTACGTCGTAATCCTTCGGCGTGACCCCGAGCAGAAGATCGCGAACACAGCCTCCCGCGAGATAGGCCTGATAGCCTGCGGCACGAAGCGTGTTGGCGATATCACGGGCAGCGGCGTACTTCGGGTTCTCTGAGGCGGGCATCCTGGTCCCCTATGATAAAGAGATGCGCGAGAACGACCACAGCGTTAAGGGGACCGGGCTGATTCTGGGCATCGAGAGCTCCTGCGATGAGACGGCAGCGGCGGTCGTCCGTGCAGGAGATGAGGCGCTGTCCAATATCGTGGCGTCGCAGATGAACCTGCATGCCAATTATGGGGGCGTGGTTCCCGAGCTCGCATCCCGGGAACATCTCCGGAATGTGGTTCCGGTGGTTCGGGCTGCCATGGAGAGGGCAGGGGTCTCGTTTGAGGATCTCGACGCGATCGCAGTGACAGAGGGTCCTGGGCTGGCTGGCGCGTTGCTGGTAGGGATTACCTATGCGAAGGCGCTGAGCTTTGGAGCGGGGAAGCCTCTGATCGGGGTCAATCATCTCGAAGGCCATATTCACGCCGTCCTGATGGAGGCCCGGCAGCATGGCGGCGTCCAGATGGAGCTGCCACTGCTTGCTCTGGTGGTCTCTGGAGGGCATACCCACCTCTATCTTGCGGAGCAGCAGGCGGAAGGTGCGTGGCGTTATCGGAACGTGGGTCGCACTGTGGATGATGCCGCGGGTGAGGCATACGACAAGGTCGCCAAGCTGCTGGGGCTGGGTTATCCGGGAGGTCCATGGATCGATGTGCTGGCAAGGCGAGGAGATCCGCTGGCCGTGCCTTTCCGTTTCGGACCTATCAAGACGCGCACAGATCGGCAGGAAAGCTCGATCGAGGGCAAAGCCGCTATCGGGAACTCTGCTGGGCGGACAAATTTTGACTTTTCCTTCAGTGGAATCAAGACGGCGGTCCTGCGATACATCGAGACCCATGGGATGCGGGAGGCAGTAGAGGCCCGCCGCAGGGCCCTGGCGGAACACCCGGAGTGGGATCCGCACTCTGAAGAGGCGGTTGCGCTGTGCGATAGGCAGACTCTGGATCTTATCGCGTCGTTTCAGCATGCAGTCGTAGGAAATCTGCTCCGCCAGAGCTTCGCCGCCGCGGAGGCGTTTGGAGCCCGCGGAATCGTCGTCTCGGGCGGGGTTGCGGCGAACAGCGAACTGCGTCGCCGTTTTCAGGCGGAGGCGGATAAGCGGGGATTGCCGGTCGCTTTTCCGTCACTGGCGTTGTCGACCGACAATGCTGCGATGATTGCAGCGGCGGCATGGCCGAAGTTTATGGCGCGAGAGTTTGCGGACGAGACGCTGGGAGCGACGCCGCAGCTTCGGCTTGGGGCAGTCTGAGGTCTGTTCCGCCATCGTTAACGAGGAAGTCAGCTAGAATCGACAAGAAAACTCCAAACGGGAGAGGTCTGCACCCGCGCTACGTGCTCGGCTGCGCCAGGACAAAATCGCACGTGGCAAAGATGGAACTGTTCAACACTTTGGGTGGCAAAGTTGAGACGCTGGAGCCGGTCGGCGCTGCCGAACTGCGAATGTACTGCTGCGGACCGACGGTGTATGACTACGGCCACATCGGCAACTTCCGGACGTTCCTGCATGTCGATGTCCTGCGGCGTTTTCTGCGGCAGCAGGGGATGGCGCTCAAGTTCGTGATGAATATCACGGATGTCGACGACAAGATCATCCGAAATGCGTCTGCCGCAGGTAAGCCCATTGCGGAGTACACGGAGAAGTACGAGCGAGCGTTCTTTGAGGACTCGGATGCGCTTGGGATTTTGCGCCCTGAGATTGTGGCGCATGCGACCAGCTGCATCCCGGACATGGTGGGAATGATCCAGAAGCTGGCCGCCGAGGACATTGCGTACCGGGCGGAGGATGGCAGCTGGTACTTCCGCATCGCGCGCTTTCCGGAGTACGGGAAGCTCTCGCGGAAGGACTTCGATGGGATCGAAGACGGCGCCCGCGTCGATGTCGATGAGTACGAGAAGGACGCGGCCCGCGACTTCGCCCTTTGGAAGGCGTGCAAGGCTGGCGAGCAGAGCTGGGACACGGATCTTGGGTGCGGACGGCCGGGGTGGCATATCGAGTGCTCCGCAATGGCGACCAAGTTCCTGGGGGAGTCGCTTGACCTGCACTGCGGCGGTGAAGATCTGATGTTCCCGCACCATGAAAACGAGATTGCACAGTCGGAGGCCGCTTCGGGGCATACCTTTGCGCGGCACTGGATGCATGTCCGTTTTCTCCTGGTGGAAGGCCGCAAGATGTCGAAGTCGGAGGGGAACTTCTACACCCTGCGGGACTTGCTGCTGAAGGGGTATCGCGCTTCGGCTATACGCTTTCTGCTGATCTCGGTTCCGTACCGGCACCAGATGAACTTCACGTTCGAGTCGCTGCTGGAGTCGACCAATGCGATCGACCGGCTGCGAACCTTCCATCAACGAATGCTGAAGGGTGGGTTCGCTGAGGGTCGCGACGAGGCTCTTGCGGCAGCGACCGCGAAGGCGGAAGAGGGCTATACGGCTTCACTGACGGATGACCTGAATACGGCTGAGGCCCGGGCGGCGATCTTTGAGCTGGTGAGGGCGGCGAACTCTGCTGCGGATGCGGGCACGCTTCGGTCGGGCAACGTCACAGAGATTCTCCGGGTCCTGGACCTGTTTGACGGCGTGTTTGCCGTCCTCAAGGACAACGACGCGGAGATCACCCGCGCTGCACTGGTTTGGGCGGAGCACGAGGGGAGACTTGCAGAGGCGTCTCCTGAGCTGGTCACCAAGCTGTCGATGCCCGATGAGGAGATCGAAAAGCTGGTTGCGGAGCGCACCCACGCCAAAAAGGTTCGAAATTTCGCGAGAGCGGACGGAATTCGTAACGAATTGCTGGCAAAGGGGATATTGATCGAAGATTCCAAGGACGGAGTCCGATGGAGAAGGAAATAGGGTCCGGTTGTCAGACCAGCTAACGTCTTTCATTCCCAGTCGTCCTTAAGATTAGGTACAATTCCGGATACGATTCCGGTGGGTGAGGGAAGGGTATCGAACTCCCCGGATTTTATCCAAAAGAAACAGGAGAAAACCGCGAATGAAGACATGGATCCGTCCCGATTTCCAGGAAGTCAACCTCGCTTGTGAGATTAACTGCTACGCCCCTGCAGAACGCTAGAGAATGTTTTTCTTCAAGATGCTGGGGACTGCTGCCGGTGGCGGCGTTCCCCAGTGGAACTGCGCCTGCCAGTTCTGTGATCGCTGCAGGACTTCACCTCAAAATGTCGCCCCGCGACTCCAGCTTCAGGCAGCTCTCTCAGGAGATGGCAAAGCCTGGTTCCTGCTGAACGCATCTCCCGATCTGCGTATCCAGATCGAGGCGAATTCCGAGCTTCAACCCTCTCCCGGGTTGGGAAGACGCAATACCCCGATCACCGGCATTGTGCTGACTACGGCCGATCTCGACCAGGTTCTGGGAGTATTGCTGCTGAGGGAGTTCCAGCCCCTTACGATTTATGCGACCGCCCTCGTGCGCAAGACCCTGGAGGCGAACTCGTTCTTCCGCATGCTGGAACGCGTCCCGAACCAGTTGACCTGGGTAGAGATTGTGCCGGGGAAGAAGTTTTCGCTGGGCGAGTCAGGAATCTACTGCACACCGATTCCGCTGGAAGGATCGCTTCCGTTCTATGCGCGTGAGCTGGATACGGGCGAACCGGGCCAGGCGAGCCTTGGGCTTCTGCTGGAGAAGGACGGACGCAGAATCGCCTATACGCCGTCTCTTCCTGAGATTACGAAGGAGCTGCGGGAGATCTATCGTACATGCGATACCGTGCTGGCGGATGGAACCTTCTGGAGCGATGCGGAGCTGAACCGCACCCATGCAGGAACACCGCTCGCCCGATCCATCGGGCATGTGCCTTTGAGCGGCGAAGACGGGACGATTGCACTGCTGGCCGATCTCGACTTTCCACGCAGGATCTTCGTCCATATCAACAACACCAATCCGATTCTCGACGCCAGCAGCCCGGAGCATAGGGCGGTGATGGATGCAGGTTGGCAGGTGGCTCACGACGGGTGGCAACTGGATCAATGATGACAACGACGATATCTGACGAGACAACGCTGCTTACGCGGCAGGAGTTGCGCGAGAGGCTGCAGGCGGTGGGAGACAGCCGATACCACCATCGTCACCCTTTTCACCTGCGCATGCATCAAGGGGAACTGACTCGCGGGCAACTGCAGGCCTGGGCGTTGAACCGGTACTACTACCAGAGCCGGATTCCGATCAAGGATTCGCTCCTGCTGGCCAAGAGTGAAGATCCCGCCTTTCGGCGTGCGTGGAGAAAGCGCATTCTCGACCATGACGGAGATCAGGATGGTTACGGCGGCGTGGAGAAATGGATCCAGCTGGCCGAGGCGTCGGGACTTCGACGGGAGCAGGTTATTCCCTGCACAGGAGTTCTTCCCGGCGTGCGTTATGCCGTCGATGCTTATCTCGCGCTGGTTCGCGACAGCTCGCTGCTGGTGGCAGTTGCATCGTCCCTGACGGAACTGTTCTCACGCGACCTGATCTCGCTGCGCATGGATCAGATGCGTCTTCATTACCCGTTTCTTGTGCCGGGGCTCGCCTACTTCGTAGGGCGACTGACGCAGGCTCCAGAGGACGCAACGTTTGCTTTCGACTATGTCGCAACGCATGCCACAACTCGGGCGGAGCAGGAGCAGGTGATCGGTGCTCTCGAGGCGAAGTGCGCCATCCTTTGGGCACAGCTCGATGCGATTGATTACGCCTATGTCGTACCCGGCAATATTCCACCGGGTGCGTTTGTCCCGGAGTGCGACTGAAAGCTATGGAAGGTTGATCGATGGAACTGAATTCAATTCCGCGGCTGGCGCCAGGATGCCGCCTGCATCCAACTGAGAGCGTACTGCTGATTCCGGAGGGGACGCTCAATCTTACGGGACCGACACGAGAGATTCTTACGATGCTGGATGGTACCCGCAACGTGAGTGCCGTGGTTGGAGATCTGCTGCATCAGTATGAAGGCGCGGACGAGATCGAAGTTCAGAAAGACGTTCTGGACCTGTTGAATCGCCTGCAGCAGCGAGGAGTGATACGAGCCTGAGATGAGTTCGGCTGCCACAATATCGCCGGTTGGTTCGCCTCTATCGCTTATTGCGGAGGTGACGCACCGTTGTCCGCTGCACTGTCTCTATTGCTCGAATCCAATCGAGATGCAGCGCGCTGAGTCGGAGCTTTCGACGGAGGATTGGAAGCGAGTCTTCCAGCAGGCGGCTGATATGGGAGTTCTCCATCTCCACCTGACTGGAGGAGAGCCCCTGGCGAGAAGAGACCTTCCGGAGTTGATCCGTGCCGGGCGCGATGCCGGACTTTATGTCAACATGATCACGTCAGGCGTGGGCATGACAGAAGATCGTCTCGCGACCCTGGTCGAGGCGGGTCTGGAACACCTGCAATTGAGCTTTCAGGATCTGGAAGAGGCTTCGGCCAACCATATTGCAGGCACCCGGGCACATGCCATCAAGCTCGCACTGGTTCCCGTGCTCAAGCGGTTTCATCTCGCCTTCACGATCAATCTGGTCGTTCACCGGATGAATCTGGATCGTCTGGAGGAGTTTATTGCACTGGCGGAAGATCTCCAGCCCGATCGACTTGAGATCGCGCATGTCCAGTACTACGGCTGGGCTCTGAAGAATCGTTCGTTGCTGATGCCCACCGAGGAGCAGGTACAGCGTTCCCTGCCGATTGTGGAAGCGGCGAAGGAGCGGCTCAAGGGGAGGATTCATCTCGAGGCTGTGTTCCCGGACTACTTCGGAAGCTTCCCCAAAGCATGTGTCGGCGGCTGGGGCCGCCAGACGATGCTGATCGATCCAGCGGGCCAGGCGCTGCCATGTCACTCTGCGGCGATCATCCCCGGAATGACCTTCGATAACGTTCGCGAGCATGACCTGAAGTGGATATGGGAGTCGTCCTCCGCATTCCAGCGCTTCCGGGGAGACGCGTGGATGTCTCCGACCTGCCTGGCATGTCCGAGAAAAGAGCGTGACTTCGGCGGTTGCCGATGCCAGGCGTTTCTTTTGACAGGAGACCCGAACGCGATCGATCCGGTCTGCAGCTTCAGCCCGCATCATGATCTTCTGAAAGATCTTCGGGTCTCCGAGCCTGAACTTCTGCCCATCTGGCGAGGCTGAACAACAACCGCTAACCTGAAGTGGGCAGCAGGCGATCCAGTCAATTTATCTTCGTCGCGCTGCAGCTCTCCGCTTCCTTGCAGTCGAGGCACTGTCTGCAGAAGCTGCGGTTGAGCAGGTGGGCTCCGATCAGCATGGAGGACCCTGCAAGGCTGATGATGAGTTCGAGGGCAGGGTTGAGGGTCTCGCCAGACCAGGCAACGATAAGGACCAGCGAGATTCCGGCGGTAACGAGTGCAAGGAGCGTTTTGCGCCGGTGAAGCCGATAGCCGGGAACAAATGCTGCAGTCCCAAGGAGGACAACTACGACGGCGAGGGCGTGATGAAACCCGGCGTCTCCTGGGATGTATGCGACGAACCCTGGAATACAGCTCACCAGAACCGGCACCAGTAGACAGTGGATGAGACAGATGCCGGATGCGGCGGCACCAGCCAAGTCAGCATGGCGGCGCACATGTACCTGCGACGCCCTCAAGATAAAGTTCATTGTTAGCTTTCTATCGCGTGTTCGCTTCTAATCGGAGGAAGAGCAGGGCGACCATGGGTTCATGATCGCCCTGCGGTTGAGCTTAGAAGTTGTAACTGATCTCTCCGGTGATCGCACGTGGAGTAACGTAGTGCGTTCCGGAGAACGTTGATAAGAAGTTGTAGAGGGCGTACTTGTTGGTTACATTCACGGCTGTGACGCGCAAGCCGACTCTGTGTTTATCGCCGTGGAAGAGGTTATCTTCACCGAGTGCGATATCGAACAGATTGCGCGGCTGGACGCGGGGTGGGTTGTGGTCGTCGTTACCAGTGTTCGCTGCAGGGATGTGAAGGAGAGAAGAGGTTAGCTGCGATGCAAGGCAGAGATCGGGCAGGCCGCTGGTTGGGGTGGCGCTAACTCCATTGCAGGCCAGACCCGCCTGAAACTGCTGGTCTGCTGTGAGGCTGCTCAGGTCGACGGCGGGCTGTCCGCCGATCGTGAGGGGATTGCCGTCGCTGCCGAAAGAGAAGTCTGCGCAGCCGCTGTTGGGGTCGGTCGTGTTGTAGCAGGGGGTCGCGCCTGCGACCTGTCCGCTGTCGAAGCGCCAGTTGAAGCCCACCCATGTGCTCTTGCGGAATGGCAGGGTGTACTGCAGGTGCGTGGTCTGGTTGAAGCGCTCGTCGTGGTCGATGCGGAAGGGATAGCCTCCCGGTGAACCCACGGTTGCGCCGACGCCGCCGATCTGGGGATTGAAGAAGCGGGCAGCGACCGACGACATGACCACGAAGGCGGTGAAGCCGTGGGTCTCGGGTACGTTTGCGCGCAGGGCAAAGCCGGGAATCTTGGAGTTATGCCACGCGATCGGGAAGGTAATGGGGGTGGCGCCGAATACGCTGAAGTCGAACGCGTTGTGAGTGTACTTCCAGATGTACTCTCCGCTGACGACGAGATGTTTTCCGAAGGCCTGCTGAAGGCCTGCGTGAAACTCGTTGCGGAAGCCGGGATCGAAGGGCGTGGGCGTGCAGGTTCCAAGTGTCAGGAAGATTCCCTGAATAACAGGGTCGTAGCAGCCTTTGGTGGAGAGTACGAGGTTTTCGTTGAACGGCGTCTCCTGGGTGCGTGCGTAAGAGATGCGAAGGACAGTATTCGTGCGCTTGATGTTATAGGAGATGCCGACGCGCGGTTCGGCCTGACGCTGGACGGAGAGACCGTTGTAGAGGTCGCCGCGGATACCCAGGTTGAGAAGCCAGGGACCTTTGGTGATCTGGTCCTGAGCATAGAGCGCCAGCTGCTTGACGTCGGTACGTCCGTGCCATGCGTAGTTCGTTCCGCCTCTCGTGAGGTCGTGTGGGAGAAGTACAGGATTGAACGTCAGGCTGGGCTGAAGCCCTGCTCCAGGGCACTGGGAAGGATCAAGGAAGCCGTTGACCGGATCGCCCTGAGCGTCGACGCAGGGCGAGTTCAGGAGAGGGTCGATGAGGCCGGTGCTGAGATTCTCACGAAGGAAGGTCTGCTGGTACATGCCTCCAACCTTCACATTGTGGATACCTTTCACCCATGAGACGTCGGAGTGAACGCCAGTGTTCGTCAGGGTTCGATACTGCTGGACCGTCTCCTGCTGGATGGGCCCAAGGTCGGCGAGTGGATTGTTGCTGGGGTAGTAGTTGTACGCATCGCGACGGACATAGGCGCCAAGATTGAGTACGGTCTGCTGGTTCAGGATGTGTGTCCATGTGGGAGCGATATTGAAGGTCTCGATCTTCGATCGCTGATCGGTCTCTCCCACGGGATTCCCGAACTGGTCGTTGACGCTCATCGTGTCAAAGGAGTTCGGGGTCTGGAACCAGGAGCGCGTGTACTGCAGATTGGTGTGGAGCGAATCCTGATCCTTGAACTGAAAGTCGACACGATCGAAGATGTTCTGCTGGTTACCCTTGTCGTGCAGCGTCTGAAACTCGGGACCGTCGAGGAAGCGGCCGGAGTTCATTCCATTAACAGCAACGAAGTTGCCCCATCGCTGACCTCCATAGGCAACGTTGCCGTCGACGCTGGTGGTGCCGAAGGTTCCATAGTCCAGAGCGATGCTGCCGTGGGGAGTTGTGACTCCCTGGCCGGAGCGGGTGGTGGCCTTGATGATGAGGCTGGTTTTATCGCCGTATTCAGCTGTCGGAGCTCCGCCGATCACCTCTAACGATTGAACGGCGTCGGCGGGAAGCTGATTGGAGAAGACTTTGCTCTGCTGATCTGTAATCGGCTGGCCATCGACAGAAAAGGAGTTCTCCGCATGATCTCCAAGTCCGTGAAATAGTCCGTTCGAATCGGCTGACACGCCCGGAGAAGAGAGCGTAACGATGGAGCTGAGCGAAGAGGACTGGCTCTCAACCGGAAGGCGATCGATAACGTTGCGGTCAACGTCTGTGTGGAAGGTGGAGTCATTTTCGATGAGATCGGAACCCCCTTCGACGGTGACGACGTCGAAGAACCGGCAATTGCCAGCCGAAGAGGAAGAGTGATCGGAACGACAGCGTTTACGTCGACGGACTTCGTCGCGGGGTCGAAGCCTTCTGCTGTAGTGCTGACGCGATATGGATTGAAGGGAACGTTGTAGAAGTGAAACTGCCCGGAGGCGTCGCTGGTGGCGGTTCTGCTGTAACCGGTCACGTGATTGGCGATCTGCACCTTGGCACCGGGAACTACAGCACCGCTGGGGTCAGTGACAGTACCGGATACGGTTCCGGAGTTGCTTTGGGCGTAACCGAAAGAAACCAGACCGGCGAGGACGAGAAAAGATGCGCACAGGACGCGTAGAACAGACTTACCCATGGAAAAGAACTCCTGTCGAACCTGAGAAGGAAGAGAAGCAATTCAGAAAATGCAGAACTGCGTGACAGGTAAGCAAAGCCGTCCGGAGAGGGTCCAGAGATGTCGAATACCTGCAGGAACTAGGCGTAGTTCTGTGCAGGTGGAGGTCGGCTGGCCATCTCAAAGCGCCACCGGAAGATGCGAGCCGCCTCAGCCGCGACGGAGTCAAACCGCAACATCGAGACCATCGGCTCAGGGGCGTAGTGATCCGGGACCGCCAGCGTAGAGTGCATTGCCACGCAGAGCGGGCAGTGGTCGTCCGGCGCAGGACCATTGTGATGGGTGCCCTGCTGCTTCAGCGCGGAAAACTCAGCGTGAGTGTGAGAGACCTGGGCCGTACTCATCGCGCAGACTGCAAAAACGCAGACGAGTGCAAGCACCTGAAGCCAGATAGGCTGCTGCTCCTGCCGTCCGAGTTGAGAGAATAAGCGCATGGAAGTGTACTCTTTTGGTTTAGCACAGCCTGAGGGGAATGCCAAAATCGCAGACATCCTGCACGTCTCGACATTCGACGCACGTCTAATGAAGCGCTGGCAGAAAACTGTGGGAATCAGGTCTATGGGTAAGACGAAGCGAGTTCATACAAAGTTCCTCGGAATGTTACTTCTTGCGGGGCTCTTGCCCCTTACTGTTGTCAGCAATGGGGAAGGGCAGTCGGCGCAGAGGAAGTCTCTGCCGGCAGCCGATAGTTCGTCACCGCACCGTACTCGCCTGATTCTCAAAGACGGCAGCTACCAGATTGTGATGAGTTATGAGGTGATTGGCGATCGAGTCCGCTACATCTCCGCCGAACGTGGCGGGGTGCAGGAGGAGATTCCGGCTGCGCTGGTGGACATCGATGCCACCCAGAAATGGGAACGAAGCCATGCGGAGCCCGAGGATTCGCAAAAGGGAGAGGCCCCACCGATCGACCCCGAACTGCTGAAGGAAGAAGCGGATCGCGCGGCGATGACTCCGGAGGTCGCTCCTGACCTGCGATTGCCTGAGCTGGATAATGTGCTGGTTCTGGATACGTTCCAGGGGCAGCCGCAGCTGGTTCCGCTTCCCCAGTCCGACGGCGAGCTGAACCACAATACTGCTCATAACATCCTGAAGGCCGTGGTCAATCCGCTTTCAAGTCCTCACCAACTTGTCCAGTTGAAGGGGGAGCGCTCCATGGTGCAACTGCACGTCGACAACCCAGTCCTCTACATCCGGATTGGCGAGGCGATCGTGCCGGACGGCAATACGCCCCTGACGGTCGATACGCATGGGGCTTCGACTGCGATGAAGGACGATCCTCACCACGATGCCAGCACGAGTCGTTTCGTTATTGTTAGGGCGGATGTGCGAACAGGCACACGGGTGGTGGCTTCCTTCAAAATCGGTCTGCTTGGGGGTGGCGAGCCGATTGAAGATGTCGTGCAGACGACTTTGGAGGTCCTTCCTGGAGGTCACTGGATGAAGCTGACGCCAAAGCAGTCACTCACCTTTGGCGAGTATGCCCTGATGGAGGTGTTGTCGGATCGAGAAGTAAATCTTGGAGTGTGGGACTTCGGCGTTCATCCTATGGCGCCGGCAAATCGCGATGCTATTCTTCCCCAGCCCAAGCGGCCCTTTGCGCTCTCGCCAAGGCGTCCGGATCAATAGAGTTAGCGGGAAGACCGGATGGCGGTCGGGAGCTTCGCGCGTTCCATCAGGAGTCCGCGGCCCGCGACTGCGACGTTGTCGCGCGTGGTCTTGGCCTCGTACATCATCTCGTCGGCGGACCGCAGGATCGCCTGAACGGTATTGCCATCTTCCGGATAGGTCGCCAACCCGAAGCTTCCGGACAGACTGAGCGACAGACCTGCTCCTTCGAGGAAGGGGGTGCGGCGCAGATCTTCCCATAGAGCTTTTGTAGTTCCAATGGCGGCGGCCTTACCCATTCCCGGCAGCATGGCGACGAATTCGTCGCCACCATACCGAAACGCGGAGTTGGCGGGTCCCAGAGAGCGCCGCATGAGGTTACCCACCTCCGCGAGCAATCTGCTGCCGATCAGATGGCCATGGGTGTCATTGACGCTTTTGAAGCGGTCAAGATCGACAAACATCAGGCTGAACTCTCCACGCCTGGAGACCTGTTCTTCGAGCATTGTGTAGAGATGGCGTGCGTTGAAGAGCCCGGTGCAGTCGTCGGTGATGGTGAGTTCCTGAATCAGCGTCATGGATCGCGCATTCTGAATAGCGATCGCAGCATAGTCGCAGAGGATTCGCAGGAACGAGATGGAATACTCCGACAGCAGGTCGAGCTTGCTGTTGAGAAGCTGGATGACACCCAGCGTTTTATCGCCGGAGCGCACAGGAACACAGGCGATTGACTGGATGTTCAGTTCGGGATGCTTGGCTGAGAAGGCGGCCCAGTGCGGATCGAGCCTCACATCCGGCACGACAAGCGGGTTGCCGGTGGCAGCAACCCACCCGGCAACGCCTTCTCCGATGGGGACGCGGAGGCCGCGGAGGCTTTCAGCATTCTCTCCCACTGCAATCGCGTAGTAGAGCTCGTTCGTCTTCTGGTCCACCATCAGCATGGACCAGCGCTCCGGTCCAAAGAATTGCGCCATCTTGTTCATGATGGCGCTGAGAATCTCTTCCAGTTCAAGGCTTGCCGTAAGGGCGCGCGCTACATCGTGGAACACCCTGAGGTGATCCATCTGGCGGCTGTCGATTACTTCGAACGGGCGCCGATCTTTCAATGAAGGCCCCTTGAAATCAAACATTTACTGCTATCCCTGCGATTGAATTTCTCAAGCAGTAGAAATGACTGGTTTTCGTCCGGACCAGAGAGGCACCAAGCAATTCTCTAGCCTCCAATGTGAACCATACTTCGCGAAGGTTTCTCAAAGCCTGGTTCACCGATGTGATGGCGTTCTTCTTTGGAAAGGACAACTTTGCGTATGTACGCGGAGAGTTCCTCATCGGTTCCGTGGTGCAGCATTCGGCCATAGAGATCATGATCGGTTTGTGAGAAGAGACAGGTTCGTAGCTTCCCATCGGAGGTAAGCCGAATCCGGCTGCAGTGTCCGCAGAAGGGACGCGAGACCGGAGCGATAATGCCGATCTCTCCGAGCCCGTCATCGAAGGTAAACCGTCGTGCAGTTTCGCTTGCCGCCTTTTGCGGAAGTTCGACTAAGGGACGATAGCCACGCAGCCGATCCAGGATCTCGCTCATGGGGACGACCGTCTCCGGCTTCCAGCTGCGGTCCTCTTCCAGCGGCATGAACTCGATGAATCTCACGATCACACCCTCGCGGCGGGAAAATTCCGCGAAAGCTTCGATCTGGTTGTCGTTGAAGCCCCGAAGCAGAACACAGTTGACCTTCACCGGACCCAACCCCACATCCATTGCTTTTCTGACACCGGCCAGGACGCGATCAAAGCTTCTAGGCACTCGCGTGATCCTGGTGAAGGTCTCGGAGTCAACGGCGTCCATGCTCACGGTGACGCGGCTGAGACCGGCTTCTGCCAAGGGTAGCGCAAGCTTCTCCAGGAGATGTCCGTTGGTTGTGAGAGCGAGGTCCAACGGAGCACCCGATGCGGTCGGCTCCCCATTGGGGAGAAAAGCTGTCCTGAGTTTTGCCAGCTCGCGAACCATCTCGACCAGGCCCGAGCGCAGTAGAGGTTCCCCACCTGTCAGGCGAACTTTCTCTATCCCCAGAGACACCAGGATGCGCACCATGCGGAGATAGTCTTCGATTGCAAGCTCACTGTATTGGGCGCCATCGTTGCCGGTCCGACAGTAGACGCAGCGGTAGTTGCACCGGTCCGTGACCGAAAGGCGCAGGTCGGTGATGGCGCGACCAAAACGATCACGCAGCCGCTCCGGTTGCGAGCGGTCCTCTATCACGAGAGTTCCAGCGTCATCTCTGATCGGCAGCAATGGGGAGATAGTTGCCATGGGCTTCTTCTTTAATACGATTCGATGCGCGTGGCCGTAGAAGTGAAACAAATGAAGCAGAGGTTACAGTATAGAGCGCGTTCTTCGAAAAGCCTACGATGTCTTCTTCGGAGGCAGGATCCCCGACGCTTCGGAATGGATTCTTTGGCACCGCGACGCTGCTTCTCAGCCCTTTGCGGCAAGAACGGCCTTGGTGAGCTCCGGAACGATCTCAAAGAGATCTCCCACCACGCCATAGTCGGCAATCTCGAAGATCGGGGCATTTTCGTCCTTATTGATGGCAAGTACCGCTTTTGAGCCTTTCATGCCGACAAGATGTTGAATGGCTCCAGAGATCCCCACAGCCACATAGAGCTTTGGGGAGACAGTCTGACCCGAGCTTCCTACCTGCCGTTCCATCGGAAGCCATCCGTTGTCGCAGATCGGGCGCGAAGCGGCAAGCTCTGCCCCCAAAGCCTGGGCTAGTTCTTCGACCAGTGAGAGGCTGTCCTGTTCTCCGATCCCGCGGCCGACGGAGACGATCAGGGGCGCAGAAGATAGATCGACGGATTGGGAAGACTCACGAAAAGGCTCGCCGGGTTTGCTGCGGATCTGGTCCGGCAGGAGTTGCGGCGTGAAGGTCTCGACCGAGGCTGTGCCTTCCTGTACCGCATCGGACCGGAAGGTACCAGCCTGAACGGAGACGAAACAGGGTCCCTGGGAGGTATGACGGTAATCCGCGTTCAACTTGCCCTGCAACAGCTGCCGGACAAACATCGGGCTGCCCGTACTGCCAGAACCGTAGCGGATCGTAATGACGTCGCTGATGAGGACCTGGCTGAACCGGGTCGCCAACGCCGGCGCGAAATCGCGGACCCGATACGTGTGAGGGAAGAGGACATAGTCCGGCGCTTCCTGCTTCACGAATTGTTCCAGAGCCGCAAGATAACCATCCGCGGTGTAGCTCGCCAGAAGTTCGTGATCGATGGCATATACCTTTTTCAGCTTTTTGGACGCCAGTTCCTGGGACAGCGAACCAGAGTTTCGCCCCACCACTACGGCTGAGCATTCGGTTCCGAGATGTTCCGCCAATTGCTGACCGGCAGCAAGAGCCTCGAAGCTCATCCGGTTCCAGGCGCCGTTTCGCTGCTCCATCATGACAAGCACACCGCTCATAGCACCCTCACTTCGAATTTCAGCTTCTCGACGATCTTTGCCGCAATCTCTGCAGGCGAGCCGGTAAACATCTCGGTCTTCTTTTGCTTCTCCGGTAGAAAGACACGCTCCAACTCGACCGCCGGAGCAGCTGTAGCGGGGAAAGCAGCGACAGTCTTCATCTCCTTGCTCTTCGCTTTTTTGATTCCCATCAACGTGGCATAACGCAGCTTGTTCCCTCCCGACTGGATGGTGAGCAGCGCCGGAAGCGGCATCTCGACATGCTGAAACCAACCGTCTTCCAACTCGCGCTTCACCTTCAATCCCGATCCGAGGAGTTCGACCTGCATGATGATGGTCGCGTGCGGGATTCCGAGCAGCTCCGCGAGAACGACGCCGGTCTGGCCCAGACCGAGATCGTCAGACTGCAGTCCTGTCAAGATGAGGTCCGGCGCCTCTTCTTTGATTGCCTCCGCGAGAATCCTGGCAATTCCGAGAGTGTCCCGCGAGCCGAGATCGTCGCATTCGATGTGGATGGCACGGTCCGCACCCTTGGCCAGGGCTTCGCGCAGGGTGCTCTGCACCCGATCCGGACCTGCGCAGACCACCACCACCTCCCCATCTCCGCCCTTTTCTTTCAGCTGGAGCGCCTCTTCGAGTGCGTAAGCATCCGGCTCGTTGATGGTGTAGTTCAGGTCGCTTTCGTCAATCCATCTGCCATCTGCCGCGATGTGGACTGGGGCATCTCGCTCCGGGACCTGCTTGATGGCTACGACAATCTTCACTGCGCTCCTCCTGATTCTGTTAGGCCGGACGGCTTTGGATCCTGCGGTGCGGACAAGGCGCGCACGGTCAACTGTGCGATATCGAGCAGCTGCGGGGGAGCATCGCTCACGGCTGTCAGAGCATCGCGGAACATCGTATTGCAGAAAGGGCAGGCCGTCCCGACAATCTGCGCTCCTGTAGCCGCCAGTTCACGAGCGCGAACATGGCTGACGCGATCACCCTGCTCCTCTCCCAGAAAGGCCAGGCCGCCGCCCGCGCCACAGCAGAAGCTGCGCTCATGGGAACGTGGCGCCTCCAGGAGTGTGCCTGCGTGCTCTACAACCGTTCGCGGCTCCTCATAGATGTTTTGATAGCGTCCGAGATAGCAGGGGTCGTGATAAACAATGCTTCCGGAGTTCTGCTTAGGCAGCCGGTCTATGTGGCGGGCCATGAACTCGGAGTGATGTTCAATCTCCGGTGCAACACCGAAGTCTTTCCAATCGGTCGCAATGGTGCGGACGCAGTGCGGACATATCGCAACGATCTTCTTGACCTTCGCGGTCTCTAAGGTCTTCAGTCCCGTCTCGGCTAACGTCTGAAACACGAGATCGTTGCCAAGTCGTCGTGCTGGGTCGCCGGTACACTTTTCCTTCTTCAGGACTCCGAAGGTTGTTCCGAGATGCTGCATGACTTTTGCGAAATCGGCAATGATCTCCCGGCCCTTAGGATCGTATCCTCCCATGCAGCCCATCCAGAGGCAATACTCCTGAGAGCCATCAAAGATTGGAAACGCCTGCTTCTGAATGAACTTGTCGCGCTCGGCTGTACCAAGGCCCAGTGCATTGCCGTTCTTCTCAAGCGCCAGAAAGAGTTTGGTGCCGTAGTCGTCCTCCCATGCCCCGGTATTGGTTGCCCCGCGACGCAGGCCGACGATGATGGGAACGTGCTGGATTCCGACCGGACACTGGAACTCGCAGCCTCCACAGGTGGTGCATTGGAAGGCTGCCTCCATGCTCAGAAACTTTGCCGGCGGATTGTCGGGGGAAGCGATTCGCGACTCGGTAAGCAGTGGCACGTCAGACGAGGGTCCAAACTCATTCAGATAGCTTCTAAAGCCAAGGATGATCTCTTTCGGGTTCAGAACCTTGCCGGTTGTCGCAGCAGGGCAGTGCTCCGTGCATCGACCACATTCCACGCAGCTGTAGGTCTGCAGGGAGATCAGCTGGGTCACATCCTTGCCCGCGACCAGGCCGAAATCCTCATCTTCGCGAAGCGGGGGAATATCCGAGAATCCCGGGCGCTTGAGGAATACGGTCACCGGGCTGAGGACGAGATGGAGATGCTTTGTATGGGGGATCAGCGGAAGAAAGAGAAGCAGCGTGAGCGTATGCGTCCACCAGAGCAGGCGAATCGCCGCGCCCTCACCCGTGACGAAGAACGATCCGAGATAGCTCAGCATCAGCAAAAAGATAAGGAAGGCGATCACGCCAGATTCGTAAGAGACCTTTTGACCGAGCCAGACGGGTCGCACAAAAAATCGCCTGACGAACAGGCCCGTGATAGAGATGGCCACCAGTAGAGCCCAGAGGGCTGCGAAATAAAAGTAGAAGCGGCCTGCAGTACTTGAGGGAGAGAGAAAGCCCAGCCCGAAGCCGACGGCCAGGTGGTTGAGGCTGACGAGGGCGAAGGCGAGGAATCCCCAGAAGACAAAGGCATGGGCCAGTCCGGGAAGCGGTCGCTGGCGTATGACCTTCGCCTGGCAGAGCACCTCCCAAACGAAGTCCCAGGTGCGGCGGCCGAGTGGGTGAAGTGTCAGTCCAGGATCCTTCCGCGAACGGAGGATGGTACCCAGGATGGGGCCGAAGCGCCAGAAGAAGAGACCGCACGACAGGCCGATGCTGACGGCGAGCAATCCGCTCTCAATCGCGGTGAAGCGCGAGGGTTCAGACAGAGTGAGGAAGGGAGAGGACGGTAACTGGGAAAGCAGAAGTGTTCCCGTCAGGGAACGGAGAGATGCAGCCGATTGAAGCCCCCCAGCAATCATCCGAACCTGTCCGTGAGCAGGACAGCATAGGCTGTACCGCTCACTCTTTCGAACAATTCCCGAGTCTGGTCGAGCGCCTCAGCTAGTAGCTGATGAACTCGGTAGACCCGCGGCGCAGACGAATACCGGCCAGCAGGAAGATTGCTGCCAGAGTTCCTGTAATTGCGTCCCAGTAGACCATGGGATGTGCCAGTCCCGGCGAAACCGTGAAGTCCTGACCAGCCCACAGAGTCACCAGCGTGAAGACGATGAGGCACTGAAAGCCGATGACCAGGCAGAGCTGACCGCGGCGGCGGCGCCTGTCCAGAAGTTCGACTTCATCGGGGGTCAGATTTCGTTCTTCGATGGGCAGCAGCGTGTTAGCCATGAGTCTTTTCTTGTCTCCCTGCGTTTCGTTGCGGTTCGAGGAAAGCATCCCGAGCGGCGGCAACTTTCTTTTCCATTAAAGCATAGCTCACGATGACACTTCGACACTTTGCGAACAGCAGAGAACGGTATTCGTCCAGCGCCGGAAGCATAACTGAACGGCCATTCATTCGTAAAGACAGCGGAAGAGATTCGATTTGCCCTCAGGAGGGCCCCTGATAGGTCCTGGGAACTCCGGGCTACAGAAACGCTACTGACTGTATGCCTGCCACCTCGAACCGCTTTCGGCAGCGGACATTTTTGCAGCCAACCATGTCATCGCGACGCACCATATAGCTCTGGGCTTTGGCAAATCGCGCCCGGTCGCGGTCGTCAGCTCCTCGGGGAAGCTGGTTCTTCTTTCTTCGTACGATCCAGCCAAGCTCATACTCGCCCTGTTGTCCGCAGTGCGGGCAGGTCATGGTGTGGGTCCGCTGCTCCGGACGCTCGTCGAAAAAATCGCGTTCTTCCATCCAGCACCTCTCGGTCTGCGGCTGTTTTGTTTGGAAGCCGCACCCTCGTGCGGTCCAGCGGCTACCGGACCATAAGTACAAGAGTATTGCATAATCGCAGAGGGACTCGCAGCCGTCGGATCGAGAGCCCCCGGGGCACGCAGATGAGTAAGACGAAGAAGAAGATTTTTTCTGCTGTAAAAGCCGTTAAGGCAAATGCCCGTGAACGCGTTGGCCAACCACCGTCTGAGCGTGTGCTGCTCGATCCGAAACAGAAGCGCGGCGCGAAGGAAAAACACAAAGAGACCCTCGCCGATCTCATCAACAGGACAGGAGAATAAGGATGATACGTTTTCGCTCTGCTGCACTGAGCCTGCTTGTAGCCGGGATGGCCCTCTCGGGCGCAGCCCAGACCATTCAGGTGAATAAAGAGAATCGCACGATTGCCATTACCGCGACCGACAAGGTGACCGCGCTGGCAGACCAGGCCACTCTGCATGTCGGTTTCATCGCCTATGGTCCCGATAGCAATACTGCGTACGCGAATGGCTCGAAGCTCTCGAATTCGATCGTCAATGCGTTGACCGATAGTGGCATTCCGAAGGATTCCATCCAGAGCGAGAACCAGCAGATCGCCCCTGTACAGAATTATCAGCTCGACAAGCTCACCGAGGCTCAGAAGGCCCAGCGGCAGTTCCAGGTTACGCAGAGCTGGACTATCAAGATGGAAGCGGCGGATGCCGCGAAGGCTCTGGATCTTGCCGTGAAGGCGGGGGCGAATCAGTCGGGACAGATTGACTGGGACTTCAAGGATGAGAATGCGCCTGAGACGCAGGCTGCAGCAAAGGCGCTTCAGCGTGCGCACACGCAGGCCCAGCAGATGGCGACCAGCCTGAATGCGAAGCTCGGCTCGCTTCTGTACGCCAGCAACGAGGTGCAGCCCAGCGGGCCTCGTCCGATGTTCCGCGCGATGGCAGCGGCACCGGCGATGGAGAAGGTACAGCCGCTGGCGATCAACCCGAGAGAGGTAGAAAAGTCTGCGACCGTCTATGCTGTCTTCGCCATCGAATAGGCGAAACAGTGCGGGCAACTCGAACGTACATGTAAAGAGAGAAGACTGATGCCCCAGTACACCTATCGCGAACTGAAGCCTACTCCCGAAGCGGAATCCACCTACCGGCGCTGGCTTTCACAGCTCAATGATGAGTTCACCCGGCACGATTCTGTCGATCGCCGGTCGGAGATCGTGCGCGATGAGCTCTACCAGATGTATCTCGGAAAACCTCACGGGGGGCGAACTCCGGTTACGCTGACCAGTGAGTTGGCAAGCCACACACTCACAGAGTGCTTTGACCCACGCAACGTGACGCTCGAGCCTGAGTACTATGGCGACATCGATGCTGAGAAGTACGCCGTTCGTAAGCCTCTTATCTGGTTCTGGCAGATGTTCGATCGCTCTCCACTGGGTCTGAATCATTGGCTCGGCTTCCGCTTCCGCTGCATGTTGGGGCACCACATCTTCCAGTCTCTGGGCAAGGGAGTGAAGATCTTTCACAACGTGGAGTTCACCTACGGGTACAACCTCACCATCGAAGACAACTGCACCATTCACAGGAACGTCATGTTGGATGATCGGGGCGGATTGATTCTGCGCCAAGGGACGAGTGTCTCGGATTACGCCAATATCTACTCCCACACCCACGACATCAATGTTCAGGCGGATGTAACCAACAAACCGACGGAGATAGGTCCCAAGGCGCGGGTAACCTATCACGCCACCGTTCTGGCGGGAGCGGGCGTGGGTGAAAACTCCATGCTTGGCGCCATGGCGCTGGCGACCAAGCCGGTGCCGCCGGGTGTCGTGTCGGTCGGCATCCCGGCAAAGGTTAAGCGCGAAAAGAATCCACCCGCCTAGCTAGTCCTGCAGCCAAGGTCTCTGCCGCCGCTTCCATGCATCCTACGGACAGAAGGGGGCTGTTTGCTGCATTTATTATCCGTAGTCAGCCTCATCGTTGCTGGCCTGTGTGCCGTCGGGATCGCACTCGACATCAGCCGCCGTCCACAGCCGATGAGCGTCATGAATCTCGTTTGGCCCATCACTGCCCTTTACTTTGGTCCCATAGCTGTCTGGGCATACCTGCAGTTCGGACGCGCGAGGAAGGGCCCCGCGATGCCCCACAAGGAAGGCGGTCACCAGGAGAAGGAGAAGCCTGTTACGTGGAATCAGGTCGCCCTTGCCACCAGTCATTGTGGAGCAGGTTGCACTATCGCCGACGTACTGACGGAGTTCACGCTTTTTGGGCTGGGTGTCACACTTCTCGGTTCAAAGCTGTGGGCCAGCTTCGCATGGGACCTGGCGGCCGCGTGGCTTCTGGGCGTCATCATTCAATACTTTTCCATAAAGCCGATGCGCAACCTGTCGGTGAAAGAGGGCATTGTGGCGGCCGTCAAGGCGGATACCCTCTCCATCCTCGCTTTCCAGGTGGGAATGTACGCCTGGATGGCTCTCGTCTACTTCAAGCTGTTTCCTTCGCCTCACCTGGAGCCGATACAGCCTGAATACTGGCTGATGATGCAGATTGGAATGATCTGCGGCTTTCTGACCTCTTACCCTATGAATCGGTGGCTGGTTGAGGCTGGGTTGAAAGAAAAGATGGGATAGGCAGGGGTCTAGGAGGCAGTCTGCCCTCCGTTTTCCCAAGGAATGATTCATCCTTTAGGCTAATAGGATGAATCAGAACGTCGTTCTCATAGTCTTCCAGGTATTTGCGCTGATCCTCGCCTTCAGTGTGCACGAGTGCGCTCATGCGTGGATGGCGTGGCGGTTGGGCGATCCAACGGCCCGCATGCTGGGTCGAGTTACCTTGAATCCCTTGAAACACCTGGATCTGTTTGGTTCGGTTCTGATGCCTCTTATCGCCCTTGTCTACCACTGGCCTTTGATTGGCTGGGCAAAACCCACTCCAGTCACCGCGCGCAACTTCAAAAACTATAAGAGAGACGACATCATGGTGACCCTGGCCGGCCCTGCCAGTAATCTTCTGCTGGCCACCGGTGCGCTCATCCTGCTGTTGATCATCAAGCACCTGGTGCCTGGCGGAACCCTGGCTGTATTTACGGCAATGGCACTTGCGATGCATCTTCCCGGGGTTTCAACTGAAAACCTTCCCGCCCTCTTTCCCGTCGCGCTTCTGCTTTACTTCATCATTCTGATCAATCTTCTTCTGTTCGTCTTCAATCTGGTGCCCTTTCCTCCGCTTGATGGCAGCCGAATTCTCCGTCACTTTCTGCCATACAACGCTCTGCGGATTTATGACCGGATGGGTATGCTGGCGTTGTGGATCTTCATGCTCGTGGCTGGAGGATTCATCTTCCGCGTCTTTCTCTATCCACTCCAGTCGGCCTTCGACTCCATCCTTGCGGCTCTCTAGGGCAGCGCTTCCCGTATCATCTCAATTTGAGCATCATGACCGATTTATCTTCTTCTTCAGCACGTCCAAGAATCTTGAGCGGTATGCGGCCCACAGGCAAGCTGCACCTGGGAAACTATATGGGTGCGCTCTTCAATTGGGTAAAGCTGCAGCATGACTATGAGTGCTACTTTTTCATCGCTGACTATCACGCACTGACAACGGACTACGCCAACACATCGAATCTTCGTGAGAATATCCGCGAGGTGATCCTTGATTTCCTCGCCGCCGGTCTCGATCCTGAGATCTCCACGCTCTTCATTCAGAGTGACGTCAAAGCACATTTCGAGTTGCATGCATTGTTCAGCATGATCACTCCGCTGAGCTGGCTGGAGCGTGTGCCGACCTATAAGGACCAGCAGGAGCAGCTGAAAGAGAAGGATCTGGCCACGTATGGTTTTCTCGGCTATCCACTGCTGCAGAGCGCGGACATCCTGCTCTACAAGCCGCGTTACGTGCCTGTGGGCGCAGATCAGGTCGCGCACGTCGAGCTGACGCGTGAGATCGCGCGGCGCTTCAATCAGTTCTTCCCTGGCGATTTTCACCTCGCCTCCGATGCGGCTCCATGGGAGATGGGAGCCATCCAGGAGAAGGCGCGAAAGCTTGCCGGCGATAAGGCAAAGTCTGCCTTCTCCGCACATGAGCTCTATGAAGCTGCGCACCAGACGAAGAAGATCACGGAGGGATTCGGTCGCACGGAGGTGCTGCCAGAACCGGATGTCCTCCTGACTCCCTCTCCCAAGCTGCCGGGAACCGATGGACGAAAGATGTCCAAGAGCTACCGCAACACCATTCTGCTGTCCGACCCGGAGTCGGAGGTGCGGACAAAGCTCAAGACTATGGTGACCGATCCGGCGCGTGTGCGACGGGAGGATCCAGGGAACCCGGACGTATGTCCCGTCTTCGACCTGCACAAGGTCTTCTCTTCGGAAGAGACGCAGCAGGAGGCGCGCATCGGGTGTACTACCGCCGGAATCGGGTGTATCCAGTGCAAGAGCTGGCTGGCAGATGCCGTTGTAGCGCATCTTGCACCTATCCAGGAGCGGCGACGCTACTATGAATCAAACTTCGTGGAAGTAGAAGAGATCCTGCGTCAGGGCGCGGTTCGTGCCGCAGCTCGAGCGAACCAGACGATGCAGGAAGTCCGCTATGCTGTAGGTCTTTCATCTCTATGAGCGACGAAACCATCAATCCACAGGACCCGACTCTCCAAACCGAAGAGAATCCCGAGGCTGCGGCCCCGGCCTCCCCACCTGAAGCGATCGAGAACGGCGAAGTCGCTGAGCCGTTCGCCCTCAAGCATCCTGTGCCTGCTCCCGCCCTGGAGCCCAGGCGTGCATCAGCGAAGGACAGGGAGAAAGACAAAAGGGATAAAGAGGAGGCGTCGCAGTCGCCCTTTTCCGTAACTGTCGGCCTGGTCTATGACGGCCCGCTCGACCTTCTGCTCGACCTCATTCGCAAGCAGAACATCGACATCTACGACATTCCTATTGCCCGCATCACCGAGCAGTTCCTGGATTACACCCACAAGCTGCAGCAGACCGACGTCGATGCTGCCGGCGAGTTCATCTATATGGCCTCGCTCCTCATCCACATCAAGTCAAAGATGCTTCTGCCTCGCGACCCCAGCGATGTCACAGGAACCGACTCGGAAGATCCACGCCGCGAACTGGTAGAGCGTCTGCTCGAGCACGAACGCTTCAAGGCGGCTGCGCAGATGCTGATGCAGAAGCAGCAGATTGAGGAAGCTACCTGGAGCAATCCTGGCATACGGGATTTCCGTGACTCCGCAGATGCGGAGCGTGAGATCGCGGCCGATACCGTCGATCTTGTCCGCGTCTTTCAGGACATTCTGGGCCGATTGCGGCAAAGGCCGGTGCTGGATGTCGACGAAGAGTCTGTGACCGTGGCTCAGATGATCGACTATGTGAAGCGCCGCCTCGTCATGGAAGACAAGCCTGTCTCTCTTCGACGCCTGCTGCACAACACCCACACCGAGCGGGCCCTGATCTGCATGTTCCTTGCGATGCTTGAGCTTGTTCGCCTACAGGCGGTTCTGCTGCACCAGCCTATCTCCGAGGGAGACATCCTGATCAAGAAGACCGATAACTTCGATCAGGTCTTCGCGGATCAGCAACAGGCTCGCGACGACTGGCGATAATCCCGTCACAACTGTGATCCTCACCTGTGAGCGACACTTATGCTCGCAGGTGAGGATTTCACTGAAGATCAAGTCTGAATCTAAGCCTCGCTCGAAATGAGACGAGCGCGGATGTTTACTGCTTCTTCCGCTTCCGAATCAATCCGGCGAGTGCTGCCATGCCTGTTCCCATCAACGCCAGCGAAGCTGGTTCGGGAGCAACGCTCGTTGGCACCGTTGGCGGAAGCGTTCCGGTGAACTCCTGGTTGTGAACCTCGCCGGTCTGGCCGATGGCAGCGGCAATGAATGTGCCGGACATCTGGGAGTTGCCGCTCAGGATCGCAAACGGAGCGAGCGCCGAAGCGGTGAATTGACCATTGATGGTTACGGTATCAGCGTCAGAGAAATTGAACAGGATGTTGGAATTCGCGCTGCTGTCGCCTGAATTCTGTTGGTCGTTATAGTAGATCCCGGTCCCCAGAGCGACGTTCTTGCCATCGACGTTGATGATGATGGTCGAGCCAGCGGGTGCGATGATGTCGAGTGGATGGTTCGTGTCGCCAAACTGGGCGGCAGTGATGTTGAAGATATTCAGGATTGAACTGGTTCCCTTCAAGACGAAGAAGGACGGATTCACAGACGAGTGATTTGTTCCCAGAACCTCGCCGTTCGCACTCAGTGCAGCTAATGCCAGCGACTTGTTGTCCAGCGTAGTGCGCAGGCTGTCGAAATCAATCCCCGACGAGCCAGTGCTTACGCGATGTCCGCCTCCGTTGAAGTTGAAGTTGCCATTGCTCCCCGGAGCAAAGACGTTTCCATGGCTGTTGATGTTGAACTGCTCTCCGGAGTTGAGCCCTCCCGTTGACACAAGATCGAAATGCGCCAGCGAGCCCCATGGATCGCTGTAGAGATTACTTCCGATCGTCGTTCCACTCGTTACCATTCCGGCTGCGGCGACCCGTCCTGTAATGTCTGCTGTGGTTGAGATATTGCCTGCGATGACGGTATTGCCGTGGGAGTCAACCGTTCCAAGGGCCACTAGATTGTATGCACTTGCTACGCCGAAGGGGGCCACACCGTCGGCTTTGCACAGACCTGGGAGAACAACAAGGCTTACTGCCAAAAGAGAAAGGTACTTGATCTTCATTATGGAAAGACCTATTGCAAGTGGGCGGCCAAATCCAAAAAAGAACCCCCGGGGCCCAGGCGTCGGCGATTTTCGCGGTGCTGGTGCGTCCTCAACGGAACTTTTTTGCATATATGCTTATTTTTTCCTGCGGATGAGGAAAACTATTTCCCTTCCTTAGTCCGGTGTTTCTTCACCTGCTGTTCACATTCCGTTCGCAAACGACGCCTATCGTGATCGTGACTGACCCGGGCCCAATCCACGCATAGGTGACCATCGATGGCAACGCCAGCTACTCTCCCCTCCGGCTCTCTTCTCGACGAAAAGCTAAAGAAATCCTCGCCAGGCAAGATTGGGATAGCCGTCTTTTCCCTCCTGCTGGTGGGCGGAGTGGGTTACATCGCTCGACAGCTCTCCCTCGATCTCACCTTTGTCCACACGGGTTCCATCTTTCCCTACTTCCTGTTGGGAGTCGCCCTGCTGATTGCCCTGGGTTTCGAGTTCGTGAATGGCTTCCACGACACAGCGAACGCCGTGGCGACGGTGATCTATACGCACTCGCTGGAGCCGCATATCGCGGTGGTCTGGTCAGGGCTCTGGAACTTCGTTGGGGTGCTGACCAGCTCGGGCGCTGTGGCCTATTCGGTCATCACGCTGCTGCCTGTGGAGTTGATTCTGAAGGTCAGCAAGGGGGCGGGTTTCGCTATGGTCTTTGCCCTGCTGGTAGCGGCGATTCTATGGAACCTGGCGACCTGGTGGCGTGGTCTCCCGGCCTCCAGCTCGCACACGATGATCGGCTCTATCATCGGTGTCGGTATCACCAATCAGCTCCTTCACGGTGCCAGCGGAGTGAGCGGAGTCGACTGGGAGCAGGTCACGAAGGTATTCAAAGCTCTTCTCTTCTCGCCGGTCGTCGGATTTGTCGGTGCTGCCGTGCTGTTTGGATTGTTCAAGCTCCTGCTTCGCGATCCTCGACTCTACGAAGCGCCCAAAGGAACAGAACCGCCGCCCTTTTATATTCGCGCTCTGCTGGTTCTTACCTGCACAGGGGTTAGCTTCGCCCATGGCTCAAATGACGGCCAGAAGGGGATGGGACTCATTATGCTCATCCTGGTGGGTACGGTTCCGACGGCCTATGCGCTGAACCACGCGGTCACCCGTTCCCAGGTGGAGACCTTCACGGCAGTCTCGCGTCAGACCTCAGACACACTCTCGCGGTATGTCGATCCCAACGCGGTAGTCGCCGACTCCGGTCAGGAGCTGGAACACTTCGTCTCGTCCCATCAGTTCAGCGGGAGCACGATGCTGGCAATGCGGCAGATGGTCAATGACATCCAGAACGAGGTCACGCGGTACGGTGCTCTCAATCGCGTTCCCGCCAATATGCAGGCGAACGTTCGTAACCAGATGTACCTCGTAAGCGAGACCATGCGCCTGCTGCCGAAGTATGGTCCTGGTGTCTCAGATGACGACAAAAAAGTCTTCGGAAACTACAAGGGATTCCTGGATCGCTCGACCAAGTTCATTCCCTCCTGGGTCAAGGTCGCGGTTGCGCTCGCGCTGGGGCTGGGAACGATGGTGGGATGGAAGCGCATTGTGATCACCGTCGGGGAGAAGATCGGCAAGACTCACCTGACCTATGCGCAGGGAGCCTCGGCTGAGCTGATGGCGATGATGACGATTCTTGCCGCGGACGGGTACGGCCTTCCTGTCAGTACGACCCATGTATTGTCCTCCGGAGTGGCGGGAACGATGGCTGCGAGCAGGAGCGGTCTGCAAGTCGCAACTCTGCGCGACATAGCACTTGCCTGGGTCTTCACCCTTCCTGCCGCGGCTATCCTGTCGGGAGTTCTGTACTGGCTCTTCAACATGATGGTGAGGTAGTTCACAAGCTCCTCATACTCTTCGTCTTCGGAGGGTGGAAGATCGCATTCCACCTCCTTTCTGCTGTGCAAAACACGTCCCGAATCACACCTTTGACGACTGCTCTCTTCAGGGAGCGTTCTTATACACTCGTAGGCAATGAGCCTCAAAGGAAAGATCGAAGCTGTCATCTACGCGTCCGAAGAACCGGTGACCCTCTCCCAGTTGATGGGCCTGCTCGGCCACGAGGCCCAGGCTGAGCTGGACCAGCTCGCAGAGGCGCAGCAGGCACTTGCGCTTGAAGCAGAAGAAGAGAGTGGCAATGCGGAGGCCCAGCAGGCGGGCGATCGGGCTGTGGACAGCCTGAACAGTGAAGAAATCGCTGAAGTGGAACAGGCAGCTCCTGCCGCTTCTGAACCCGTAGAGGACGCCCAGGCAGTCTCCGAAGCGACAGAGCCCTTGCCGGAGGAGGCAGCAGGCGAGGTCCCGGAACGGCAATCTGCACGCGAGGCGAAAGAGGAGAAGGAGAGAAATCGCCGGCTCCGGGAGTATTTCCGTTCCCTGCTCGACCAGCTGATCAGCGACTACTCGAACGGAGATCGCGGTCTGGAGATCCGCGAGGTGGCCAGCGGTTATCGGATGGCGACCAAGCCGGAGTACCACGATGCCGTGCGCGGTTTCGTGAAATCGCTTAAGCCGCCCCTCAAGCTGTCGCTGCAGGCCCTCGAGACCCTGGCGGTCGTAGCGTACAAGCAGCCCATCACCGCGCCCGAGGTCTCCGAGATTCGCGGCGTCGACTCCGGTGGCGTCCTCGGCTCCCTGATGACACGCAAGCTGGTGACGACTGCGGGCCGCAAACAGGTCATCGGGCGTCCCATTCTCTACAAGACCACCAAGGACTTTCTGCTTCGCTTCGGGCTTAAAGATGTCAATGAGCTCCCGTCCATTGAGGAATTCGAAAAGATGGCGGGAGAGCTCGCCGAACAGGAGGAGATCCCCATGGAGCACTCGACGGCGGAACACCATGCCCCGGAGACTCCTGCGGAGCTTGAACCAGAACGCCACACCCACCTGCCGCAGGCCGACGGAAGCCCTGACCCGGTCGACGACCCTCTGGACGATCAATTCGTCGAAGAGAAGCCAGAATCCGCAACCGAAGCGCCGTCAGAGCCCGAGAGCGATGAAGCAGGGAGCGAAGATGCCGGGAGCGAGGATGCCGGTCAGTTAATGGAGGAACCTAAGTCCTAGTCCTGTTCTTTCGAAGATCTGAGCGCCGCTGCGGGCGAACTTGTCCGGTTCGGGCGATAATTACCAGATGACCGAACCGAAGGAAAACAGGGGCGAGCGCCTCCAGAAGATTCTCGCGGCAGCAGGCGTCTCCAGTCGCCGCAAGGCTGAGGGTCTCATCCTCGAGGGCCATGTTCAGGTAAACGGCCAGGTCGTCACCGAGCTGGGCACGCGCGCGGATCCCGACCGGGACCATATCCGCGTCGATGGCAAGCTGCTGCGCGGTCGCGAGCAGCACCGCTACTACATGCTCAACAAGCCGCGTGGATATGTCACAACGCTCTCCGACCCGGAGAAGCGCCCAACAGTCGCTGACCTGATGGCAAAGAAGCGAGGACCGCATGCTGAATCTGCACGTTTATACCCGGTAGGCCGCCTGGATTACCTCTCTGAAGGCCTTCTATTGATGACCAACGACGGTAATCTTGCGAATCAGCTCTCCAAGGCAGCGGCGGGAGTCGAAAAGACCTATCTGGTGAAGGTCGCCGGGGTCCCCTCGGCCGAGAGCATCGATCAGCTGCGTCGCGGAATCATGATCGACCGAGGCCGCCTCAATGAGGCGCGTAGCGGTCGCCGTGATCGCGTGGTAACCGCTCCGGCAAAGATCGAGCAGGTAAGGGGTGGCGATAACCCCTGGTTTGAGCTCACTCTGATCGAAGGCCGCAACCGTCAGATCCGCAAGATGTTTGAGGAGATCGGACATCACGTCGAGAAGATCCGCCGCATCGGCTACGGAGCTCTGAGGCTGGACGTCTCGCCGGGCGACTTCCGGGAGCTGACCGCGGGTGAGGTTATGGCTCTGGGAAGAGCAGCCAAGGGCCTGAAGGTCACTCCCAAGCAAAGACTCCCTGAGTTTGCACAGCTCAAGAAGCCAGTTCCCCCCAAAAAGGCGCGACGCCGGGTACCGGGCGATCATCGCAGGGGCTGAAAAGCACCCCTGACCGGCCTGTAACTGCACTCACCTCCCACAGCTCTCCTGGCTGATGGGGGACCGTGTCTTTTGGAGCATCGAAAGATATCGTCTGGCTTATTGACAGCGCTCGATTCGCACGCACAGAATACTCCCGCTGTTCATCTTCCGATGAAGACAAAGCTATACGGAAGAGCATCAAATAAGTGTCGTTTCATAGTAGGTCCCAGGCCCGGCGTTAACCGCCGCAAGCACGTTGCAGAGCAGCAAAGGAGTAAAAAGTGGCAATCGAAAAAGCTACATTTGGAGCAGGATGCTTCTGGGGTGTAGAAGCAAAGTTCAACGAGATCATCGGAGTGATTGATACGACCGTAGGGTACGAAGGCGGAGACCTCGAGCAGCCCACTTACCAGGATGTCTGTAACGGCCGCACCGGTCACGCCGAGGTCGTCCAGGTTACATTTGATAACTCACGTACCAGCTACGAGAAGCTTCTGGATGCGTTCTTCGCACTGCATGATCCCACTCAGGTCAATCGGCAGGGCCCAGATCTGGGAGCACAGTACCGGAGCGTTATCTTCACTCATAATGAACGTCAGGCTGCTGAGGCGTCGGCTAAAAAGGCAGAGTTGAACGCCTCCGGCACCTATCGGGATCCCATTGCGACCGAAATTTCACCGACCAGGGCTTTCTGGAAGGCAGAGGAATACCATCAGCGCTACCTTGAAAAGCGCGGCATGGTGAGTTGCCACATCTGAAGTGATCAGAAGTTCGGGAGAAGAGAATGGAGTCGCGGCCGAACAGGTCCGGCTCCATATCTTTTTGCAGGCGGCCTGCTTCGGGCCTTAGGTCAAAGAACCGAGGGCTCGCCTTGAATGGATGGGTCGGGAAGTTGATCGGGGAGGTACCTTGAGACCGGAAAGCCGCTTCCAAAGCCTGGAACTCCCATCCTGTGTTATCCTTGGTACAAGGCATCGATCTGTTGATTGATGTCCTGCTTCGCGGGAGCCCCCGGATGGGTTCGGGGTGGCCAGAGACCGCAGAAGCTTATAACCTCCCGCGCTCTGCTGATTTCATTCAGTCATCCAAGGCGCTGGTTGCTCTGGCTCTGATGGAAGGTCAAAGGTGACCTTTCTCGCCGTGCAGCAGCGTAAGCCCGATGTAGGGCAAGCTGATACCTCGGAATCCATGGTGCGTCCCGCATCGTTCTGCATCTCAAAGGCGCCGCAATGAATGCGGCATTTACCGAAGGACTATCTTGACCACAACTTTAGAAGCACCCGAACAGCTGGATTCCACGATTGGAACCAGCCACGCCGATTCACCAGTTTTCACCAGCTTCAACCTCTCAGAGCCACTCAAGCAGCGTTTGACTGCTGCTGGTTTCGTCACTCCAACACCCGTCCAGGCTGGAGCCATTCCCCCCGCGCTTGAGGGCCGGGACATTCTAGCCACTGCCTCTACCGGTACCGGTAAGACGCTCAGCTTTCTCGTACCTATTCTCGAAAGGCTCGACGCAACCTCGGTTCCCAGCACACGAGGGAAACGCAGCCCTGCTCGCGCCCTGATCCTGCTGCCGACGCGAGAGCTCGCCATGCAGGTTCTGGAAAACTACTGGAAGCTGATGCCCGGCGCGAAGCACGACGCTGTTCTCATCTGCGGTGGTTTGTCCGAGAACACCCAGTTCGACAATCTCGATCGCGGTCCGCGCCTTATCGTCGCGACCCCTGGACGTCTCGAGGACTTCCTCCGTCGTCGGCAGATCGATCTCTCTAACGTGCAGATGTTTGTTCTGGACGAGGTGGATCGCATGCTCGACATGGGCTTCCTGCCGGCGATCCGCCGCATCGTTACGGCCGTTCCCCGTGGACGCCAGACGATGTGCTACTCCGCGACACTCGACGCCAACATCCAGGAGATCGTTCGCGACTACGTGAAGGATCCTGTTCGCATCGAAATCGGCAATACCTCCAAGCCCTCGGACCGAGTGGAGCTGCGCGCCTACACGGTCATGCAGGATCAGAAACTTGGACTGCTGAACCAGATGCTCGGCGAAGAAAAGGGTAGCTTCCTGGTCTTCTCCCGCACCAAGCACGGCGCAGACCGCATCTCGAAGAAGCTCGAGAAGCTTGGTCACTGGACGAATGCAATCCACGGAGATCGTTCGCAATCGCAGCGAAGCTCCGCTCTCAAAGGCTTTGCTTCCGGAAAGCATCGTGTCCTGGTTGCGACCGACGTCGCTGCCCGCGGCATCGATATCTCCGACATTGCCCATGTTGTTAACTTCGACCTTCCCAATGCGAGCGAAGACTTCGTGCACCGCATCGGACGCACCGGTCGCGCAGGAGCGAAAGGTGTCGCAACGACCTTCGTGATGCCGCAGGAGCGCCATGATGCTCGTAAGCTCGAACGCGAACTGAAGATCAAGTTTGCCTGGAAAGAAGCCGATAAGAATCTTGAGAAAGAGGAGCGCAACAAGCCCGTCGATCTGAACTCGATTGTTCCGTCCGCAACAACCGGACGGCAGGTCGAGGCTCTGGATGCTCTGCTGGCTCTCGAGACCCGTTCCTGGCGAGGGGAGTCGGACGGACAGTCCGGTGCACCTGCCAACAATGGACGACCCGCTTTCCGCGGCCGTCGCAAGGGGCCTGGTGCGGAAGGCAGATCCGGCGGACATCGTGGTGGTGCAAACAGCGCCCACCCGGGGAGAAACTCCTCCCACCCGCGCTCTGAGAGTGGCGGATCCCGTTCAGGCCGCAAAAACCGCGGTCGTTAGACCCCACCTATCAGCCCGCAGCTGGCCAATCAGCCAGCTGCGGGCTCTTTTTTTTGCGGGTCAGCGCCATCCGACATTCGATGACCTTTGTTGGTGCTGGCAGCTACCCTTCCAATTCTTCGACACGCGTTTCTCAGACGGCGGTCGAAGTTTTTGAATGCAAACAGGCCATCGCGGCCTCATAGACCTGGATTCGCAAAACTTACCATCTACATCCATATGATTTAAAGGGCCTTGTCCGGAGGTCCAATCGAAGCCTGCACCGAGGGGCGGCGACCCGCTGGGCTAACCGGGAGTTTCACATCGAAAATCCGCGAATTCGCGGTCAATTCACTCGATTAACCCAGCGGCGGCCTAGTATGTCCGTGGTGCTGCCATGAGAGAATTAAGGGGATGATCTCCGTATCCAACGTCACAATGCGCTATGGCTCGAAGCTCCTTTTTGAGGATGTTTCCGTCACCTTCACCACTGGCCGTCGCTACGGCCTGACCGGTCCCAATGGTGCCGGCAAGTCCACCTTCATGAAGGTGCTCACGGGCGAAATCGACGCCCAGAAGGGAACCGTCGTCCGCCCCAAGAAGATCGGTGTCCTCAAGCAGGATCAGTATGAGTTCGACGCCTTTCGCGTCATCGACACGGTCATCATGGGCAACAAGGGTCTGTGGGCCGCTCTTGAAGAGCGTGAACGCATCTATGAGAAGCCCGAACTGACCGATGAAGACGGTTCGCGCCTCGGTGAGCTTGAGGGCATCGTCGGCGACGAAGATGGCTATGAGGCTGAGTCCAATGCTGCTGTGCTCCTTCAGGGGCTCGACATCCCCGACGAGGTTCATGAACGCAAGATGAGTGAGCTGCAGGGAGGCCAGAAGGTTCGGGTTCTCCTCGCACAGGCCCTCTTCGGAAATCCCGAGGCGCTGCTCCTCGACGAGCCTACAAACTACCTTGACCTCGACTCCATTCACTGGCTCGAAAACTTCCTGCTGCGCTATAACGGCACCGTCATTACCATCTCGCACGACCGGCACTTCCTCAACTCGATCTGCACGCACATCGCCGATATCGACTACGAGACCATCATCACTTATACCGGTGGCTACGATGACATGGTCCTGCAGAAGACACAGGTCCGTGCACGGATCGAATCTCAGAATGAGCAGCGCGAAAAGAAGATCGCGCAACTGAATGACTTCATCGCGCGCTTCTCGGCAGGAACCCGTTCCTCGCAGGTGAATTCGCGTAAGAAGGAAGTCGAGCGCCTTGCGACCACTGAGCTCGCACGGTCGAACATCCAGCGTCCCTATATCCGCTTTGATCTGATCCGTCCGTCGGGCAAGCACGTTCTTGAACTCGAAAATCTCAATAAGTCCTACACTCAGCCTGACGGCAAGACCGAGCACGTCATCAACAACTTCTCGGGTGCTGTCATGCGCGGGGACAAGATCGTGCTCATCGGCCGTAACGGTCAGGGTAAGACCACGATGCTCAAGGCCCTGCTGGCCAATGCCGGACTGGAGGAGTCCGATCCGACGGCTCTGGATTCAGGGACGGTGAAGTGGGGACACGAGGCGCAGATCGGTTATTTCGCGCAGGACCACAAGGGCTCCATCCAGCTTGGAACGACAGCTGCCGAGTGGCTGCATCAGTTCGATCCCCAGGCCAGTCGCGAGGACATCCGCGGCATCCTTGGGCAGATGCTCTTCCGTGGTGAAGAGGGCAACAAGAAGACCGATGCGCTCTCCGGCGGAGAGGCTGCTCGTCTGCTCTTCTGCAAGCTCATGCTGCAGAAGCCGAACATTCTCGTCCTCGACGAGCCCACCAACCACCTGGATCTCGAGAGTATCAACGCTCTCAACCAGGCGCTGCAGAAGTACGAAGGCACGGTCTTCCTCGTCACCCACGACGAAGACCTTATCGACGAAGTCGGTACCCGCATCTGGCACTTCGAAGGCGGCCCCGCAGACTTCCGCATTACCGATCACAAGGGACCTTACGAGGAGTATCAACAGCAGGTAGCGCTTACAGCGAAGTAGTTCTCTGTTGCTGCACAGTTCATGCTGTCGGAAATTCAACCGCACCGCCCTGGCACTTTGGCTCACGAACGCAGGGCGGTATGAGTTCTCCTCAAGAGGATCATTCGGTATAAGCTCGGAGAGTTACGATGCCAGAACTTAGAGTCGACAAAGTAGAGTTCGAACGCCCGCTTTTGCGAAAGCACATGCCTGAGCTGGACGTGCTCCGAGGATTAGCCATCCTTTCCGTTGTGCTCTATCACGGTCTCTATTGGGACGGCGGCCATGCTTCCGGGAAGCTTTCGAAGCTCATCATCAATGCGAGCGTCTTCGGCTGGCTGGGAGTTAACCTCTTCTTCGTGCTCTCTGGATTCCTGATCACCGGAATTCTGCTGGACACAAAGGGAAGACCAGACTATTTCCGCCGGTTTTACCTTCGAAGAGTTCAGCGTATTCTCCCGGCGTATCTGGCAGTCATCGTTGTGCTGTATCTGTTTCACTACCTCACTCCGGGCTCTATTCTGGTCTCACTCCTGTTCCTTGCGAACTACACCCAATTCCTCCCCCTCACAACGAACTACGGTCCTTTTTGGTCTCTGTCCGTGGAAGAGCAGTTTTACCTTCTCTGGCCGATGCTGGTGGCCAAGGTCAACGTCCGTGTCTTTACGACGATCGCGATTGCGATCTGTTTTGTCGATCCTGCTCTCCGGTGGCTCGTGGCCTCGGGGAGGATCCACTTCCTGGGTGACATCCATTCCAGCACTCCCCTGATAGCGGACAACCTCGCCATTGGAGCGCTGCTGGCCATCTTTGCGCGGTCTTCTTACGGGACTCTCCGCAACGGCCTCAGATTGGGACTATTCACAATGGCTGCAGGATTTCTGATCCTTCTGGTGGGTTTTCCTTTTGGCATCCTGCATCGCACGACCACTTTGGGCGCGGCCCTTCAGACCACGCCATGGAACTTCTTTTTCGCAGGTCTGCTGATATTTTTGCTTGCACGCCAAAGCCCATGGTACAGCTCGAAGTATGCCGCGCCGATGCGCTTCCTGGGCTACATTAGTTACGGTCTCTACCTCATACATCTTCTGATCTTCAATGCATATGACTGGTGCGTGCAGCGCACCTCCGGCTCGTTTCAGCCAGTACTGCAAGGTGCGTTTCTCCGTCTTCTCCTGGCTGGCTCCGCAGCCATCTTCGTTGCATGGCTCTCCCGCCGCTTTTTTGAGGAACCATTTCTTCGCCGGAGGGCGAAGCTCGCCAAGGAAGGTAACTCGCCGCAGAAGGATACGATCTCATTCCAACCCGAAGAGAAGACTGTCTCTATCGACGTTTGAGTCGGAATACAGAAGGCACTCCCGGATAGAGAAGTTCCACGATGGGACGGCGTCGTGAAATAATAGGGAAACTAGGGCAATCGGGCCTCTCTTACTCAAAAGGCGATCCTTATGGCTGTCTCCGTTCTTCAGCACGACATGATCGACGATTCCAATCAAGTCAGCAGACACCCCTCTACCCACCTCATTGCGCTTGAGGATAAGTACGGCGCCCACAACTACAAGCCCCTGGATGTGGTCGTCGAGCGGGCTTCCGACGTCTGGATCTATGACGTCGAAGGCCGGCGTTACCTCGACTTCCTCGCAGCTTATTCGGCGGTCAACCAGGGCCACTGCCACCCTCGCATCCTCGCCGCCATGCAGGAGCAGGCGCAGCGCGTCACCCTCACCTCGCGCGCCTTTCGCAACGACCAACTCCCGCTCTTCTACAAGGAGCTTACGGAGCTTACGGGTTTTGAGATGGTCCTGCCCATGAACTCCGGGACCGAGGCGGTAGAGTCAGCCCTCAAGATCGCACGCAAGTGGGGCTACAAGATCAAGGGAATCCCCGAGGGCAAAGCAGAGATCATCGTCTGCGCCAACAACTTCCACGGGCGCACGATCTCGATCATCAGCTTCTCTACCGAGGAGCAGTATCGCGATGGATTCGGCCCTTATCTGTCCGGCTTCAAGGTCATCCCTTTCGGCGATGCCAAAGCATTGCGCGAAGCCATCACGCCGAATACCGCGGCCTTCCTCGTTGAGCCCATCCAGGGAGAGGCAGGCGTTCTTATTCCGCCCGATGGCTTTCTGGCTGAGGCTGCAGCAGCCTGCCGCGAGAACAACGTCCTCTTCATCGCCGACGAGATCCAGTCAGGCCTGGGACGCACCGGCAAGCTCTTCGCCTGCGAGCATGAGAATGTAACTCCGGATGTTCTTATCGTCGGGAAGGCGCTGGCCGGAGGCTTCTACCCGGTCTCTGCGGTACTGGCCTCGCGCGAGATCCTCGGCGTCCTTCACCCCGGCGATCACGGAAGCACCTTCGGAGGAAACCCGATGGCCTGCGCCATCGCAAGGGCTTCTCTTCATGTCATCGTGGAGGAAAAACTCGTCGAGCGCTCAGCGGAGCTGGGCGCACTGCTGATGGACCGCATCCGGCAGATCTGCAGCCCGCAGATTCGTGAGGTTCGCGGACGCGGTCTGTGGGTTGCTGTTGAACTGAACGGCCCGGCCCGTCCTATCTGCGAGGCTCTGATGCGCGAAGGCCTGCTCTGCAAAGAGACGCACGACAATGTCATTCGCCTTGCGCCACCCCTGACCATCAAGCGAGAAGACCTGCTGTGGGCCTGCGACCGCATCCAGGCGGTTCTCGAATCCAAGAAGTAGTCGACCTTACGGCCTGTCCTCAAAGATCGAAGACAGGCCGTTCTACTTGGTCTTCTCCGGCTCACTGCGGAACGCCGCAAATGCACGCGACAGTCCTTCGCGGGTCGACAGGATCGGCCTCCAGCCGATGCTCTTCAGCTTTGCATTGCTGAACTGATTGCCGCCCCACATGGAGCGTGTCTTATAGGGCGTGAAGATCGCCGGAAGCTGCCCTCGCGACTTCTGGTGATAGCGTTCTATCATCTGTGAGCCCCACATCAGCACAGGGTAGGGAATCGGGATCGAACGGACTTTGCGAACCTCGCTCTTGTACAAGGCAAGGTACTGCTTCGAGGTGACCAGGTCGTCATCGACCACGTTGTAGACCTGTCCACTAGCGGTCGGAGACAGTGCTGCGACGACGATCGCTTCGGCGCAGTTATCGACATAGGTCAGAGGAAGCAGATTTTTCCCCCCAGGTGTAGAAAGCGGCCGAAGAGACTTAGCCCTACGCGGTTGGAGAAGTGTCCACCTCCGGGACCGTAGATCACACCCGGCCGCAGAACGACGAGATCGAAGCCATACTTGGCGCTGTACTCCCAGAAAAGTTGTTCCTGTCGCAGCTTCGCGTGCGAGTACACATCCCGTCTTTCAGGATGCTGCTCCAGTGGAGTGTTCTCATCGACCATGGCGCCGCGAGGCAGTTCCGGCACACCCATCGCCCCGAACGAGCTCACCAGGACCACCCGCATCGGTCTCAGCTCATTGACGACGGCCTCCAACAGGTTGCGTGAGGCCACCACTGAGTCCATGAACATCTCGGCGGGCGATCCCTTGAGGGCTGCCGCTGCGTGAATCACCATCCCGCAATCCGCAACCGCAGGTGCAATCTCAACCAAGTTGCGAAGATTCGCTCTGACAAACTCCAGCTGCGCCTGCGGGTGCCGGGCGGCAATCGCCTCCAGTCCACCAGCCTTCGATGGATCGCGCAGCATGCAACGAATGTCGGTCTGGCCGTGGGCCAGCAGCCGTTCCACGATAGCTTTCCCCAGAAATCCGCCCGCCCCGGTGACAAGGATCTTCATCGCGCCACCTCGGACATCGTTCCGGGATAAACCTGCTGGATCACTCGATCCATCACCTCGCAGACGCGCATGATCTCAGAGTAGGGAATCGGAGGCGCTCCGCCGGTGCGAATCCCCTCATAGAACAGCTCCAGCAGCTTCGACATTCCTGCAAAGAAATGGAACTCGCTGCGCCGGAACTGCCCAATGTTCTTTTTGCCCTCAGCCAGATATCTTCCCGCCATCTGCAGGGGCGGCGCCAGCCGGCCGAGTGCACTTGGGTAGCGTTGTGAAGTCGTGTTCACTACTGTGCGGTTGTTATAGTCCACCTCTATAGTCGCCTTGGTTCCGTATACCTTCAGCGTGTTCGCCACCGGCCGGGCGTGGGAGCACAGACTGCCATAGGCCGAAACAGTTCCACCCCTCAGATAAACTCGAAGTTCGTCGAGCATCGCATCCGTCGCATTGTTCCGCACCCCTTCGCGACGTTTGAAGGCGAAGGCGTGAATCTCCGGCTCGAGGTCAGGGAAGAAGGGAACAATCCGGTTAAACACATGGTCGATCATGTTGTGGAAGAGTTTGCCCGGAAGCTTGTGTACCCAGTAGTTCGGATCGCTCATCAAGACCTGTCCGTAGGGTCCGGCCAGGTCATAGCCAATGAAAGCCTCGACATGCACTGGATCTCCCAGCTCGCCGTTCGCCAGCATCTGCTTGAACTGCATGGCAGGAGGGTCGAAGTTGGGCCAGTAGTTGATGGTCATCTGCCGTCCCCCGGTAACGACTACGTCGATCAGCTCTCTGGCTTCCGGAGCTGTCAGGGCCAGCGGCTTTTCCAGGAAGACATGCGCACCGGCGTCAACGCACTGCCGGGTCAGGGGAAGGTGCACTGCCGGAGGGGTTGTAATGTGAACGACATCCAGCCTCTCCCGTGCCAACATCTCTCCCATGTCCCCATACCAGGAGGGCACGCCCATGCGCACCGCAAGCTGTTCGGCGAGCAGAGGCTCGCGGTCGCAGACCGCCGCCAGATCAGCTCCCGCAAGATACTTGACTACTTCGGCGTGCCCATCCGCAATCTTTCCGCAGCCGACAATCCCAACCCGTAACTTTCTCAATTCCGCCATTTACCCTAGCCTATCGAACTTCCTGCCGCTGTATGGCATGCATTTACCATTCCATACAAAAACGAAGATTCCCGTCACGCGCTAAACATGGGATACTTTGGATGGATCCTTTTTAGAACAGCGGCTCGGATCCATATGCATCGATGCCAGGGACTGAACCTACCGAAGAACGGACCAGAGACAGAGGCAGAAATGTGCTCGGACAGCCTCTCGAGATTTGTGGCAGCCAGCCGGTGACCGGATTCTATCGCAGCGGATGCTGCGAGACGGGGCCGGAAGACCTCGGCGTCCACACCATCTGCTGCATTGTCAACGAAGACTTTCTGCGCGTCTCAAAGCTCCTTGGGAACGACCTCAGCACGCCCATGCCTCAGTACGGATTCGCTGGCCTCAAACCCGGCGACCGCTGGTGCGTCTGCGCGGCCCGATGGCTTCAGGTTGAGCAGGCGGGCGCAGCGTGTCCCATCGTCCTCGAGGCGACCCACGAGGCTACCCTGACGGTCGTTCCGTTTGAGATTCTCATTCGCTACGCCGTGATCCCGGAAACACTGCACTAATTGTCTCCCGCAAGACCGTAGTTTCAGAATTTAGGGCCATAGCTCAGGATTCGCTCAGTCGCTCCCGAACCGAGGTGTCACCTGGAGGGAATACTCCGGACGCTGCTAATTGCGTGCGTATCGACTTGACAGCCGACCCTTTAAGGCTTGACCGTAGAAGTATTACAAGTTTTCAGGATTGGGCCATATCTGTACCGCAACTTCGGCAGATCGTACAGCCGTTCGGCAGAGGCAAATTCTCTTTTCACACACCGCTTTTCAGAGGTGTCGTTTTCAAGGAGCCAGTAACTCAAATGAGCTATTCCCCTGCGTGTAAACGCCTTCTCTCTCTGGCGGCCACGGCCGCCCTCGCGTTGTCTGCCGCCCTCCCCCTTGCGGCGCAGACCTCTGCGGTCGGAAACATCACCGGCACCGTCACCGATCCCAGCGGAGCTGCTGTTCCCGGCGCAACCGTCACCATCATGAACAACGACACCGGTGCCACGCGTACGCTCACCACCGGCGGCAATGGAGACTTCACCTCCGCCTTTCTGCAGCCCGGCCACTACGAGATCATCTTCAGCGGCCCCGGCTTTGGAAAGATCGACCGTAAGAACCTCGTCCTGACCGTCGGTCAGACGTTATCGGTCGATGCTGCGCTTCCTGCAGCACAGGCGTCATCTGAGATCACCGTCACAGACGCCTCTCCGCTCATCGACACCGAGCGGTCCGAAGTCTCCCAGACCGTGGGAACCCAGCTGGTCTCCAACCTTCCCGTCAACGGGCGCCGGTGGGACAACTTTGTACTCCTGACCCCCAATGTCGTCCCCGACGGCAATACCGGTCTCATCTCCTATCGCGGTGTCTCCGGACTCTACAACACCAACCTGGTGGACGGAACCAATAACCAGCAAGCCTTCTTCTCCGAGGCTCGCGGACGTTCGCTCGGCGCGCCCTACGTCTTCTCTCAGGACTCCATTAAGGAGTTCCAGTCTTCTGCCTCCGGCTATTCGGCAGAGTTCGGCCAGGCTGCCGGTGGACAGATCAACGCGATCACCAAGTCCGGCACCAATGTCACCCACGGAGACCTCTTCTACTATCTTCGTTATCCTTCGCTGAACGCGCTCGATCCATTCGCGAAGTTCACCGGCAGGCAGAACAAACAGCCTTTCCTTCTGCAGCCGACGGTCCACCAGCAGCAGCAGTTTGGCGGTTCGGTTGGCGGTCCCATCATCAAGGACAAGCTCTTCTACTTCTTCACCTATGACGGCTTCCGCAAGGTGAACCCGATTCTCTTCACCTCGTCCATCCCCAGCGCGACGATTCTGCAGTACGGAAGCAACACCTATACGGCGAACGGTGCGCCGGTCAATACGTGCCCCGCTCCTCTCTCCATCGGACAGTGCACCGCTGCGGCTCAGTACATCACCAACAGTCTGACTGCGTTTCCGCGCACGACCACGCAGGACATCTTCTTCCCGCGCCTCGACTATCAGCTCAACGATCGCAACCACCTGTCGGCCAGCTTCAACTGGCAGAACTTCAAGCTTCCGAACGGCTATCGTACTGACAACACCCGCAACAACGACTCCAACACCTCCAACGGCCGCAATGACTTCCACGAGCGCTTCTTCGTCGCCAACTGGGAGTCTGTCGTAAGCTCGAACTCAGCCAATGCGCTTCACTTCCAGTGGTCGCGCGATCTGGAGACAACGGGCTCGAACGCGCCTGGTCCCGCGACGACTATCAGTGGCCTCTTCAGTTATGGCGGCAATCTAGCGCTGCCTCGTCCTGCCTTCCCGGATGAGCATCGCTGGCAGATAGCGGATGTCTACTCTGTCACCAGGGGCAAGCACTCGCTCAAGGCCGGTGTCGACCTCAACTTTATCCACGAGTACATCGCCAATCTCTTCCAGGGCAACGGCAACTACACCTACTCCCGCGGCTCAGGTGCTACTGCAGCCGCCACCAACTTCACCGACTGGGTGCAGGACGTCTACGGAGTTAACGGTGCCCGTCACTATCAGAACTTCACCCAGGTCGCCGACCTGCTAAGCAAGGTTCCCGGCAGCGACGACTTCTGGAACAAGGATCTGTCGGTCTTCGCCGAGGACAGCTGGAAGCTCGCGCCGTCGTTCACTTTGACTGCGGGCGTTCGTTACGACACGCAGCTTGTCCCACAGCCGCCTCGTCCTTACATCACCAGCGCAAACGGACAGCCCAGCCCGCTCGGCCAGTTCTACACCAACACCATCAACATCAACTACAAGATGGTTCAGCCCCGCGTAGGCTTCTCCTGGTCCCCTCAGGCCGGAACCGTCTTCCGCGGCGGCTATGGCATGTTCTATGGCCTGACCTCAAACTCCACTTTCTATGCTCTGCGCGTAGAAAACGGCGTCTTCCAGCAGCAGTACAACTTCTCCAGTGCAACTGCCGCAGGTGCTCCTGCTGCACCAAACGTTCTGTTCACGCCTCCCGGTCCGGCGCTGGCTGCACCCTTCGCTGGAGCAGCAACTCCGCAAGCCGTCGGTCTCGGAAACGCCGCACTGCCGACGATCTCCTTCCGCGGTCTCAGCCCCACCTTCTCTAACCCTTTCACACACTCGATGGACCTTGGCGTCGAGCAGGAGCTTCCTCTCCACTCCTCCCTGTCTATCTCGTACGTTGGAACCCGCGGTCTCCGGTTGCCTTACTTCATCGACGTAAACCAGCCAGCCCCGACGACGACTCGCACCTACGATGTCTACACCGCCGCTGGAACCCTGGCCCAGCAGGTCACGGTACCCTTCTCGCCCGCCAGTTCACCGCGTCCGTCACCCAACGACGGCAGCATTCTCGCCGGCTTCAGCGGACTCAACTCCTGGTACCACTCCATGGCCGTCTCGATCCGCAAGCCCATGGCGCATGGTGTCGAGCTTCTCATCAACTACACCTGGGCCAAGGCCATGGATAACGGCCAGGTCTCCGGAGTCAACGGCACGTTCAACGGAACCAACGTCATTCTTGATCCTTTCAATCTGAAGAACAACTACTCGAGCGGCATCAACCTGACTCGCGAATATGCGAGATCCGATCTTGATATGCGCTCGCGCTTCGTAGGCAGCGTGGTGGCGACCTCGAACTTCACGGTGCCCATGTATGCGCGGCCCTTCGTAAACGGATGGACCCTCTCCGGTACATTCACTGCGCAGTCCGGCATCCCCCTGACAGCGTTCATGTCGAATAATCCGTCATCGGCAGGCGCAGCCTATGGAGGTCTGGATGGCTCCGCCACCGGTCTTGCCGTCAACCTCAACAACTCGCCCGGCTCAGCCTTCGGCCGCGCACCGTTCGTTCCCCGGAACGCCTATGTCTACGGCGGCCTGCGTAATGTCGATGCTCGCCTGTCGAGGGACTTCCCCATCCATGAGGCGATCAAGCTCCAGGTGTTGATGGAGGCCTTCAACGCGGCCAATAAGCGCCAGATACTCGGCGTCAACTCGACAGCTTATTCGTTCGCCGCTCCTGCCGTGGCAGGTGGCAATGCAAGGATCGTTCCTTACACTGCTACTCCCTTCGGAGCTCCACCCAGACGTCGGGTACTCTCTATGGGCCTCGCCAGTTCCAGTTCGCAGCCAAGCTCTTCTTCTAACTGCGTCTTCAAAACAGAAAAGAGGCTCCTATCATGGGGAGCCTCTTTTCTTGCTCTGATCATTCGAAGATCTAGTTGCACCTGCAGGCCCCAGACCCGTCCGGCTGCGTAGAGCAGTAGCCCAACGCAACTGGAGGTCCAGCATTCTTTACGCAGACGGTATGGTTCACCTTCGGTGGAGAGTCCCATTGCTGGTCCATCCAGGCCTGCTCCCTCCATGCTCCCCACTTGCCCGCATCCTCTACTCTCTGCCACACCCTGGGCTTCCCGTCCGTATTCTCCATCTGGTAAGCGATTTGGGTGCGGTAGGTATTCGGATTTCCGCCGCAGATTGTCTCCATGCGGAGATGGTGCGACCCAACAACGGAGGGTGCATTCTGCAGATTGGTTCCTGTGAAGTACCCGCAGGAACTGACCGTGTCCAGATTCGTTCCAGAGGGAAGCTCTACCGGCTGGAGCGACTCAATCCCATTCCAGGATGTGATCGGGACCGCCGGTCCATTTCCCCCGTCATCGAGATAATGCGTCACCACCGAGCCGGCTGTAAATCGATTGGTTGCATTGGCGAAATTGATTTGTCCGTAGTAGACAAATGCGTTGTGGGAGGAAGAGAGATCAATCAGGTACTTCGCGGGGCCCTCACCGGACAGATGAAGTTCGTTGGCTAAGAACTTCGCGGTGTCCTGAAGGTGCACAACGATCGAGTTGCGAGGGCCGCCGTGAGTATCCACGTTTACCGTGAGCCTCACCGTTGAATTGTAGAAGTAAGCGTTGTCCTCGATCGAGACGGCCGTCTCGCCAGAGGGATCCACCACATCATTGGGATTGGCACGTATATCAAGAAACCGGTTGTACCCGAAAGAGGGTAGAGGGTTCGGGTTTGTGGCGTCCGCTGTAAATCTCCAGCCGATCTTGCAACCGTAGTATGTGGCCACTGAGATAAAGGTGTTTCTCTCCGTCCAATAGTTCTTCGTCCTGAGATGGATGCAGGAACCCGTACGGCTGTAACTACCATCCGCCCAGACGTTCATGACGGTGAGATTGATCCGGTCATAGAGGGCGATAATCTCCTGTCCAGCAATCTTGTTCCCGGCGCCCGTAATCGAAAACCCGGTCCAGTAGTCTGATGTGGACACCGTGAACCCATACTCTCCATCGGGATCGCTGGCATCTCCTAGAAGGCAGATTTGGGCCGTGCAGTCGAAGTGCGAGACGTAGACTCCCTGTCCAATCAGAGAAACACCCGGTCCAATGCGTGCCTCGGTGCTCCACTTTGCGTATGAGGTATCAGCATTGGTATTCGGCAGAATGATCGTTCCTGTCTTATGTCCCTTGGCGTCCGCAGGAAGCAGCGCAACACAGGCGTTGATCCTCGCTCCTATATCTGTCCCGGGACAACTCGAAGCATAGCGGACATTGTCCGGAGAGGCTTTGGAAGATGCCAACTCAGACTGCTGAGTCCGCTGACCAGCTAACTGACTCTGGCCATACATAATTTGCGAGAAGAGGAGAAGAAGGAGGCCCGCTAAGAATGTGTTCATAAGACAAATACTCCTGCGACGATCATGTGAATCTCTGACCTATTTACACACATAACAGTGAACCGCAACCCGAGCGCTGCCAGAATCTGCCAGATGTCTTTGGAACTGGCCGACCGTGCGACCGAGATTTCGCTTCTTACATTGCTATTTGGGGGAGGATCCCTCAGGACAGCCCTGGCCGGAGGCATCAAAGGGAAGAAATGGTGCGCCCGAGAAGATTCGAACTTCTGACCTACAGCTTCGGAGGATGCCCTCATTACGGAATTCCGGCAGCTTAGCCTGATTTAGCAATGCGTCATGGAACGGGAAACAACCCGTGACAACGCTTATTGCACCCATACTGCACCCTCGTTTGCACCCACGCTGGCAGCAATCCGATTTTGGACACCAGTATGGAGGGACTGCCTAAGCTCGCAGACCGGCTCTCGGCCGATTTTGCTCCTTTCAGCGCTGCACCCAATCCACGGTCCCGATTGTTGCTTGAGATGTGGAGAATTTTCCCGACTGTGCGTCCGGCTCCTGCTCAACTCGTGAAATCGCGACACACGAGTGGATAGACACTGCGCGGAGACTTGCGAGATTGAGACTATCTACCTACGGAGGCACTCCCAAGAGTTGGTATTTGGCCAGCTTCCAACGCGATAGGGTTAGGGATTGGTAACTTCAGAAAACTATTGTCGAATTTGGAAGAAATGTGTCTAGTCGCTTTGCCAAACGGCCGTATGATGTTTGGGGATAGTGACCTCATCCTCCTGCCCGGCCTTGGAACAGGTGCATACGCATCGGTGACACTAATTCCGTGCACGGCGAATAGACCTTCTTACCCGGATGGCTGATGTACTCCCTCTTCTTCATCGCCGCGGGCGAGTACTCATTGAAACTGCAAATGACCCGAGAAATTGGAGAGGTCTGGAAAGACCGAACTCAATTGAGCGTCGGTGAGGCCCATCCAGGAGCCAATACCCGCAGTCATTTGCGTAACGGAGGTTGTAGGGATCCACAATCCTTGAGTTCCAAAGTCGGAATTGCCTCCCAATTCCAGATCGGGGAAATCACCAAGAACGCGGCCACCGGAGATTCCTCCGCCTAGAAGAATTTGGTGGTTGCCCCAGCCATGATCGGATCCTAAGTTGATGTTGCTTTGCATCGTTCGGTTGAAGTCTGAATGGGTACAGATGAGAACCTGATTCGTTAGTCCCATCTCGTCCAGAGCGTCCATGAATGCTCCCATGTTCTCATCGAGATCCGCAAGGTTAGCAGCCTGATTCGCGACCAACTGCTGATGAGTGTCATAGCCTTCTTGAACACAGTAGAACAACTGTCGAGATGGGCCAATGATGCTGCGCCCATTGATGATTTGAGCAATCATCTTCATGCTCGCTCCGAGCGCAGTTGTGGAGAATGTTGGAGTGAGCTGGGAACCATATTCGGATGCCTGTAACAAGAGAGCCTGCTCGGCCATCGATGATTCACGCAAACGTGCCACTTGAGCGACCATCAGATTCTCACTTTGCATGTCAGTCTGAGCAAGAGTTCGAACCGCGGCTTGGAGAGCGGCGGGAATTGCGACCGCGCCACTAGCACTCTTCGCTTGTGCTTGAATCGCAACTCCTTGCACGGTCCGACCGACGGTGAAAATAGAGCTCCCCGAAGCGGTAAAGGCTGGTGGAAGATACCCTGATTGACCCGAGTAAATGTCCGCTATGCGCCCTCCCCAGCCAGTCTCGGGAAGACTCAATGTTGTAGCGCTTTGCCATTGGGCAGAACCGGCGGGATGTGAGAAAAGTGCTTGGGGTTGAAGAGAGATGCTGCCTAGCAGATCGGCTTTCGTCAATTTCTTAACCATGGGGCCCACATTCGCAACAACAACGGCCTGTCTCTGATTGAAGCGTTTTGCAATATTGATCAATGAAGGATGCATCCCAACCTGGCCAAATCCAGAGTTGCCTGTCCCGTCGAGTGGGATAAGAGACGATTGAGGTAGAGAGACCTTACCCCTCAGCAGTGAATACTGATTATAGGTCGCGGACGAAATTGGCACGATTGTATTATTTCCATCGTTACCCCCGTTCAGGTGGACAACGACGACAGCTTTGTACTGAGCTGAAGGCAATTGAGCAAAAGCCCTCGCAGATATCTCGTTGGACCACAGTGGCATCGTTGCAGCGGTGATTCCCGCGCGTGTACCGAGCTTGATAAAACCTCTACGCGTAATCATGGTTGGCTCCTAGTGACTCACGCTGAAATTATCGGCATTTAGCGCCAGAAATATAGCCGACTCAATCGGAAGAAGAGGATCAGTCGTTTGAAGCTGATTGCAGTAACTCACAATAAGCTGCTGTTCCTCTATCGACATTTGTCCGTGATAGGCCAAGTGATTCAGGGCATCCACCAGATCTGGAATCTTAGGGAAGTTTTGGGTCAACCAAACAGAGTTAGAAATTCGCCTGAACCCGCCCTGCTGCCCTGTCAGAATTGCCCACAAGGTTTGGCTTCGATTGATAATCGTCACGTCATTCAACAGTTGGAACTCTGGGCTGTTGATAGACGTTCCCGGAATCCGGTATGAGGGACTGTAAAATCCAAAGACGGTTTTGGGATTGAAGATGCACTCGTCCAATTTGCAGGGTAAGTAGGCTGCCTGTGCATCCGAGCTTGTCCAGCCAGTGATGTTCATGACGAATAGCTGGAAGAGATAAGGCTCTTGGAGGAATCCGTCAGAGGGAGATGGATCGCCGTCTCCAGCGCGAGCTTCAGGATCGAGCAGGATTGCCCTTACGACTGACGCTAAATCTCCACGAACTCCGTGTCCGTTATCCTTGAAAACACCTACCACTCGCTTTACGTATTGGGGGGACGGATCGTCTTTGACCAGGCGCTGAATAAGGATTCGGCTTATAAATGGTGGAAGGTTTGGGTGCGCGAATATTGCATCTAGTGCCAGTTCCCGATCCTGGGTGGTTGATTGGCCTGCAGGAATGGTGATATTGCCAAAGAGCGTTTTTTGACCTTTGTCATGTTGGCTATCATTCGCTACAAGAGGAGCGCTCCAGTCTATCCCGTAGAACGTATAGTGAGGATCGACCGAGGGCCCATAGTTCCAGCCCGTAAAAATTCTACTTAGGTCAAGGATTGTGGCTTCGTCATAGGCAGGAATCGGTGAGCCGTCTGGATTTGTTTGGATTGTGCCGTCTTCGTTTAGTAAGGACGGTCCAATGGTGAAGAGCTGGAGAAGCTCTCGCGCGAAGTTCTGATTCGGGTGCTGGGCTGGATCCTTTGGGGCAACATTGCCGGCTAAGGTGAGCATCTGTGCTATCGAAGTATCGGACGCGACATCGGTCAATAAATCCCGGAAGTTCCCTGTGGAATCTGCTTCCATTTTTTGTTCGAACGGGTAGTTCGTTCCCTGCTGAGAGATGCCACTTCTGACTAAAAAGCTCTGTAGAGCCCAAGCCACGCGCAGGCGCAGAGGGTTCGGTCCGAGCACTGAATGCTCGATGATCGTTATCACTCCTGGATCTGACCACGCATATGGCTGTGGAGGCATGGACTGCTGTTCAGAGATGAAGGCGCTCAGCCCAACTGCCTGAATATGTTGAACAAGATCTGGTCGCGGTCCAAACCCAGCCTGCGTTAAGAAGCGAGACGCCACATCGAAAGAGACAGCTGTTGGAACGATTGGAAGTTGGATCGTTGCAACTTCGATTCCTGTGCTTTTGGAATAAATTCTGGCGATTGATGTCCCTGTGTGCCATGGAGGAAGATAACCTGTTGCAGCGACAGTGGAATCAGAAGAGGAGGCTAAAACGAGAGGCCGATCATCGAGAGTTGCCGCTAGATCAGCTGAGAATCCAATCCCCGAAATAGTCAGTGCTACAGCCCCCCCGGTGACTACAGATGGAGAGATCGTTACCGACTGGGGAGCGGCAGGTAATAGGATAGGGGGACTCGTGCTGGACCCCGGTTCGGGGTTCTTCACCGTTAGGCTGAGCTGCGATGACGAGCTCGAAATAGCGATTGTAGCCTGAAGACTGGCAGAATTGACGAAGGTAGTTGGTACGGCCAATCCATTGACGAATACCTGCGCGCCCGCAACGAATTTGTGGCCCGTGATGCCGACGTTACTAAATGCCATCCTGAGGGTATTGGGTGAGACACCGGTTATGGCTGGGGTCGGATTGATAACTTGGATAGCGTGAGTCGCTGTCCTGTCTCCCACTGAATAGCTTACGGTGATTGTCGCGGGCCGTGGCACCGCATCAGGTGCGTGAAACAATCCGCTTCCGTCAATGGTGCCGTTTGTCACCGCTCCAAGAACTTTCCATTGTCCTGCCCCGGAACTTTCCCCTTGTGCAGAAAAAGAGATCGTGTCGCCCGCACGCACTGTTTCGCTACTCGCCGAAACGGTAAGGGAAGAGGAATGAGACGCACTGCCGCCAGCGCATCCGCTCAATATCGCCGAAAACGCAGCGTGTAGGACAATACAAAGCGATGCCGAACCGATGTGCTTTTTTTCCCGCCGGATCTTCGCTGCAACTTTGCCGATATGAGTCCACATGTAGGGACATATCGACTGTGCTATATGGAAGTAGTAGTGCTTCCTTGTGGCGTTTTGATTACGGACGTGCTACCCCGGAGGCCTGTTCTCCAGCGAGAGGAATGATACGTACAGTTGTAAAGGCGACGTAACAAATCGTGCTCAGACGGCCGAGTTTTCAATTAATCCTTCTATTCCATATTCCCGGAGCTTTCGGTACAGAGTGGTCTTCCCGATGCCCAACAATTTAGCAGCTAACAGCTTGTCGCCGTTGAGCCGGTGAATAGTCCCGAGAATTGCTTGTTTCTCCAGCTCCGAGATGGTGATGATCTCATCTTCGTTTGTGCTTTTTTTTTCGTTCTCTCTACTTTGGATCTCGTTCGGTTCGGATTCGATTTGCTCCTTTGCGGTTCGCGACAGCCTGAACTCCTGGAGCGGTGATGGCATATAACCCAAGTCCAGTACCGGCTCTTCAGACAGCGCACAGGCTCGCTCAATCGCACCCGCCAGCTCTCGTATGTTGCCGGGCCATTCGTATCCAAACATTGCATTCAACGTGTCATCGGAAAGGGTGCGCTGCACTTTCGTTTGTTGCTCAGCCTTTGCTAAGAAGTGCGTTGCAAGCAATGCGATATCCTCTCTTCGCTCGCGTAGAGGTGGAATTCTAAGATTGACTACATTCAAACGAAAAAAAAGATCTCTTCTAAATCTGCCTAGTTCTACCATTGCAGATAGATCACAACTGGTTGCCGCGAGCACACGTACGGTGAAGGGTGCAGTGGCGCCCGCTAAGTTAATTTCTTTTTCCTGTAGAGCACGCACAAGTTTTGCCTGTGATTGCATCGAAAGCTCGCTGATTTCATCAATGAATAAAGTGCCTCCTTCCGACGACGCCAGCAGTCCGGGTTTTCCGACACTTCTACCCGCAATTGTGGTTTCCGTGCGACCGAATAGGTCTTCATCGATGATGTTTTGAGTTGCTGGGCGGCACTCCACACAGACAAAGGGTTTCGCCGCATTTGGTCCATTGAAGTGGATCGCTCGCGCTACCGCCTCTTTACCCGTTCCACTTTCACCGACAATCAAGACTGGATGTGTTGAAAAAGTAACTCTGGAAATAATGCGATGGAGCTTCCCCATCTCTACTGAGTTACCTATGAGAGCATTCGGTTCATTCCGCGAACCCAGTTTCTCTCGCAGTAACCTGCTTTGTTGATCAAAATGCGCCCGCTGGCCCGCCCGCTCTAGCACGGTGGTCAACTCTTGCAAAGCAAATGGTTTCGTTAAATAATCGCGTGCGCCTATCCGCATCGCTTCTACCGCAGACGAAACCGTCGCGAAGGCTGTCATGACCACTACTGCGGTATTCGGAAAAAGCACCTTCGTTTTTTCGAGGAGGGTCAGTCCCCCGCCATCCGGGAGCTTCAGATCTAACAAGAGAAGATCGACACTCTGCTTTTGCAGTAGCAGTTCAGCCTCCTTTAGGGTCCCAGCGTCAGATACTTGAGCACCTTTGGTTTTCAATATCTGATGACAAGCTCTACGGACCTGGGGGTCGTCATCGACGACTAAGACGTGCAGCCTTTCTCCTTCTGTGAGTGGCCTTTTTATTTGTTCACGCTCCGCTGGTGCAATACCTTTCGCTTGGACATCGAAAAAGACCTTCGAGAGTGTATTGATATCTAACTCCAGATCTTCAGCATCAATCGTGTGCATTCCCTAGCGTTCCTCGTATTCTGCTATCTAAACTCAAGCTTATCCCGCTCTCCACGCGATAACGGTCTAACGGATGGCTGCTATGCTGCTTCCACACGTGCAGTAAACCACTTAACTGAAACCGTCGTGCCACGACCGGGATAGCTCTGAATTGCGAGGAGACCTCCGGATTTTGCAACCAACTCGCGAACGATCTGCAGTCCAAGACCTCTTCCTTCCCTGTTGGATATCGGCGCAGCTTGAACAACATTTCGTAGAGTCTCCCGACTCATCCCGAGACCATCATCAGTAACAGTCAGGACAACGTGCCCACGACCATATTCGTCCCGACTCCGGCTTCCCTCCACACTAACGCTGATCCTCCCCGAAGGATGTGTGGCCGTCGCTGCATTCTTTGTCAGGTTTAGGAGTACACGTTCAACCGCTTCGCTGGACACCATTATTGCTTGATCCGCGAACGGTCCAATCGATATTTCTATCGGCCGCCCGACAACCTTCTTCAGTAGGCCGCTATAGTCGCTGAGTAGGGAAGGAAGAGCAGTCGTCTCGGGCTCGCAAGCATATACCCGCCTGTAACCGGCGAGCCGTTCGATCAGAGTGTGGGAGCGATTCGCTAAAGTCTTAATCTCATCAGCGTAGGAGCGGTGTTCCGCTGAGAGCACGCCTGGATATGCAAGTAACTCTGCATAAAGGCTAAGCGCACTCAACAAATTCCCGGCATCATGGGCAAGCCGTGCACCTTCTGCTGATCCGGTGCCTACGTGCAGTGGGGATGAGTGCTGGTTGAAAGGGGCGAGGGATGGGACTAATCCGTACACGCAAGAATCCTGGGTAGCCGTACAACTCCGCAATGGCTGCATTTTGAACTCCGCAAATTTAGAAGCAGTTTTCCGCCTGATCAGGTAATTTTTACGTTCAACAGGGTAATTTTTACTACTGTCTACATACTTTAGTAACTCCATAGATGGTTACGAGGCAAGCTTTTTATTCGATCTGTCTCCCAAATTGGAACGTTCTCGAGATCTGTTCTCAAAGCACATCGTTATCAAATCCAGCTTTTCAGCGACAGATGGGAATCTCCCAAGGAAGAACCGCCACACTTTTACCTGAAAGTTGTAGACATGCAGAAATGGCAACTCGAATCCGTCGCCCGCCGTGATGAACTCGACCGGGGGCAACTCTACAAGCCCGAAGGCAAACCACCGAACATAGGGATGTTCTTCGAGCGTGGGCGCGGAGAGATCTGATAAAGACATTATGGCCATGATGAAACAATGGGAGCGGGACGGCTGATAAACATTGCGTTTGTTCTCATCACGATCACAACGGTAATGATGCTGAAGTTGGTCAGTCCAGAAACATACCCAAATATATTGTGAGCAAGGCGCTTACAGCTGTCCAAAGCTTCGTCGAAAACAAAGCCAGTTCGCGTGAAAAGGCGTTGCCAGAAGGAGACTCTGCTTCAGAACTGCCTAAACCCTCGACCCCACAAGGCGGGATGAGTCGTGTGCCGCAAGTCTCATTCGGCATCAACTCCTCAGCCCATTCCAGAACTACCTAGCGCGGAAACCCATCCGAGAAGTTTCAGGACAGGGTATGCCCTGGTCTTCTTCAGGCTTATGGCGAGGGAACGCACATTTGAGTCCTAGGGAGGCGTGTAAGGCAGAGTAGTCCATTACATAACGGTTTTGTAATTCGTGCAGAACCTCGGCTAACCATCACGTAGGCATATCGATGCACCCCCGAATACGCATCGTAGGCACAGAAAAGCCCCGCCAAGCCGGGCCGCTCCATGGATGTTCAGGGTTTGAAGTTCAGTCCATCAGCAAGCGTCTTACTTGCGTTGCTGTCCATTGTCCCCACGTATTGTGGTCACCCCAAGCTCATTCAATTCGGCAGCGATGCCCAGCAGCGTGGTGACACCAGATTGTTGAATGTCTTCGAGCATCGGCAACAAATCTGCCTTCCTCTCCGCAGCTTTGGCACGTCGGGTTTCTAAGTTCACCTATGCCCTTGGCTCAACGGTAGCAACGCGCCAGTCGCCACGCTGCTTACCCCGTTCCCGTGCCGCGGCTAAAGCTGCCTTTGTCCTCTCTGACGCCTTTATCTGGCTCATCCTCGGCGATGAGCGCCCTTTATACCGACGTTGAGCTTAGTGGTATTGGGGATCATCCACGCAGACAAACGGTACCTTGGCATCGTCATAATTTGGGCAGCGTTGCGCCAGAGGCCTCAAACTCATTCGATCTACATGCTGTAGGAGATGATTCGGTGAGTGAAGAAGAAATGGTGCGCCCGAGAAGATTCGAACTTCTGACCTACAGCTTCGGAGGCTGCCGCTCTATCCAGCTGAGCTACGGGCGCATGCCTTAAGCGTAGCATGTCTCCACTGGATTGACAGGCTGCCGGGTCGCAGTCCAGCATCGGAGATGCCGTAGAAGGAACACCTTAGCCCGGCATGAAAGAGAGACCAAAACATGCTTCTTCGCAGCTTTGCCTCGTTCGCCTGTACCGCTCTGCTCGCAACCGCCAGTCTGGCGCAAATGGGAAAGGCCATCCCCAGCCCGGCTGAGACCGCCACCGCTTCACTTAATGGCAAGACCATCACAGTCAAATATGGTGCGCCCTCGATGCGCGGCCGCAAGATCATGGGAGATCTGGTTCCTTATGACCAGGTCTGGCGCACCGGCGCCAACGACGCGACCAGCCTCGTCACTGACGGCAGCCTCAAGATTGGCACAACAACGGTCCCTGCCGGAAACTACACTCTCTACACGCTCCCAAGCGCCGGCCAGTGGATGCTGATCGTCAACAAGCAGACCGGCCAGTGGGGAACCAAATACGATCAATCGCAGGACCTCGCCCGCATTCCCATGAAGTCGGAAAAGCTCTCGTCCCCCCAGGAGCAGATGTCGATCACGTTTGAGAAGACCCACGCCAACTCGACCGAGATGCACGTCAAGTGGGAGAACACCGACGAGTACGTCACCGTGACCGCACCGTAGTTGGTGCATCTCCACAGTCTTTCATTCAGGGTCTCAGTTTTCCGTCGCCGCCGAGATCAGCTCCCTCGCCCGGTTGATATCTCTAATCATCCTCTGCAGATCGAGCGCCGGAACCGTCGGGTTCCGGTTGCTCGTGCAGTAAATCCATGCTGCCAGGATGGTTAGAGCGTTAGTCGGGCGTCGCATCACGGCAAGGCACCATGCGGCTAGCGCATAGTGAACGAACAGTTCCCGACTTCGCCGCGAAGATCACCTTCCAGGTGACGAAACTCCGCCTACCACTCTTTGGCAGCGGAGTCCGGCGTCAGCGCGGAGGAGTCCGCCGTACCGTTCGGAGATGGCTTCCAGCGCAGCACCGGCTTACGAGCGGCTGTCGTCTCATCCAGCCGCCGCAGTCGTGTCGTGTGGGGCGAGCTCGTCACGACCTCAGGATTCTCCTCAGCCTCACGCGCAATCTGCTTCAGCGCGTCGATCAGGAGGTCCAGCTCCTCGCGGCTCTCGCTCTCCGTGGGCTCGATCATCATTGCGCCCTGCACCACCATCGGGAACGAGACCGTATAGGCGTGGAAGCCGTAATCGATCAGCCGCTTGCCCATGTCGCCGGTCTTCACGCCGTTCTTTGCCTGGCGCTTGTCCGAGAAGACAACCTCGTGCAGCGACCGTGTCTTGTACTGCAGCTCGAACGTGTCCTCGAGCTTGGCGCGGATATAGTTCGCATTCAGCACGGCATCTTCGGTCGTCTGCCGCAGACCATCCGGGCCATTGGCCAGAATGTAAGCCAGGGCGCGCACAAACATACCGAAGTTTCCATAGAAGGCACGGACACGCCCAATGCTCTGCGGGCGATCGTAGTCCAGCGCCAGCGTGCCGTCGTCCTTCGTCACTACCACCGGCTTCGGCAGAAACGGCTCCAGGATCTTCTTGCAGGCCACAGGACCCGACCCTGGACCACCGCCTCCATGCGGCGTCGAGAAGGTTTTGTGCAGGTTCAGGTGCATCACGTCCACACCGAAATCTCCGGGCCGCGTCTTGCCCACCAGCGCGTTCATGTTCGCGCCGTCCATATACAGCAGCGCGCCCTTCGCATGCAGGATGTCCGCGATCTTATGGATCTCGCTCTCGAACACGCCGATGGTGGATGGGTTCGTCAGCATCAACGCAGCGGTGTCTTCATCCACCATGCGCTCCAGCTCGGCGATATCCACCATGCCCTGCGCATTCGACTTCAGGTTCGCCACCTGATAGCCGCAGACGGCCGCCGTCGCTGGGTTCGTGCCATGCGCCGAGTCCGGAATCAGAATCTTCTTCCGCGCATTGCCCTGAGCCTCGTGATACGCCCGCGCCAGCAGGATGCCTGTAAACTCACCATGCGCACCAGCTGCAGGCTGCAGGGTAATCGTGTCCATGCCGGTAATCTCGATCAGGCAGTCGCTCAGCAGCTTCATGATGCTGAGTGCACCCTGAGACAAGGATTCGGGCTGATACGGATGCGCTTCGGCGATTCCTTCGAGGCGTGACACAAGCTCGTTCACGCGCGGGTTGTACTTCATCGTGCAGCTTCCCAGCGGATACATGCCGAGGTCGATGGCGTAATTCCACGTCGAAAGCCGCGTGAAGTGCCGCACAATCTCGATCTCGCTCAACTCCGGCATCACGCCTAGATCCGTGCGCACCGCATCACCGAGAAGGAAAGCGGCATCCACCGCAGGAACATCCAGCTCAGCCAGCCGGTAGGCCTTCTTCCCGGGCGAAGACTTCTCAAACATCAGGTCTTCGTTCTGGTTGACGTGCGTCGTCACCTTCTTTGGCGTTCCGACAAACTTCGAATCACTCATCAGTCCCTCACAGCAGCAAAGCCGTTCTACCTAAGGCGGTCATTCTGAGCGCAGCGAAGAATCCCTGTATTTCGCTCGTGGCGCCACAGCTTCAACCCGAATCCCTAAAACTCTTCCTGATCCGCAACTAACCCCGTCGGCGAAAACGCCCCTGCCTCCGGCCCATCCAGATCTTCCTCACGCAGCGAAAGCGCAAGCACCGTATCGTTCTCAAACTTCAAGGTCAGCGAATCGCCCTCTTCCAGCGTCGCCTCTTCCACCTTTTCGCCGATCAGCGAGCACAGCGCGTTGCGATACTCCGGCTCGCCGAACGCGATCGAAAACTCGCTCAGCAAAACGTGCGGCCATGCGTACAAAGTAAGCAGAGGCGTATCGAAGCGAAGCTGCAGATAGTCCTGCACGAACTCCACTGCAACCAGTTCCTCGCCAATAATGTCCGAGATATCCACGCTACTTCAGCGCCTCGGCCGCCGCATCCACCTGCGCCTTAGTCGTCAGCTCCGTCGCGCACCAAAGGCTCACATTCGGCCCCAGCTCCGGATACCACTTGCTCAAAGGCAAACCGCCAATAATCTTCTTCTCCAGCAGCGCAGTGTTGGCAGCTTCGGCGTCTCTTCCAAGATCGAGCACAAACTCATGGAAGCGCGGCGCACCTGAAAAGAGCACTTTGCCAGCGTTGCCCAGACTGTCGGCGGCGTACTTCGCCTTTGCCAGATTCTGAACCGCAAGGTCCTTCATGCCTTCCTTGCCGTACACCGTCAGGAAGACCGTCGTCATCATTGCCACGAGCGCCTGGTTCGTGCAGATATTGGAGGTCGCTTTCTCGCGGCGGATATGCTGCTCGCGAGTCGACAGCGTCAGCACAAATCCGCGCTTGCCGTCCATGTCCTTTGTCTCGCCGACGATGCGTCCCGGCATCTGCCGCAGGAACTTCTCCTTGCACGCAATCACGCCGCAGAACGGTCCACCATAGCTCGGCGCCACACCAAAGCTCTGCGCTTCCAACGAAACGATGTCTGCCTCTGCCGGCGGCTTCACAATGCCCAGCGAGATGGCCTCTGCGATCGAGACGATCAGCAGTGCACCTTTCTTATGCGCAATCTCTGCAATAGCGGCTACGTCTTCGATCGTTCCAAAGAAGTTCGGCGACTGAATCAGCACGCACGCCGTGTTGTCATTGATCGCCGCATCGAGTGCCGCCAGATCCACGCGACCGTTCTCGGTGTAGCCCACCTCGACGGTCGGAATCTCCTGGTGCTGTGCGTACGTCGCCACCACCTCGCGATACTCCGGGTGCACCGTGCGCGCAATCACCGCGCCGTCGCGGCCGGTCACGCGCACCGCCATCATGATGGCCTCGGCAGCGCCGGTCGAGCCGTCATACATCGACGCATTCGCGATCTCCATGCCCGTCAGTTCGCAGATCATCGTCTGGAACTCGAACATCGCCTGCAGCGTACCCTGGGAGATCTCCGGCTGATACGGGGTGTAGCTGGTCAGAAACTCGCCGCGCGAAACCACCGTATCGATCAGCACCGGACGATAGTGCCGGTACACGCCCGCGCCCAGAAAGCTCGCATAGCCTGTCGCATTCTGGCTTGCGAACTCACGGAACCGGTCGATGATCTCCGACTCTCCATGCTGACGAGGAATCGCGAGATCGCGCTTGAACTGGTACTCCTCAGGGATGGTTGCGAACAGATCGTCGATCGACGCTACACCAATCTCGGCAAGCATCTCCTTACGATCCGCTGGGGACTTCGGAAGATAGCGCATCGTCTAGTGTCCGGTCTCTTCGCTGACGAACTTCTCGTAGTCGCCGGCTGAGAGCAGCCCATCGAGTGCAGCGGAGTCACTGATCTCCACCTTCAGCATCCAGGTGGCATTCGCATCCGCATTAATCGTCTCCGGCGCATTCTTTAGCGCTTCGTTCACCTCAGTCACAGTTCCTGTTACAGGCGAGTACAGATCCGAAACAGCCTTGACCGACTCCACCGATCCGAAGATCTCTCCGGCCTTCAGCTCGGCTCCAACCTTGGGCAGGTCGACGAAGACGATGTCGCCCAGCGAGTTCTGCGCATAATCGGTGATGCCGACCGTGCCGTTGGCACCATCGACGCTGATCCACTCATGTTCCTTGGTGTACTTGTAATCCGCAGGATAGGACATAGATTTTTTGGAGGTCTCCTCCTCCATTGTATTGTGTGCAGGATCGAAAAACAGTGCGGTAAACGCCCGTCAGCGCGGTCCAAACCCCGGATACGGCTCCAACTGGGTTACCAGCGGAAACCCGATCATCCCCAGTTTTCTCAGCGGAAGGCTTTCTATAGCCTCCACCACCTCCGCCTCGCTCGCAGCTTCGAGAACCAGCGCCGCACCGGGCTTGTCCTTACGCCGCCATGCGCTGCGCAGAACCCCTGCGGCATACAGCTCCCGAACCCTCTGGCCCTCCGCCTCAATCAACTCCGGCTTCCACGCCTCAGCAGGGAACTTGTCGGTGAATCGCTCCGTCAAAACCAGAAACTGCATCTCTATCTCCCGTAGTCCTCTTCTGTATTTGTGCTGATCGAAAAAAGTGTCATCCTGAGCGAAGCGCAGCGAAGTCGAAGGACCTGCGGTCCGCAATCTGCACAGCTCAGAAGTACTCCTATTTCTTGGGTCGCTTGTAAAACGGTGTCGGAACTACCTTCGCCTTCACCATCTGTCCACGGATCTCCACTGCAACCTCTGTATCCAGTGCCGAGCTTTCCACCGGTACATACGCCAGCGCGATGTTCTTCTTCAGAAACGGCGCGGGCGACCCACTCGTAATCTCGCCAATCCGCTCTCCGTCCAGCGAAAACACCGGATAGCCGTCCCGTCCAATCCCGCGCTCGATCATCTCCAGGCCCACCAGCTTCCGTTTCGGTCCGCCCTCTTCCTGGATCTTAACCAGCGCATCGCGTCCCACAAAGTCGCCCTTGTCGAGCTTCGCGTACCGTCCCAGCCCTGCCTCGAAGACATTGATCGTGTCCGAGATCTCATGCCCATACAGCGCCATCGCTGCCTCCAGCCGCAGCGTGTTCCGCGAACCCAGCCCGCAAGCCGCAATCCCAAACTCCTTGCCTGCCTCCAGAACCTCGCCCCACACCCGTGCACTCGTGGGCTCGTCCGACGGGATGTAGATCTCGAATCCATCCTCGCCCGTATATCCGGTCCGCGCGATCATAACGTTGTACAGGCCAGACACCTGCCCCCACGTAAACCAGTAATTCTTGATCTGGCTCAGGTCCACCGGCGTCAGCTTCTGCAGGGTCTCCTGCGCTCTCGGGCCCTGGATCGCCAGCTGCGTGTAGTAGTCGCTGAAGTCGTTCATGTGCACGCTCGGCATCCCGCCGATCACCTGCCGCACCCACTGGACGTCCTTCTCCCGCGTGCCTGCATTGATGACGATCAGGTAGTCGTTCTCCGACAGCTTGTGGACGATCACATCATCGACAAACGTCCCGTTGGGGTACAGCATCGCCGAGTATTGCGCCTGCCCCACCTGCAACTTTGAGGCGTCGTTCATGCACAGCTTCTGGATCGCCGCCAGCGAGCCCGGCCCGCGCAGTTGAATGTCGCCCATGTGCGACACATCGAACACCCCAACGCCCGTCCGCACGGCCATATGCTCCGCCGTCAGCCCGCAGCAGTCCACCGGCATGTCCCAGCCGCCAAAGTCCACCATCTTCGCCTTCGCAGCGCGGTGAACGGCATTCAAAGCAGTTTTACGGAGCGGAGTCGCAGTTTCTGGCAAGATCGTGACCTCTGATCTCATCGTAGTTTGCAGACCCTGCACGGTCAACGAACGGGCCGCAACTCCAAGCCACACACCACGAATCGCCTAACCTGCATACGGCTTGGAGTAGTGCGTCGACCACTCCGTCCGCGACGCATCCAGCCACTCGATCGTGCCCTTCCGCGAATCCGCCTCGAACAGCATGAAGGCATTGGGATCGTATCGCGTCGCCCCCGACACAATGTGTTTCGGGCCGTAAGTATGGGCAAAGTCCACCCATTTGTGCCAGTGGCCGGCGATCACAATCTGAATATTGTCACTGTACTTCCGCAGCATCGGATGCAGGCCGTAATCCTTCACCTCGGTCGGCGCCTGCAGCCACAGCGGATAGTGAATCAGCACCACGGTCGGCTTGCGTTCCGCCAGCTGCGCCTCGGCCCAGTTCAGCTGCGTCTCTCCCAGCGATCCCGTCTGCCGCAGCTTCATCGGTGTGCTCGGATCCCACGTACTCCCCAGAAAGTTGTTCAGCTGTAAAAACCGGAATCCCTTGTAGTCCACCGCATAATAGGGCTTCGTCTTCAGCTTCGCTTCAAACAGCCGGTGCGACATCTCCCGCGAGACTCCCGGCTTCTGATGTTCGTCGTAGTCGTGGTTGCCAAACCCTATACGCACGGGCGCCTTGAACCCCTGCAGCAGCTCATACGCAATGTCGATCCTGGTCTTGTTCTGGAAGTAGAAGTCGTAGTCCGGCGAAGGATAGTTGTGAAAGGTATCGCCCGCATGAAAGACCTGTTCGACCGCCGGCGTAATCGCGTTGATCGTCTCCCGCGTCATCTCCAGGTGATGATTGGCCTTGAAGATCGTCTCCGTATCTTCAGGGCTTCCCTCGGGGCCGCGATAGAAGTCGTCGATGATGTGCGTGTCCGTGATGATCGCAAAGCGGAACGTACCCGCGGCTGCGCCTGCCGGAACCGCCGCCTGCAGGCGCCGCAATCCAAGGCCACTGGCGGCCGCTGCAATTCCCATCTGCTGAAACTGTCTGCGTGTCACGATCAAAAGAGTCTTCCCCCATCCCAGCTCACAAATCGAATGCCAAGTGTGAAGTCGATCCTATAAATCCCGTATTAACACTCTGTAATAGAAGCTGCGACTGGCCTTCTCCCCGCACTCAATCGATCTGCGAATGTCCAGCCCTCACCGGAGCCCACCGTGTCCGCAAATCCTGCAGGCACTCAGACCACTACGGATTCCCTGTACCCCCCGCAGCACATCGGCAATCTCACCGACGGTCGCATAGCTCTCCACCGCACTCACAATCCGGGGCATAAGATTCTCCCCACTGCGGGCCGCTGCACGGTCAACGAACGGGGAATTGCCAAACGCCATCTGCTATGGCATCTTGACTGCAATCCGACCTATCCGAGGTTTCTTTGCGACCTGTCATTCTGCCTGTTCTTCTCTCTTCCTTCGTCTTTGCTGTTATCAGCCCTGCTTTCGCTCAGCATGTTCCCGAACCCATTCCCGGCGTTCCGATCAGCAATGGCAGTTTTCCCTGGGCCGTCGACACCTACGAAGGCAAGCAGGAGCTGGTCCCCATTCATCACACCAACGTGGGCGTAAACAATCACAAGGGTGCCAACGTGGCGGGCTCTCTTGCAGGCAGCGTCTTCTACAAGCCGAAGATGACCACCGAGATCGAGGGAGCGCACGCTCGTGTGGCTCTCCATTCTGACAAGCCGGTCTTTTATGTTCACCTCATGGAAGAAGATTCATCCGCCGACTCTTCCGAAAATATATTCGGTCCGTGGGCTCTCGTTCGCGCCAAGATCGATAAAGATCATCGCGTCCTTTCACAGGTCAAGTTCACCCAACTCACCGGAAACGCAAAGCGAAGCGACTCTCAGGTCGATGTCAATGTCGAAAAACTTTCTGACGGTTGGATGAAAATCACGCCGAAAGCGCCTCTTGCGTCCGGAGAATACGCCCTTCAGCCGGTTCCAAGGGTTGCCAATACCTTTTCGACCATCGTCTTCGATTTCACCGTGGATCCCAAGGCACCCAACTCACCTGAGGCCAAATCAGCGCTTTAGATTGCATCGCCACGGCACATCCGCGCCGATCGACGTTCAAAAAGGGTGTCATCCTGAGCGAAGTGCGGGCACGTTCTCTGTGCCCGCACGCCGTCGAAGGATTCGCGGTTGTGGCGCCACGTTGCCCAACCGGGGTTTCGCTCTACACCACCACCGACTCCCGATACTCTCCAAACACCCCGCGCAGTATGTCCGCAACTTCACCCACGGTTGCGAACGCCTCCACCGCGCCAACAATCCGGGGCATAAGGTTCTCTCCGCTTCGAGCCGCATCCTCCACGCCACGCAGGGCTGCCTCATGTACTTGGGCATTCCGCCGTGCTCGCAGGGCCTTCAGGCGCTCCACCTGCCTGCGTTCCAGCGCCTCGTCGATTCTCTGAATCGGAACGGAACGTTGATCCTCCTCAGCAAAGTCGTTCACCCCGACGACAATCGCGCTCTTGCCATCGACTGCCCGCTGGTAGGCATAGGCCGCATTCTGGATCTCACGCTGCACATACCCCTGCTCGATCGCGCGCAGCATCCCGTACTTGCCTCCCAGGTCGAACCGCGCAATCGTCGTCATGTACTCCTCGGCTCGTGCCTCAATCTCGTCGGTCAGTGTCTCCACGTAGTACGAGCCCGCGAAGGGATCGACCGTATCGGCCACGCCGCTCTCGTGCGCCAGCACCTGCTGTGTCCGTAGGGCAATCCGCGCCGCCTGTTCGGTCGGCAGGGCCAGCGCTTCGTCGAATCCGTTCGTGTGCAGCGACTGCGTTCCGCCCAGCACCGCCGCCAGCGCCTGCACCGTCGTCCTCACGATATTGTTCTCCGGCTGCTGCGCAGTCAGGGTGGAGCCAGCCGTCTGCGTGTGAAACCGCAGCATCCAGCTTCGCGGATTCGTCGCACCGAAGTGCTCGCGCATCAGCCGCGCCCACATCCTCCGTGCGGCGCGAAACTTCGCCACCTCCTCCAGCAGATTGTTATGCGCGTTAAAGAAGAAGCTCAACCGTGGAGCGAATGCATCGACTCCCAGGCCAGCATCGATCGCCGCCTGCACGTAGGTCATGCCATCGGCTAGCGTAAACGCCACCTCCTGCACCGCCGTGCAGCCTGCCTCGCGCATGTGATAGCCCGAGATCGAGATCGTGTTCCACTCCGGAACCTCGTCCGCAGCCCACGCGAAGATATCCGTCACCAGCCGCATCGCATGCTCCACCGGATAGATGTAAGTTCCGCGCGCGATGTACTCCTTCAGGATGTCGTTCTGCACGGTGCCGTTCAGTTTTTTCGTGTCGGCACCCTGCCGCTTTGCCACGGCCACATATAGCGCCAGCAGAATCGACGCCGTCGCGTTGATCGTCATCGAGGTCGAGATCTCATCCAGCCTTATCCCGTCGAACAGCCTCTCCATGTCCTCGATCGAATCGATCGCGACCCCGACCTTGCCCACCTCGCCCAGCGCCAGCGGCGAATCCGAGTCGTACCCGATCTGCGTCGGCAGATCGAACGCCACGCTCAGGCCCCCTTTGCCTTTGCCTCCGGCACCCTGTGACAGAAGAAATTTGTACCGCCGGTTCGACTCCTCGGCATCCCCCATGCCCGCATACTGGCGCATCGTCCACAGACGCCCGCGATACATCGTCCTCTGGATGCCGCGCGTAAACGGATACTCCCCCGGCTGGCCCAGCTGTGCTTCCGGATCGAACTCTTCCAGCCGTTCCGGTCCGTAGACCTCATCGACCCGAATCCCCGAGCTGGTCTCGACAGCTTTTACCTGTGGCCCCTGTGTGCTCTTCGACATGACGTTACAGTGTACTCGTCCCTCCCACATCCTTTTATGGAAGAATGAATTCATGCCCGGTGGAGAAGTCTTTGGTGGTTTTGCCTGCACAGTGTGCGGAGAGCGGCACGACGTCCTGCCCCTCAAGTACAGCATCCAGGCGCCACAGGCCGTTGTCGCCGTTCCGCCAGACCAGCTGCAGGATCGCGTCGTCCTCACCGCCGACCAGTGCGTCATCGACGGCCAGCAGTTCTTTCTCCGCGGCCGCATCCTCATTCCAGTTCATGGCCTCGACGCTCCCTTCGTCTGGGGAGTCTGGGCAGAGGTCAGCCCCAAAGCCTTCCTCCGCGCCAACGACCTCTGGAATACTCTTGGAAGGGAACAGGAGCCGCCATTCTCCGGTTGGCTGAACAACGAGATCTTTCTCTTCGGCGACACCCTCAACCTGCAGGTCGATATCCACACCCAGGCAGTCGGCGAGCGGCCGCGCTTTACCGTCTCCGACCCTGCTCATCCCCTGGCCGTTCAACAGCAGACCGGAATCACCATCGAGACCATCCAGGACATCGCCGAGATGATCATGCATCGCGGACAGTCCGGCGCAGAGTAGCGAATCTCAAATCGCCCTTACCGCGCGCGCTCCCGGCGCTTGGCCCTCAAGAAGCTGCTGATGCAGAAGTAGGTAAACACTGCGCCCATGATCGCCGCCATCAGAAAGTGAATATGCAGATCGTGCTGACCTGGCTTTTCGAGCAGGTTATCCCGCAGCTTCCAGGCGCCGCTCAGCGCATACAGCGCAAAGATCCCGAAGAAGACGCCCGTAAACTCCAGCCACAGAACGCCGGATAATCGCACGAAGGGTCGCCACACGGCCTCGCCGAAGCGCTTTCCTCCCTGGGCCACACCCTTCGTCGCTCTCCGGGCCTGCTCCGTCGACCGCACCACCTGCTGCGCCGCCCGCGGAGTCTTCGAAGCCGCTGTCGTCCTGCTCTGGACTGACCCGGTCTGCGGTCTCTGGGCCGGTTGCGGCGTCGGAGATGCGGCAGCGTCCACCGCCGTCACCAGCGACTTCGCGGCAGCGCGCGCCCCTACTCCCAACGCCCGGCCAAAGCGTACCGAATCCATACCGTTGAGTGTAGCCGTTCCGCCTGTCCGCGCAAAGATTCCGTCGCCCATCAAACGCAAACCGAGCCTCGCTGCATCCAAGCCCCAGTACGTATTACCGCGAGGAGCAATGAAGAGCATGATCAAGGGCCTTCTCTATATAACTGCCGGATTCTGTGCCGCTGCAATTGGAATTGTGATCTGGGGACCACGCAGGACCGTCCCTGTCAGCGATCTCGCTCATCGTCTCGAGGATGCCTGGGCCGATCACCACACTGTCGCCTGAAGCCCACATTTATCCCCGGTTTTTCCACTCAAAAATACGACTCATGTGTGATTCAACCTCATTGCAGCGACCTTGAGGATGGGCGTATCCTGTCCTCAACTTGGTCGTTGTACCCGCAATGCCGTTCCCGCCGGTCTCCTTCAGTCGGGAATACCCGATGCGAGGTCAGATGTATTTCCCAGCAGCCCGGAGGTGGCATTGAATCAGAAGGTAAAACATCTCATCCAGAAGCTTGGTGAAGCCATTCACGAGACAGTCTCCGAGTCCGAAGATATTGCTGTCGTCGTAAAGAACATCCGTGAAGAGGGCTTCGACGTTCTTCTCATGCTTGAGGCCACCATCGGACTCAACGAGGTCGAGTCTGCCCCGGATCAGGCTCAGGATGCCACCGAAGAGATCGAGGGTCCTTTCACCAACAGCGACCTCAGCTTCCTCAAATCGCTGCGCATCAGCGTTAACGAAAACGACAGATCCGAACCGGACGACACTGCTTCTGCATGATTTAGAGCCGCAATCTTTACAAAGAGGTCTGCGTTCCCAAACGCAGACCTCTTTTCTCATGGTCCGTTCATAAAACTTTAGGCAGACGAAATTTCACCGGGGAATGATAGACTCGCGTCTCCTCCCCGGGACGCGTTCGCCAATTTGTGCATCCGAAACAAGCAGGCTCTCGAAAGGGCCCGCCGAGGTCGTTATAAAGATGAAAGATACGTTAGGTGTTCTCTTAGCCGGTGGTGCCGGTGAACGTCTTTTCCCGCTGACACGTGATCGCGCAAAGCCCGCCGTTCCTTTTGCCGGCCAGTACCGCATCATCGACATTACCCTCTCCAACTGCATCAACTCTGACCTTCGGCGGGTCTACATCCTCACCCAGTACAAGGCACTCTCACTCAACCGCCACATCCGCGAAGGCTGGGGTTCCGTCGTTGCCAACGAGCTGGGCGACTTCATCGAGATCCTTCCCCCCATGCAGCGTGTCTCCAAATCCTGGTACCAGGGAACCGCCGACGCCGTCTATCAGAACATCTACTCCATCGGCTCCGAGCAGCCCAAGCACGTCCTCATCCTCTCCGGCGACCACATCTACAAGATGAACTACGCCCTTATGCTTGAGCATCACTGCGAGAGCGGAGCGGACGTTACCATCGCGACCCTTCCTGTCCATCCCAGCGAGGTCTCCGCCTTCGGCGTCGTAGAGGTAGCCCGGAGCGGCGAGGTCACCGGTTTTATCGAAAAGCCCAAAGAGACCAGCCTCCGCTCGCCCTTCAATCCCGACATGGTCGACGCCTCCATGGGAATCTATCTCTTCAACACCGACGTCCTTCTGCCCGAACTCATCAAGGACGCCGAGGATCCCCACTCCAAGCACGACTTCGGGCACAATATCCTGCCCAACCTCCTCGGCCGCTATCGGGTTCAGGCCTATAACTTCGTCGACGAAAACAAGCAGAAGGCGCTCTACTGGCGCGACGTGGGTACCCTCGAGGCCTACTACGAGGCCAACATGGACGTCGCCTCCGTCTCCCCGACCTTCAACCTCTACGACAAGTCCTGGCCCATGCGCACCCGGCCCTATCAGTACCCTCCCGCCAAGTTCGTCTTCGGCGAACCCGGGCGTACCGGCATGGCCATCAACTCCATCGTCTCCGCCGGTTCCATCATCTCCGGAGCCGTCCTCCGCAACTCGGTCCTCTCGCAGGACGTGCGCGTAAACTCCTACGCCGATGTCGATTCTTCCGTCGTCTTCTCGCACGTCAACATCGGTCGCCACTGCCGTATCCGCCACGCCATCATCGACCGCGACGTCCACATCCCCGACGGAACTGTCATCGGCTACGACCCGCAGGAGGACAAGAAGAACTACTTCGTCTCCGCCAGCGGCCTCACCGTCGTCACCCGTGACTACTCCGTCTATGAGAATCCGGTCTCGCCAATGTTTCTCCAGCCCAGTAACGGCGGTAACGTCTAGCATTTCGGATAAAAAGCTCTCTTAAACGAAAAAAGGCCGCGCCAGGGACATTCCCCTGGCGCGGCTTTTTTGTTCGTTCTAGCGCTTTCCGAAGCGGTAAATCACGCCTCCGGAGATCGCAAAGAAGGTCCTCGTCTCCGTCCCGAAGTGTTCCAGCATCAGGTCCGGCGACAACCGTATCGCGATGTTCTTGGAGTGGTTAATGTCTATGCTCGCCCCCAGCGCGGCAATCGGCTTCGTCCGATCCGTGTAGAGGCCGACCAGCGGCAGATACTGCTTCGGAACCCCGCCCGTGTCGTGGTTGAAGGCGCCGTGCGCCACTCCGAAGTAAGCATGGTAGTTCAGAGCGGCGTACTGATTTTTCGGTCCCCTATACTGCGCTCCCAGCATTCCCAGATTCAGCGAAACCAGCGGCCTGCCTGAGATATACGGTGTCGGCTTTACCGGAGTCGTTCCCCACTCCCCGCGATAGTCCGCTCCCAGGCCCCACTTCGGTTTGATCCAGTAGGTTCCCAGCAGCTCCACGCCCGCCAGGTTCATGCGCTCCGGCAGATCCTGCCCCGCCTGGAAGTTCATGAAGTTGAAGCCGCCGTAGAACTCGTACTTGTTGTCGTAGGTCACCGGCGCGATCGCTCCGATCTTCGCCTTGGGCCTCGGGGTCGGCTGTGGGGTCTGCATCTGCGCGTCCTGCGCTACGGCAACTCCGGTAGCTGCTGCCAGCAACATGGCCCCCAACGCTCCCATCCATGCGCGACGGCCAGATCCGCGCTCTCTCCTGGTCTCTTCGGGCAACACAAACTCCTGCGTCTTCTTCTCCAACATCTGCTCCTGCATTTCGCTTACCCTTCAAAGATATAACGTTCGGCGCACCTCTGCTCTCGCTTCCTTCCGCCCGCCAGTCATTTCTTCCTGTCTTTTCAACTCAAATCCCACTCACTGGCATTCGTCCCATCCACCTGCCGCACTCCTGTGCGACAATAATTCCTACCGCCGCCAAATCTAAGTAACGAAGCGGCGGCGCAAGGGGAGAATTCCATGGGCGAACTATTTACACCGACGCATCTCATCGTCCTCGCAGTCGTTGTGCTCGTGCTCTTTGGCGGCAAAAAGCTGCCTGAGCTCGGCAAGGGACTCGGCGAAGGCCTTCGCGGCTTCAAAGAAGGCATGAAGGGCGTCACCGAGGAAGTCAACAAGACCTCCGACGCACATACCGTCACACCGAAGCCCGAAGAGACGACGACCACAAAGTAGGATTCATCTGTAAAGAGGTAGCTTTCGCGAGATAGCCCTTCTGCATTTCCGTCAGACGCAAAGCCGGCTCCCGGCTCCCTCGGATGAAGTTAAAGTCGCCCTATCTCGTCAAGCCCCACGCGAAGCTCAAGCTCTCGCGATTCCCGACAGACGATACCGGTACCTATAAGCACGAGGACGCCGCCAAGGCTGTCCTCGATCGTCATCGGGAAGATCTGGATAGTCTGCAGGAGATCTTCTACGCCAGCCAGCAGAAGGCGCTCCTCATCGTGCTCCAGGGGATGGACACCGCCGGCAAAGACGGCGCCATCAGGCACATCTTTTCAGGGATAAACCCCCAGGGTTGCGACGTCGCCTCCTTCAAGGAACCCACGCCGATCGAGGTCCGGCATGACTTTCTCTGGCGGGTTCACGCGCAGGTTCCCCCGCGTGGAATGATTACGATCTTCAATCGCTCCCACTACGAAGACATCCTCGTTCCTCACGTCCACAACCAGATCTCGCGCAAAACACTCGATCAGCACATTGAAGACATCGTGGAGTTTGAGTCCATGCTCCACGACAACGACACCATCATCCTCAAGTTCTTCCTCCACATCTCCCCGCAGGAACAGACGCGACGTCTCCAGTCCCGCATCGACACCCCTGACAAGCAGTGGAAGCTCTCCGAGAGCGACTTCCGCGAGCGCGAGTTCTGGCCCGAGTACGAAGACACCTACAACCACCTGCTCGGAGCAACCAGCAGGAAAAATGCTCCCTGGTTCATCATCCCCTCCGACTACAAGTGGTACAGGAACGTCGCCATCTCCCAGATCCTCGTCCAGACCATGAAGGACCTCAAGCTCAAATACCCCGAGCCCTCACTGGACCCTTCGAAGATCAAACTCTAGGGAATCGAGGCATTCCCTCAGGCTTCCCCCCCAAAGAGCCCACTGCACCCTCCGGGCTCGCTGCCCCAAGAGCCCCACCGCCCACTAGAGAGCCCACTCCAACCCGTAAAAGACATCCTGAGCTAAAAGAAGGTGTCATCCTGAGCAAAGGCGCAGCCGAAGTCGAAGGATCTGCGGTTCACAGGTCCCAACCACTTCCTCGAAACCCTCAATCAAGATCCCAAAGCAAGCTCTTCCTCTTTGCCCGGAGTCGCAGCCACGCCACTTGGCCTTGATCGTGGTCGGCCCTTTTGTCGCTCTCACTCTCCTGGGGTAGAGGCTGGGACAGGCTGTCAACCTGTGACCACGACTAAACCCATTCCTTCTAATAAGATCGGCATTGCCGATTCACCCCCTGATATCTCATAAAATGGGAGTTGATACATTCGTCGAGCCTCTACGGATTTGTCTCTATTTCTTCGTCGAGAGATCGGGTTATGCATGTAAGTGAAATAGATGGAAGATTTTTAGCTCTAAACCACCTGTTTTCAAGATATTGCATTAGCGGTCCAGAGCTAAGTCTTTTATATCTGAAGATTTTGCACGAAAAAGGGCAAGGGGCTAGAGTGTGATCATCACGACTGCCGCCGCCGCCACCAGCATGCCGAGTGCCTGCCGCCGCGTCGGCCACTCATGCAGCATCCACGCCGCCAGCAGGATTGTGGAAGCGGGATAGAGCGAAGCCACCACTGCCGCAATATCCAGCCTCCCGGCTCGAGTCGAGGCGATGAACAGCAGATTCCCCGACGTATCCAGCACCGCGGTCGAGAGCGCCCACAGGACGGCCCGCCGCGGCAGCCAACCCGCTCCGACCTCTGACCTGCCGCCGATCGTAAGCGCCAGTAGAATCAGTCCGCACGTCGACAGGCTCCCGATCCTCGCCGTCGCCATCGGCCACACTACTCCGGCGACCCCGGCAAACTTCAGGGCCGTGAAGTAGACTCCGAATCCCGCTCCCGCGAGGATCGCAAGCCACGTCGTCCCCTTCGAGACCGGCTTCGCCTCAGGATTATCTCCCGCCGCGATCATCCAGATCGAGATGCCCGCGATCACAAAGCCGAGAATCCGTAGCCGCCCCGGGGAACCCTCCTGCGCGATCGAGATCGCCGCCGGAATCGCCGCCGCCAGCAACCCGCTGATCGCGGCCGAGGTGCCCATCGCTCCACGCGAGAGAGCGATGTAAAAGCCTGTGAGGGAGAGCCCTCCCATCACTCCGGCCAGCAGCCCCCAGAGCAGGGGAGCGCCGCGAGGGAAGGCATCGCCGAGCGAAAAAGCCAGAACTGCCAGCACGCAGAAGCTCGCGGCGTGGCTCGTCAGCACAACGCGCAGCGTGCCCCGGACCGAACCGCCAGCGTGTTTGGCGCCCATGCCGCCGGAGAAGTCGCCGCCGCCCCACAGGATCGCGGCGGCAAGCGCCAGCATTACATTTGACTGGAACATCGTCTCTGCGTGCGCGTCAGCTTATTGGCTCGGCCTGATCGTGTTGGCCGGCCCCGAGTCGCTCGCCGTCGGGATGTAGCCCTTCTTGGCAATGACAGTCAGGTTCGGTCTCATAACGCGCACATCGATTGGCCTGAACTTGCCATCGATAAACGGCTGATGCGAGTAGTAGCCGATCGTGTACTGAGTCCGGACCTCTTCGAAGATCTTCTGGAAGCTCTCCTCGATGCCGCGCTGCCGGAACTGTGCGTCCAGGTTTCCGCCTGTCTCACTGGTGTAGACGGGAAGAACGTTGTCGCGCATGGTGTAAGGCAGATGGATCTTATCGAGGAAGCCGACCATCGGCAGGGAAGAGTCGCCGACCAGGGTTCCGTAGACCGCGATCTTATTGGTCTGCAGATATTGGATGACCTGCTTGGTCTTGGCCTTCGATCCGTACTCCTTGCCGTCGCTGATGACGTAGATCACGCGCCTGCGGCCCTTACCGCGGGTGGTCAGCGACTTGGCAGCTTCGAGGATTGCGTCATTAAGGGTATGGACTTCCTTGGGAACCTTGAGCTCCATGGCCTGGCTGTTGCGGATCGGAGCCGTGTTGGGATCGAATTGGCGTCCGTTGATCACGGTGGTCTGGGCCAGCGGTCCGCCCATATTCATGTAGACCTCGCGGCCGGTACTCTTGGAGTTGTTCAGCGCAAACTCCAGCCGGGCGCTGTTTGCTGCCGTGAAATCTGTACGCCGCTGCGGCCCATTGTTATAGGTGTAAACCGCGGCCTCATCGTAGGGCGCGAAGGCACCCTGCAGGGCAGCCAGGGAGTTGTTCACCTTGGCCATATTGTCAGGCGTCAGGCTCTGGTCGATGACAATGGCGACCGAGAGAGGCCAGGGATCGACCGTGAAGATACTGATGTGCTGCGGGACATTGTTCTCGTACACTCTGACTTCGCGCCAGGTGATACCGGGAACAAGCCGCTGCTTGTTGTCCTTGACCGTAAAGGGAACTTCGACGAAGTTCGTTCGTACGACCAGCTTGAAGGCGTCAGCGCCTTGCCCTGCACCAGGAAGTTCCGGCGGCGGGCCCTGGTCGGGCTGCGGGTTTTCTTTAGACGCGGGCAGGCTGGAGGGCGGCGCTTGCTGGTCGGCCGGCTGCTGATCCCCATTGGAGGTTGGCGTAGTTCCCATGCCGGGCTTAACGCTGTTGAGAGCAGGCAAACCAACCTGCGGACGGGGCGCATCCGGGATCTGCTGCGCCGCGGACGCCTCGTCGGCCGTCGTTTGTGCCTGCGGCTGCCCCAGGGTCAGAAACGCCAGAACTCCCGCCAATACGCTATGCCTAACCACGAAAAACCCCCGTACTATATCCACCCGGACTTAAAGACGGCGCCGAGTGTAGCCAACTACCAGAGTACCAGTGACAGAATCAGGAGGCTATCCCATTGAGAGACCTGACACCTGACTGTAGGACGCAGCCACCCCTGAGGACGTTGCGCCTGAGGCTTCACCCGGTCCCTGCCGAACAGCGAAAGCCAACTTTTCCGCTGACCCCACGGCCCGCTCATCCGTCTATACAAAACATGCGCTCCTCCTTGTATGGCCTTGTCGCTCTGTTCGTCCTGTCTCTCGGTTGCAGCCGCGCCCTGCGCGCGCAGGAAGCGCCTTCTCCTGATGGCCCGCCGCCTTCCAGCACCGCTCCCGGCGAGCAGCCGGTCGACATCGGGGACACACAGACGCTGAAGGTGAACGTCAACCTGGTCAACGTCTACTTCTCGGTGCGCGACAAGAACGGATACATCACCAATCTCCACAAGGACGACTGCCAGATCTTCGAGGACAAGTCTCTGCAGAAGACCAAGAACTTCACCCAGGAAAAAAATCTTCCTCTGACCATCGGGATTCTGCTCGACACCAGCGGCAGCCAGCAGAACGTTCTGCCGATGGAGCAGGACGCGGGCGCGGAGTTTCTGAAAGATGTGCTGACGCCGAAGGATGAAGCCTTCCTGATCTCGTTCGACATCAATGTCGATCTGCTGGCCGACTACACCAACTCGCCAAGCGGACTGCGAAGGGCACTCGAAAAGGCCAGCATCAATACCGGTGCCGGAACAGGCTCGGTGACGGGGAACGGCTCGCCCCGGGGCACCCTGTTGTATGACGCGGTCTATCTGGCCGCCCACGACAAGCTCCGCCAGGAGGCAGGGCGAAAGGTTCTGGTCATCCTGACGGACGGACAGGACCAGGGATCGCAGGAGAACATCCGGTCGGCGGTTGAGGCGGCACAGAAATCGAATGCCATCGTCTACGTCATCCTGATTGCCGACAGGGGCTTCTACGGAGGTTTTGGATACTACGGTGCCGGTGACATGGATCGTCTGTCTCGCGAGACCGGCGGTAGAGTGATCAACGTCGGAAACAACGGGAAGAAGCTGCAGGAAGCCTTCAACCAGATCCAAGATGAGCTGCGCACGCAGTATCTGGCCAGCTACACGCCGACCAATATGAAGGCAGATGGCACCTTCAGGACACTCAATATCACCTGCGGTAAGGACACGAAGGTGCAGGCGCGCAAAGGGTATTACGCGCTGGCCGACAGTCCTGACAACAACTAGGCTTCGATTGCGCCGGAGTAGACTGCCATTCCTGCAACCGCATCTACTCCCATCGCGTCCAGCTCGTCGATCTCGCGACGCTCCTTGATGCCACCGGCTACGATCAACTGCCTGGCCGTGGTTGCGCGCAGAATAGCGGCAACGTCGATGGGGAAGCCGGTCATGGTGCCTTCGGTATCCACGTGCGTGTAGAGGAAAGCGGCGCAGAAGTCCTCAAGCCAGGTCACGGCCTCTTCCGGAGTAAGTGCAACGTTCTCTTTCCACCCGCGAACTGCAACCTGTCCCCCTTTGGTATCGACGGAAAACACCAGCTGCTCTTCGCCGAGCGCATCGCGCAGATTCTGGGCGAAGGCGAGGTTGATAAGAGGGTGCCGCTTACGGTCTGGCTCGTTGTCTCCTCCGAAGAGGGATGACCCGTAGATGACGCGCTTTGTGCCAAGGTCCAGCATACGTTTGCCGTCTTCAGCGGTACGCAGACCGCCGCCTACCTGACAGGGCAGCTTTGAGGTGAATTGCGAGATGAGATCTGCGTTGGAACCCTGGCGCATGGCAGCGTCGAGATCGATCAACTGGACGAGCGGATACTTCGAGAATCGCTCGATCCAGTAATCGAAGTCGTCGAAGGCAAGCTTGAGCTTTTCACCCTGGACGAGCTGCACGATGCGGCCGCCCATAAGGTCGATAGAGGGTATAAGCATGTCGATATTCTCTCAGGTATCGCGTTGCCGGCGCAGCGCCTTGAAGAAGGCACGTGCCCAGATGGCCAGAATTCCATTCACAAGAAAGCTGAGGACGGAGGCATAGCGGAAGAGATCCTCAGAGGTGAATCTCTCCCAATAGAACTTGTCGATGATGGCTCGAGCGAGAATCAGGCCGGGCTCAAGCAGGACGACTGCGATGAGATGGCAGGCAAAGGCTAAGGGGTCCTGTTGGAAGACCTCAACTCCGACTGATCCGAGCAGTCCCGCAAACTGCACGGCAAGGAAGGCCAGCCAAAAAGTCTTCATACTAGAAGCTAGCAGGGCAGCCGGACCGGCACGCCGGCGCCTTGTAACTCAGCTTTCAGCGCGCGGGAATCGGTGATGCCGAAGTGAAAGATGCTGGCTGCCAGGGCGGCGTCAGCCTTACCGCGACCGAAGACCTCCGCGAAGTGCGCTGCAGAACCTGCACCGCCGCTGGCAATGACGGGAATCTGCACGGCTTCGGAGACCCGCGCCGTCAGCTCGCAGTCGAAGCCGGCGCGCATGCCGTCGGTGTTCATGCTGGTCAGCAGGATCTCGCCTGCACCGCGCTGCTCGGCCTCACGCGCCCATTCGACCACCTTGCGGCCTGTTGGCTTGCGGCCACCCGCGACGAAGACCTCGGCATCGCCTACGGGGTCAGCGGAGTTTTCCGCACGGCGGGCGTCGATGGCGACGATGACGGCCTGCGCGCCGAAGCTCGAACCGATCTCGCCGATCAGCTCCGGCCGCGCGATGGCGGAGGAGTTGATGCTCACCTTGTCCGCACCCGCATCGAAGACCGCAGCGGCATCTTCGGCGGAACGGATGCCGCCGCCGACGGTGAAGGGGACAAACAGTTCTGCGGCAGTGCGCTTTACCGTGTCGAGCAGCGTGCCGCGACCCTCGTGCGTTGCGGTGATGTCGAGCAGAACGATCTCGTCGGCACCTGCCGCAGCGTGGCGGTGGGCCAGCTCAGCTGGATCGCCCGCGTCGATGATATCGACGAACTGAATGCCCTTGACGACGCGGCCGTCGCGGACGTCTAAGCAGGCGATGATGCGTTTCGTCAGCATGAGATGTACCTCGCTCGCTTTGCGTCAAGACAGGCGATGATGCGTTTCGTCAGCATGAGATGTACCTCGCTCGCTTTGCGTCAAGACAGGCGATGATGCGTTTCGTCAGCATGAGATGTACCTCGCTCGCTTTGCGTCAAGACAGGTGATGATGCGTTTCGTCAGCATGAGATGTACCTCGCTCGCTTTGCGTCAAGACAGGTGATGATGCGTTTGGTCAGCATGGCTGCGATCTCACGGGTGTTACGGCGTCGACCGGACGCTCTGCACCTTCGGCGACGATGCGTGCGACTGGCTCGTCTGGATCGAGGGCGTCTCCGCTCTCGGCGAACCAGCCTACCAACAGACCCTGCAGCGGAGCGCGGAGATGGAACTCGTTTTTGCCATCGGAGAGCACGGCGATGTTCTGGCCGGTGCCGACGAGTGTTCCTGCAGGCACGAGCTGCTGGGTGAGCTTATAGGCAGGCTGCGGAGTTTCTTCGGCGAGCGTTACTTCATAGACGAAAGGCATGGTTATAGCTCCACGAAGTTCTCGAGAATCTGAAGACCGACGGTGCTCGACTTCTCCGGGTGGAACTGTACGCCCATCACGTTGTCGCGCTCGACGGCTGCAGTGAAGTCCCCGCCGTAGCTGGTGGTGGCGGCGGTGTCGGCGCTGACGGGCGCGCGCCAGGAGTGTGTGTAGTAGACGAATCCGCCATTGGGTACACCGCGCAACAGGCGTGAGTCTTCGCGGATGTTCTCAAGCGAGTTCCAGCCGACGTGCGGAGACTTCAGATGAGCACCGTTGAAGGTGGCGGGGAAGCGCTCGCACATCGTGCCGAAGTGGCAGAGGCCGTCGGTCGATTCAGCTTCAGTAGAGCCGCGATAGAGCCACTGCAGCCCAACGCAGATGCCGAGGAACGGAACGCCGCGTGCGATCGCCTCACGTGTGGCCTCGGTGAGTTGGAGATCGTGCAGAAGCTGCGTCGCCTGGAAGTGGCCGACACCGGGAAGTACGATCTTGCTGGCGCTGCGCACGTCGTCGGGCGACTGCGTGACGTGCGTCTCCGCGCCGAAGTAGTTGAGCGCCTTGAGAACGCTGGTGAGATTGCCCGCTTTGTAGTCAATGACGGCTAGCATTGCATTTGTCCTATCCAGGTAATCCAGCTAAACCAGAAATAAGAAGCCACAAGGCTGGCTGCAGCCATCAGCCATCGCCCCATACCTTTACCAAAGAGAGCGAGAACGACTGTTATTAATGCAAAGACCAAACCCACTTCAACCCCGACCGCTTTCCCGTGACACGGAGTAAATCTCGAAGAAAGCTGCTGCCACATGCCATAGAACAGAAGATCGACGACGAGCGCACACGCGCCCACCGTGAAGATGCTGCGGCGCAAGCGGGCGTCGAGGTTCACAGCAATCCCTTTGTGCTCGGCAGAATCTCCGCCATCCTCTCATCGCGCGAACAGGCTCCGCGCAGGGCGCGTGCGAAGGCTTTGAAGATGGCTTCGATCTTGTGATGGTTCGAGCGCCCGTACATCGTCTTCACGTGCACGTTGGCCTTGGCCCCGCGGGCGAAGCCGTCGAAGAAGTCGGCGAGCAGTTCGGACTGGAAGTCGCCTACGAGGCGGACTTTCACCTTGTCGTCGACCACATAGGCGACGCGGCCGGAGAGATCGACGGCGGCGACGGCGAGCGTCTCGTCCATCGCCATGACGAAGTAGCCTGCGCGCAGGATGCCCTTCTTGTCGCCGAGCGCCTTGTTGACGGCTTCGCCCAGCGCTATGCCCACGTCCTCGACGGTGTGGTGCTGGTCGACGTCGAGGTCGCCGGTGCAGGTGAGCGTGAGGTCGAAGCCGCCGTGGCGGGTGAAGAGCTCGAGCATGTGGTCGAAGAAGCGGATGCCCGTCGTGACCTTGTAGACGCCGGTGCCGTCGATGTTCAGCTTGAGCGCGATCTGGGTCTCAGTGGTGTCTCGCTTGATCGTAGCTGTGCGCGACTTTCCGCCGATCGCTCGTGGTCTTGCTTCTGTTGCTACTGCTGTCTTCCTGCTGGCCGCCATCGTGGATTAAAACTCCTGTTCATCTTTGGATTCTGTGGTGGTGAAGCCGTACATTGGCCTCCAGCCGATCTCGTTGAGCGATGCTTTCAAAGCTTCGAGCCCGCGTGGTACCTGGTTGCCGATGCCGACGGTGATGCGCACGTAACCATCGCAGCCGGGGTCGGCGGAGCGGTCCCGCAGCAGCACGCCGCGTCGTCGCATGGCGGCGACCAACTCCTTATGGAGCGGGCCAATCTTCATCAGCACGAAGTTTGCGGCACTGGGGAAGTAATGCACTCCCATCTCATCAAGTGCGCCCATCACGCGTTCTCGTCCCATGCGGATGTGCTCTGCATACCAGGTGATGTAAGCATCGTCTTCAATGGCGACAGAGAGGCAATCGAGCGCGACGCCGTTGACGTTATAGGGCGAGCTGACCTTGCGAAGGTAGCCGATGATCTCGGGACTCGCAGCGAGCATGCCGATGCGGAGGTTTGCGAGGCCGTAGGCCTTGGAGAAGGTGCGTGCGACGATCAGGTTCGGTGTCGTGGCCAGGTCGCCGAGAACGGTCTCTCCATGGAAGTGGAAGTAGGCCTCATCAACCATCAGGACGGCATGAGGCGCGGCGTTTGCAATCGCGAGCAGCTGCGCGCGGCTGACCGTTGCACCTGTAGGGTTGTTGGGCGAGGCCACGATGATGAGTTTGGTGCGCTCGTTGATAGCAGCAATAAAACGCTCGAAGGGGAACTGCAATGTCTCATCGGCCTGCACCTTGATCAGGCCGCGCGTCATCATGGCGATGCTGACGTCGTACATGAAGAACGACGGCGTCGCGATCAGGGCTTCGTCTTCCTCTTCAAGAAAGGCGCAGCAGATAAGGTGAATAGCCTCATCGACGCCGTTAGTAAGAAGGACCTGATTGGAGTCGAGGCCGAGGTGTGCCGCAACCTTGCGCTCGGCGGGTTCGCGCTCGGGATAGACGGTGAGCTGTTCCGCAGTGATCTGTTTAATCCGATCGAGTACGAGCGGCGATGGAGCCAGTGTGTTCTCGTTGAAGTCCAGGCGCAGGGCCTCGCGGCCGGCGAGCGGCGGATGATACTCCGGCATCTCGAGGACGAGGCGGCGTGGTTTCAGAGTCGCAGTGCTGGCAGGTGTGCTCATCGGGTTGACCTCATTCGTACGCGAACGCTTTCGGCATGGCCGGTCAGGCCTTCAGCAGTCGCCAGGGCGATGGCGTGAGGGCCAAGCTTGCCAAGTCCCTTACGCGTGTAGTCCTGAACAGTAATGATCTTTACAAAATCCATCACGCTGAGGCCGCCGCGTACGCGACCGACGCGGCCGGTGGGAAGAACGTGGTTGGGGCCTGAGACGTAGTCGCCCATCGACTGCGGAGCATAGTCGCCGACGAAGACCGAGCCTGCATTCTGCACCCATTTGATATCGCTGGCGGAGTCCACGGTGAGGTGCTCCGGTGCGAGGCGATTGGTTAGCTCACGCGCCTGTTCGACCGTTTGGGTGATGAAGATGGCTCCCTGGGCAGCGAGGGACTGTTTTGCGATCTTGTTGTTCTTCGCCTGCAGCTTCACTTCGTAAGCGACATCGTTCGCGAGCTTCTCGTTACTGGTGATCAGGATAGCCAGGGTCTCGGGATCGTGCTCGGCCTGCGCGACCAGATCGGCGGCGATTCCGGGGGCGTAGCCGCGCTCGCTGGTGACGATGATCTCCGTAGGACCGGCAGGCATGTCGATGCCGCAGTGGCTGGAGACGAGTGTCTTCGCTGCGGTAACGAAGAGATTGCCGGGCCCGACGATCTTGTCGACGGGCTGGATGGTGCTGGTGCCGTAGGCAAGTACAGCGATGGCCTGGGCTCCGCCGATGCGGTAGAACTCGGTGACTCCTGCGAGATAGGCTGCGGCGAGTGTCTCGCGCACAGGCTTGGGAGAACACACCACGATGCGCTCGACACCGGCGACTTGCGCCGGAGTTGCCGTCATCAGCAAGGTGGAGGGCAGCGGATAACGTCCGCCGGGAACGTAGCAACCAACAGAACCGAGGGGCCGAACGATCTGGCCGGTCTTGACGCCCTCAGCAGCGTCAAAGCTCCATTCCTTTGGAAGCTGCGCCTCCGCAAAGGCGAGGATGTTGCCACGGGCGACCATCATGGCGGCCTGCAGCTCTGGCGCTGTCTCCTCCCAGGCTGCCTGCATCTCGTCCCGCGTGACCAGCAGAGGCTGATTTTTTGTCAGCCCATCGAACTTCGCAGCGTACTTGCGTAGAGCGGTATCGCCGGTCTTCTGGATATCGGCGAGGATACGGCGCACCACGGGTTCGACCTTCGCCGTGTTGACCGCACCGCGCCGCTCGATCGAGGCGATCAGAGCGGCTGCGGATTTCGCGGTGCGTCCGTAGGTTTTTACCAGCTTCATCGTGACGACTCCCTAACTTTCTAAAGAACCACTTTGCTCAACGGGTACTCGACAATGCCGGTGGCGCCGACGGCTTTGAGTTTGGGAATGACCTCGCGCACCTCGGTCTCATCGAGGATGGTGTTGAGGGCTACCCATTCGGCATCGCTCAACTGAGAGACCGTAGGCGAGTTGAGAGCAGGAAGAACGCCGATCACCTCACGGAGGTCAGCCTTGCGCGCATTGAGCATAAGTCCGACGCGGCCCTGTGCTGCTATGGCGGCATTCAGCATCAGCGAAATGTTGCTGATCTTTGCGCGCTTCCAGTCGTCCTTGAAGGCTTCCTTGTTGGCGATCAACTGTGTCTCGCTCTCCATCAGGGTCTCGATGATGCGCAGACGGTTCGCACGGAGCGAGCTTCCGGTTTCGGTAACTTCGACGATGGCATCGGCGAGCGTGGGAGGCTTGACCTCCGTTGCGCCCCAGCTGAACTCAACCTTGACGGGGATCTCCTTCGAGGCGAAGTAGCGCTTCGTGAACTCGACAAGTTCCGTAGCGATGATCTTGCCGGCGAGGTCTTCAGGCTTCTGAAACGGGGAATCCTCGGGGACGGCGAGCACCCACTTCACCTTTTGGCGGCTCTGCTTGGAGTAGGTGAGGCTGGTGACATATTCGACATCGTGCTGGTTCTCGAGCACCCAGTCGTTTCCGGTCAGTCCTGCGTCAAGTGCGCCGTGCTCGACATAACGCGCCATCTCCTGCGCGCGGACGAGCATGCAGTCGATCTCAGCGTCATCGATCCCCGGGAAATAGCTGCGTCCGTTGGCAAAGATCTGCCATCCGGCACGCTGAAATAGCGCGATCGTCGCGTCCTGCAAACTGCCCTTCGGAATTCCGAGCTTCAGCTTTCTGGTCTCGCCCATTACTTCTTCTCCGTTTCAATCTTTTTTGTAAAACAGCTTACGGTTCCTTCGTGGCAGACCAGACCGTCGCCTTCGACCTCTACGCGGAAGAGCAAGGCGTCGTTGTCGCAGTCGGTGGAGGCCTCGATGATGCGGAGGCGGTTGCCGCTGGTCTCTCCCTTCATCCACAACTTGGAGCGGGTGCGACTCCAGAAGGTGACGAAGCCGGACTCGAGCGTCTTTTGGTAGCTGGTCTCGTTGAGAAAGCCCAGCATGAGCATCTCGCCGGTCTTGTAATCCTGGACGATGCCGGGGACGAGTCCGTCCATCTTCGCAAAGTCGATCTGGGGTTCAGAGGTTTGGGATGTTGCGGTCTGGGGTACTTCAGCCATTTGAAATCTCCAATCGATCGTTGACACGTAAAAAGGCCCGCTCGCGGTATGCGCGTTGAGCGGGCCTTTAGAATCCTGTGGTCTGCGTTTCGTTACTTCGCAACACCGGACATAGCCGCCAACACGCTCTGCGCATGATGATGGTGATGATGCCCGTGATGGAGGTTCAGCGAACGCATCGCATCTTCAGAGTAGCGTCGGTGCCGCTGTAAGTCAACAACAGCCCGCCATTCTTCCAGGGTACCGGTGCAGCGTGCAGAGTTGCGACGGTGCCTCCCCAAATGCGAATTGACGTGGTTCAAGGGTTTCCGTACTCTTCCTCTGCAGCTGCTGGGCTAATCTTCTTGAGGAGTTTTATCGCGATGCGAGTCCTTCGTAACCTGCTTCTGACCACCGCTCTCTTCTCAAACCTTCCGTTTTCGATGATGGCGCAGAAGGCCGCGACGGCCAAGACATCCTCTGCAGCAGCTGCCGTGACCGAAAAAGTCGACATCAATACTGCAACGGCAGATCAGCTAAAGGCGGTTCCCGGCATCGGAGATGCCTATGCCAAGCGGATCATCGATGGCCGTCCTTATACGGCGAAGAATCAGCTTGCCTCGCGCGGTATCTTGCCGCAGGGCGTCTACGACAAGATCAAAGACCAGATCATCGCTAACAAGATTAAGAAGTAGTCCACAGAACAAGTGAGCGGCTGGAGCGGCTTGATCTGAGGATCAGGCGCTATTTCAGCGCCATAACGGCGATGCGACCGTCGGATTGGAAGCTGCCGCCTGTGGCCGTCTTCGCGCCGAGCAAGGGATTCACCGGAGTGACGTAAGCCGCGCTGGAATAGCTTCCCGCAGCGTCGAAGCTCTGCAGAAGATAGTCGCGTTCTTTATCGATCTCCGGATCAATCTTGTGGGTGACGCCTCCCGTACGTTGATCCTTTTCGAAGCCAATATCATGGGTCGCAGACCCTACCCAGAGCGGCCGTCCCCCGACTGTCTTGTCGGTCTGCCATACGCGCAGGTGATGTCTCTCGGCGGCGACGAGCAACGGGTCCGCGCGAGCGTAAGACATATCCTGTGGCCGCCCGAAGAGATAGAGCGTACTCATAGGCATCGCGGTGTAGGCTTCGTGGTTTAGGGTCTTCAGCAGGCCATTGACGATGGCATCCTCAACGGATTTATCGACCGCGACCCAACCTGCGTTCTTGAAAGCCGCCTCAACCTGTTCCCTGGTCCCGATCAATGCGAAGTTGACCATGTCACCGGGATTGCCTTGTCCCGCTGCCACGTCAGAGACGCGTCGCGGAATGTCGGCAAAGAGAGCTGGCGTGATGAGAGAGCTGATGGGACTTGTGGGAGACGTCAGCGAAGCATTCTGTTTGGGCGCGTCCACAAACTTCAGCTTTACCTTGTATTCGCCGCTGAACGTCAGATCGCTACTTGTATTCGCTCGAAGATAGAGTTCTCCTGTCGTCGGCATGGAGTACTGACCCGAGGCTCCGATGGAGAAGGGAACGGATGGGTTCCCATCCCCGACTCTGCCGATGAGCGCTCCAACTTTCGCCTGGTTCAGGGGGAACTGTCGAATAAGATCCTTCCACCCCCGATCCAGACCATCCGGCGTGGACTGCCGGGCATCAGCCATTGTGATCTGTCCTGTTGCCGTGAACTTGGCCTCCTCGCCACCGGCGACGACAATACCGGTGTCGAACCAGTCGGAGCTATCGAGGGTGAACTCATAGCTTTTCTTATGCGCTGCGACTGCAGCTGCGGTTTTGAGGTGCGTGTCGCGCATGCTTACTATCGGCTCAACCCGGGGGCCGATAGCCGGCGCTTTAACCTGGGGAGCAGGAACAACGGAAGCTGGAGAGGTAACCTGGGCCGCTGGCGGAATTGCGGGGGAAGCCGCTGCCGGGGGCTCATTGACCGGAGGGACCGACGAGGTCTGGCCGTGGATTGCAAGCAGACCAGCCGGAGCAAAGAGGAGCGCAAGCGTATGAACTGCGACAAACCTCCACATTCCTGTCCTCTGACATCGGTTAGAGTGATTCATATTGAGTCCCCGACCTAAGATGCTGAACCCGGGCCCACGACTTTTGTCGCTTCACTCTCTCCCCGCCAGAGCGTTTTGCGCGATTGCGGTCGGGGTCTGCGCTCCCATGCTAGTCGGATGTCAGGGGATGCTGACAAGTCCCAGGCGACCGCAGGTTCGTATGATTGACGTTTCTCCCGACGCACCGGAGATGGACCTCTACCAGAATTCGTACGCAATCGCTTACCGGCTCGGCTTCGGAATGATCACCTCGTATGTGCCTGTCGATCCCGGCGCATCGACGATGACGGCCACGCTGTCCGGCAGCAAGCGGGCTGTCACGAGATCCCGAACCACGCTGGCAACACAGGGACAGTACACAGTATTGATCGGAAACTTCTCTGACAATCTGCAGCAAACTGTATTGAAGGATCAGGATACTCCGGCGCCTGCAGGGAAGATTGCCGTTCGCATGATCGATGAATCGATGCTGGAGGGGGCGTTGGATATCTACCTGGTCCCGGCAGGGCAGAGAATAAGTGATACAAAGCCGGTCATCAGTGGAAGCAGCTTCGGAGCCAACACCGGTTATGTGGATCTGCAGGCAGGAACGTACTCGTTGGTGGTGGAGCCTGCAGGGGCAGTTCTCTCAGATGGTAGGGATGCGCTCTACACGGGAGCGCAGATTGCTTATCCGTCTGGAGCGGCGAGCACGATTATCTTGAGTGATGGCCGTGCACCATATGGGGTCCCGTCACTCCAGGTAATTGTGGCTTCGGACTACGTACCGATCCCTGAAAGATCGGAGCTCCGCATTAAATGAAAGAGGCCGCCAGGGGAATCCTGGCAGCCTCTCGTTGTACTCATGCTTAGTAGCGATACTGTTCGGCCTTGTAGGGTCCTTCGACCGCCACGCCAAGGTAGTCAGCCTGTTTCTCCGAGAGCGTGGTCAGTTTTACACCGATCTTCTCAAGGTGGAGGCGTGCAACTTCTTCATCGAGCTTCTTGGGCAGGATGTAAACGCCGGGCTTGTAGGTGTCCTTGTTCTGCCAGAGATCAAGAGCTGCGAGCGTCTGATTGGAGAAGCTGTTCGACATGACGAAGCTGGGATGTCCAGTAGCGCAGCCGAGGTTGACGAGACGTCCTTCGGCAAGTACGAAGATGCTGTTGCCGGCGGGTAGAGTGTACTTGTCGACCTGAGGCTTGATGTTGAGGCGGGTGACGTCCTTCGCATCGTTGAGCGCGTCCATCTGGATCTCGTTATCGAAGTGCCCGATGTTGCAGACGATGGCCTGATCCTTCATCTGCTGCATATGCTCATAGGTGATGACGTCGACGTTACCAGTGCAGGTGACATAGATGTCGCCGATGCCCAGGGTCTCTTCGATGGTCGTGACCTCGTAGCCTTCCATCGCAGCCTGCAGCGCATTGATGGGGTCGATCTCGGTGACGATAACCCGAGCTCCCATGCCCCGCAGAGAACGTGCCGAGCCCTTGCCTACGTCACCGTAACCGCAAACAACAGCAACCTTGCCGGCCACCATAACATCGGTCGCGCGCTTGATACCGTCGACCAGTGATTCGCGGCAGCCATAGAGATTGTCGAACTTCGACTTGGTGACCGAGTCGTTGACGTTGATGGCAGGAACAAGCAGTTTGCCTTGTTCCATCATCTTGTAGAGGCGATGAACCCCGGTCGTGGTCTCCTCCGCAACTCCGCGCCATTCACTGGCGATCTTCTGAAAGTAAGCCGCGTCTTCGGTATGGATCTTCTTCAGCAGGTTCTTGATGACCTGCTCTTCCTGGTTGCTGGATGAGGTGTTGACCCAGTCATCGCCCTTCTCAAGGTCGACTCCCTTATGAATGAGCAGGGTGACGTCGCCGCCGTCGTCGATGACGATCTGAGGGCCAAGTCCACCCTTGTGACGAAGCGCCTGATCGGTGCACCACCAGTACTCCTCAAGCGTCTCACCCTTCCACGCGAAGACGGGAACGCCGGCAGCAGCAATGGCAGCCGCGGCATGGTCCTGAGTGGAGAAGATGTTGCAGCTTGCCCAGCGCACATCGGCACCGAGGGCAACCATGGTCTCAATCAGCACCGCAGTCTGGATCGTCATGTGCAGCGATCCGGTGACACGCACACCTGCAAGAGGCTTCGAGGGAGCGTACTTGTTGCGAATGGACATCAGGCCGGGCATCTCCTGCTCGGCAATGTCAATTTCTTTACGTCCGAAGTCCGCTAAGGACAGATCAGCAACCTTGTAATCCGCTGCTGCTGACGCTTTATCGATGGTGGCTGTTGCCATGGGAGGCACCTCATTGAATTGGGGTCGAAAGACAAGAAAAGGCCCGACTTGACCGCCCTTTTAGGATATCACCGCGGGAATCGCGGTTTGCTTCAATCGCACCCACTGAAGGGGTCTACGAGGCTTCTGCGGAAGCTCTTCTATCTTGGAACAAGCGTGTGCCGAGACTTACAACGCCAGCTGCTAAAGCGAGTGCCGCCACCGCATACAGACCGTTGGAGAAGCTGTGAGTCGCATCGCGAAGTCGCCCGGTTAGATATGGACCGAGAAATCCGCCAAATCCTCCAAGCGTGGTAATCAGGGCGACTCCGGCTGCTGCCGCCGTGCCTGCCAAAGTGCGTGTCATCAGAGCCCAGAACGGTCCCATCGTGCTCCACAGCCCCATCGCTGCCAGGCAGAAGGCGCAGAGGGCAATGGGAACATTGTGGGCCAGTCCCGCCCAGGCGAAGCCAACCGCGGACAGCCCCATGCATCCAGCCAGATGCCCGCTGCGCTCATTCCACCGATCCGAACTCCAGCCAACGACGACGGTGAATAGCGCAGCCAGCAGATATGGGACGGTTGCATAGCGAGCGATCGTACTTGCATCCCGTCCTGCGTTCGAGGAGAGGCTGTCGAGAATCAATGGCATCCATAGATTTACGATGTAGACGCCGATCTGGATGCTGACATAAACGAAGGCGAGCAGCCATACCGCCGGCAGGCGGAAAGCATCGGCGAAGGAATGATGCCTGGTCGCGCCATAACGTGCACGGTCAGCCTCCAGCTCACGCAACAGCCATTGCCGCTCTTCGGGGTGAAGCCAGTCGGCCTGCGCCGGTCCATCCTTAAGGATGAAGAGAACGGAGATGCCCAGCAGAATGGTCGGCACTCCCTCTGCGATAAAGAGCCACTGCCAGCCCTGCAGGCCCCATACTCCGTTCAGCCGCAAAAGGGCGCTCGATAAAGGAGCGCCGACAACTCCGGCCAGTGAGGTGGCTGTCATGAACTTGGCCACCGCGCGTGCACGCTCATGTGATGGAAACCAGTAGGTGAGATACAGCAGCATGCCCGGAACAAAACCCGCCTCGCCGACACCCAGCAGAAATCGCATGAGGTAGAACGAATGCGCGGATCGAACGAAGGACATGCATGCCGCGATGAGGCCCCAGGTGATCATGATGCGTGCAATCCATAGCCGCGTACCTACGCGCTGGGCCATCAGATTACTGGGCATATCGAAGATTGCATAACCGAGAAAGAAGATCCCGGCACCTGTTCCATACACCGTATCGCTGAAGCCAAGCTGCTGCTTCATGTCCATTGCGGCAAAACCCACGTTTACGCGGTCGACGTAGGCAACGATATAAAGCAGAAAGAGGTATGGGATCAGGCGCC
>NZ_JAEDXW010000040.1:0-28013 GCF_036877565.1 Edaphobacter sp. HDX4
GCTTCGCCTGACTCGTCGTACTCGGAGCATCAGGCAAAGCATCCGTAGAAGGGGTCTGCGGAGACGGAGATGGGGACGACTGGGTGGGGGCCGCGGGCAAACTCGTTGGCGACTGAGACTGTGCCGAGGCCAAACTCCCGCCGAATGCCAGGACAAGTGCAAGAAGACGAAGCGTCATGCGTAACTAGTACTCCATAAAACAGGCTATCGCAGACGCTTCCGCGGGGCAATCGCGCAACTCTTACATAAAGCGTCGCAGAAGGCTCCGGACTAGTTCTAGCGAACCCCCATACACTACGTGAGCCACCCAATGCTGAAGGTGATCTGTTGCAGGAGTCTCTGTCGGTGGCGGAGAGAGTTGGAAGGCTGGAACCGCAACCTCGTCGGCTGCAAGAAATAGAAGCGTTCCGTATGCCGTTCCTCCTCCGGTTGTTACCTCTGGGATCAGTTCGGCGCTGACGCCATAAACTGCTCCCATCAGAGTTCCGAATGCGTAATGGACAGCCTGTCCGGCCTTCTTCTTATCTTCTCGCTGTAGATCTTTTCCTGCTGCCGTCGCGACCTTCCGTGCAACTTTCTCGGTGGATCCCTCCTGCTGGGCCGCCGTTTGCTCCTTCTGTTGCTGATCGCGTTCGATTTCTTCTTCCGATTCATGCTGCGCCATCCGCAGCTGTTTCTCGGTTGCTTTTTGTCCTGCCGAACTTAGTTTCTGAAACTGGTCCATGATGAGCGTGGCGGCGATGCCAGCGGCAATCCCCGTGACGACGCCTCGAAATACATTGGGCTGCTGTCTTCTTCCGAACCATCTCGTGACCAAGTCGCACCTCGATCTATGAATACTTACACCTGTGTGATGCCAAATCCCCAAACGGGTGTGACCTCAGAGGGAGCGGTGCATCCAACAGGCAAAGGAGATCTGCGATGCCAAAGCTTGCACTCTACGTACCGCTCAAGGCAAGGCCCGGAAAAGAGACGGAATTGAGGGATTTTTTGAAGCAGGGAGCGCAGATGGCGGCTCAGGAGCCGGGTACGTCTACCTGGTATGCTCTTGACGAAGGAGATGGCCGCTTCAGCATCTTCGATACATTCGAAGACGAGAGTGGCCGTGACGCCCACTTGAGCGGTCCTATCGCAAAAGCGTTGATGGCCAAAGCCGACGAACTATTGGCCGATCCACCGCAGATCCACAAGATCTCAGTGCTTGCTACCAAGGGGTAAGGAGGAGTAGCCTCACGGCGCCTCGGGACAGACTGCGAATTCCTATCTCGGGGCTACAACTGGAGGTTTCTCCTGCGCAGCTTGTACAGCCTGAAAGACGCGCAGCAGGTTTCCTGCCAGAACTTTGTGCATATCCTCCGCCGTGTAGCCTCGCGCCATAAGAGCCTTCGTGATCTTTGGAAGATCTGCAGCCGAGTCGATGCCTTCCGGTGGTACGGGAATTCCGTCAAAATCGGTTCCGATCCCGACATGGTCTATCCCGGCAACCTTGATGACGTGGTCAAAGTGATCGATGAGCGAATTGAACGGCGCACGACCAATCTTGTCCGCGAACTCCCGGTCGATACGGTCTGAGGCCGCGTAGGGAACAGGCAGTCCCTTGGCTTTGTACTCGGCTTCCAAAGCATCCTGAGCCTTCTGTCGCTCGGGTTTCTGCGCATTCCACGCTTGACGCCACTGTTCGTCGATGAAGGCAGGGAAGAAGTTCACCATGACGACACCGTTGTTCTTTGCGACTGCACGCAGCATGTCATCCGTCATATTGCGTTGTGCATTGGTGAGCGCACGTGCCGAAGAATGAGAGGCGATGACAGGAGCTTTCGTCGTCTCCATCACGTCCCAGAACGTCTTGTCTGAGACGTGCGAAATGTCCACCAGCATACCGAGGCGATTCATCTCCGCGACGACCTGCTTCCCGAAGGGTGTCAACCCATTGTGGTGTTTGACCGTGGGATCATCGATATCGCCGGATGAATCGGCCCAATCGTTCGTGTTCGACCAGGTGAGTGTCATGTAGCGCACGCCAAGGCGGTAATAGTCACGGAGCAGACCCAACGAATCCTCGATCGAGTGTCCCCCCTCGATACCCATCAGGACCGCGAATTTACCCTGCTTATGAGCAGCCACAATCTGTTCGGCTGAAACGCAGAAGGCGAGCTTATCTGGAGCCCGGCGCACCTGTTCCAGAGTGCCGTCGATCAATTCCATTGTGCGCCGAGCCGACGCATTCGCAGGATATTGGCTGGGATCAACCCAGATGGAGAAGAACTGCGCGTCGAGGTTACCCTTCTTCGCACTCTCGTAGTTCAGCATGCCGCCATCGAGCGGATCCGTAAAATTCCAGTGTTCATCCACGAAGCGCTGTGGTGTATCAGCATGAGTGTCGATGACAATCGATGAGTTGTGAACAGCAAGAGGATCCTGGGATGAGCTCATTTTCTCCTTGTGTGGCCGGCTGGCTGCTTGAGCATGGGAAAAAGGCCCGGCACTTAGAAAAAGACCGCAGACCGACAGCGCCATAACACGCGTAAGCTTCTGCTTATCATTGTTTTGAGTGGGAAGACCGATTCGCATGGGTATGAGCGATTGTAGCAACAACTACGCAAGGCAACCGCACCGGGAGATACCGCCATCTGTTAAATCAAGTGAGGTGGAAACATGGCACAAGGACTGAACTCGACCAAGACAGGAGAACGGCCTTCGCACGAAGCACTCGAGCAAAACGCCGGCGCAACCGAGGTCGGAAAAACAGCCCAGCAACAGGCGGATGACGAGGCGATGCAGAGTGCAAAGCGCGCCCAGAATCGTATCCACAGTAATGAAAATCAGACACCCGGAAACACGATCTTCACGAAATAGATAATCTTTCAAAACGCTGCAGGATCGGAAGGGCTCTTCGAAGGAAGAGCCCTTTCTGTTCTCAAAACGCTGCGACACCCGCTTCTGCAACGGCCTGATCCTGCTTGCCGTCTCCTCCACTTACTCCGACCGCACCGACAACCTTGCCGTTCTTTGTAAGCGGAATACCTCCCGCGAAGATCATCACCTTACCGTTGTTCGACACATGAATCCCAAAGAACTGGTCGCCTGACTGAGAGTTTGAAGCTAAATCCTTCGTCGAGATATCAAAGGCGCGTGAAGTCCACGCCTTCTTGATCGCGATGTCGATGGAACCGAGCCATGCATTGGGCATACGCTCGAAAGCGAGAAGGTTTCCTCCCTCATCTACAACTGCGACATTCATCGGTTGACCAATCTCGTCTGCCTTCTTTTGAGCAGCAGCAATGATCTTCCGCGCATCTTCAAGCTGAATCATGGAACTCTCCTTTTGCTTCATAATGGCACAGCTTCCGCTGCTCGAGATGCAGCAGGATAATCCGAAGAGGCTCAGAAAACTGGAAGGCGAACGCAAGGTGCGTCCGCCTGGTAAATCACAACTCGCCTATCGTGTGAAAAGATCCTTGACCTGCTGGACAAAGACGTCGCGGCCCATGTCACTGATCGCTTCGGTGAGTGGCAGCTCTTTGGGACAGGCCTGAACACAATTTTGTGCGAAGCTGCACTCCTGGACTCCTCCATCGCCGGCCAGTGCGCGCAACCGGTCCTCTGCAAGCACGGCTCCGGATGGATCGATGTTGAAGAGTTTAGCCTGCGCGATAGTCGCGGCCCCCACGAAGTTCGTCACATCGTTGAACTGCGGGCAGACCTCCATGCAGCAGCAGCAGGAGATGCAGTTCGATAGGGGGTAACGCTGCTCCTGAACCTGGGGGAACTGCCGTGGCCCGGCACCCAGGTCGTAGGTCCCGTCGATCGGTACCCAGGCCTTGACCTTCTTCAGATTCTCAAACAGAACAGAACGGTCGACGGCCAGGTCACGCACCACCGGGAACTTGGAAAGAGGTGCCAGCGTGATTGGTTGCTCCAGCTTGTCCACCAGCGCCGAGCAGGCCATCCGCGCCTTACCATTGATGAGCATCGCGCAGGAGCCGCAGATCTCCTCCAGGCAGTTGGAGTCGTAGGTAATCGGGGTCGTACTCTTACCGGTCACGTCGACGGGATTGAGCGCAATCTCGCCAAGTAATGAAGTGATATTCATGCCCGGGCGGTAAGGAATCTCAAACTTCTCCGTGACGGCTGCGGCTTCGGGGCTGGCTTGGCGCTTGATCTCGACTTTGATTGTGCTTGGCATGGTCAATTTCCTTAACTTGGGGTAACGGCGGGATACCTGTTCTTGATTCGCCGTGAATGGGCAAGTGCGAGAGATGGCTTTTCGACGACAAACCACGAGAAGGTTGCCGCAAGGGCAATGGAGATCACGGTCAGGGCCATCGCTGCCCAGGGGTGGTCGCGATAGAGTCCTGCTGCTACAAACAGCTGGATTACAGGCCAGTGCAGGACGTAGGTGCCGTATGAGAAGTCTCCCCATCGCGTCGGACCCTTAACGGTCGGAGCAAGCAGAGAGACGCTCAATGTGAGCGTCGCTACGGCCGCCGGCCGAAGAACGAACCACCCTGTAGCGAGGTGAGCCGCGTAGAGGATCACTGCTGCGAACGTAATCCACTTTCCGTTGGTCTCGAAAAACCGAACATGATAGTGAATGAGCGCGCCGATCATAAAGAACGAAAGCTGACCGGGGAGCTGAAGCGCATACGTATTATGGTCAGCCATCAAAACTCTGTAGAGGATGGAAAGTGCAAACAATGACCACAAGACTGCATCTCGATTGATTCTCCTGGAGAGCCAGACGATCACCGGGACAAGGATGTAGAACATGATTTCGATCTTGATCGTCCACAAGGCGCCGTTCATAGCGGTCATGGGGTTCGATGCGAAGACTCCGGGAATGTCCCCTCCAAGAAAGTTGGCGAAGGTCAGATTGGCAAAGAGAAACCGGGCGATATGGAAGCTTCCGTAGGAAAAAGCGATAAACAGACAAACAGCGGTGGAGAGCCAGTAACCCGGAAGGATACGGGCAGCGCGCTTGATGTAGTAATCCTTCAGGGAAGAGGAGCGTTCATAACTCGCAAAGATGAGGAAACCCGAGATCGCGAAGAATCCTTCAACCGCCAGATGCCCGCTGAAATATCGCGGCAGATTTGCAAACAACGGATTTCCGCTGAGATATCCGATGTGAAAGAAAACCACGAGGAAAGCCAGCGAAAGCCTGACGATATCGAAGTTATTCTCGCGGCTCATAAGCCACCCATCTGGCCATGAGCCTTGAGAGAGGAACCTCCCGGTATCGATGCTAAATAATTCGCATGAGCGTGGTCGAAGGAGCCTGTTCCAGGACAGACAGGCATTTCCCTCAGCTCAAAAGAAGAGTCGATGTGGCCACTTCCTAGGAGATGCGTCCAGTCTTGCCGGCCTGTTCGTTCTCCAGCGTCACAAGAGAGATCCCTTCTTCCGTTCCAGTGAGATGTCTGCCTGATGACTCGATCTCGTGAATTCTCTTCTTGACGCGACGGTTGTACAGGAAGATATAGGCCCATATCGCGACAAAGATTACGGGAAGTACCAGGAAGACAAAGTAATTGGACATTAGCTCCGTCATGACCCGTTAGACGCTGGCAACGAGTTGTAAGGCTACCTGTCCGCATACTCTTTGGGTTCTTCTCTCCATCTCCAGGTATCGACACAAGGCGATCGTCGATACCATCACTCACTTGCGAACTCCGAAACCGTGGAGATCTCTCGTCTCCACTATCTCTGTGCGGCGAATGCCTGCAACCGTGTATTCAGTAGCAGACATTCAATTCCTATGCTGTAGCGTCATAGCGACGGGGACGCGGCTTGATGTGGCTGATGTCCACTGCCTCAAACTCGAACTTGGGAGCATCATTGACGAAGCTCGCCTTCGTCGTTTTGAGGAACTTCTCGTCATTCCGCTCCGGGAAATCTGGCTTATAGTGTGCGCCGCGGGATTCGTCCCGCATCCTCGCGCCCTGCACGATTACCCTGGCCAGCTCCAGCATGTTGTAGAGCTGCCTGGCGAAGGCGAAGCTGGTGTTGGCCCACTGACTCTTATCCGACAGATTGATGTTCCGGTAGCGCTTCTGCAACTCCACGATCTTTGCATCCGCTTCGTCCAGACCGGCGTTGTACCGGATGATCGTTGCGTGCTTGGTCATCGTTTCACCCAACTCACGCCAGATCTTGAACGGGTTCTCGGTACCTGGATTGTTGAGGAGGATATTGTTGTATTCCTTCTGGCGTTGTAGCTCAGCTGCGTGGCCGCCATCGCCTTCTGCTGACGCGAGCGACTTGGCATAGAGGATCGCCTGAGGTCCGGCCACAAATCCGCCGTAGATGCAGGAGAGCAGGGAATTCGCCCCCAGCCGGTTGGCTCCATGAATCGAGTAATCGGCCTCGCCCGCGGCGAAGACTCCGGGAATGTTTGTCTGCTGGTTGAAGTCGACCCAGAGCCCGCCCATGGTGTAGTGCATACCTGGGAAGATCTTCATGGGGACTTTGCGCGGATCGTCTCCGACGAACTTCTCGTAGATCTCGAGGATGCCTTCCAGCTTATGCTGCCGCTCCGGCGGCAGATGGGATACGTCGAGATAGACCATGGGCTGGCCGTCGATGCCCATACCGTGCTCGTAGACCACCTTGAAGATCGCGCGCGTAGCTACGTCGCGTGGAACAAGGTTGCCGTACTTCGGATACCACTCCTCGAGGAAGTACCAGCGATCCGCTTCGGGGATAGACTGCGATGCACGCTTGTCGTTCTTGTCCTTCGGAACCCAGACGCGGCCACCTTCGCCACGCGCCGACTCCGACATCAGGCGCAGCTTGTCTTCGCCCGGAATTGCAGTGGGATGTACCTGGATGAACTCGCCATTCGCATAATAGGCTCCCTGTTGATAGAGGGCCGATTGTGCGGAACCGGTGCAAACTACTGAATTCGTTGACTTACCGAAGATAGCTCCGTTGCCTCCCGTGCAGATGATGATTGCATCCGCCGGGAAGGTACGCATCTCCATCGTGCGCAGGTCCATTGCCGAGATGCCACGGCAGGCACCCTTGGAATCCAGCACGGCCGAGAGAAACTCCCAGCCCTCGTACTTCTTGACCTTTCCTTCTGACTCGTATCGCCGAACCTGCTCGTCAAGAGCGTAAAGGAGCTGCTGTCCGGTCGTAGCTCCGGCGAACGCCGTGCGATGGAACAGTGTTCCGCCGAACCGGCGGAAATCCAGCAGACCTTCCGGGGTTCGGTTGAAGGGAACACCCATCCGATCCAGCAGGTCAATGATTGCTGGACCCTGTTCGCACATCTGCTTCACCGGTGTCTGGTTCGCAAGAAAGTCGCCACCGTAGATTGTGTCGTCAAAGTGCGCCCACGTGCTGTCGCCTTCGCCCTTCAGGTTCTTGGCCGAGTTGATGCCACCCTGTGCACAGACCGAATGAGACCGTTTGACCGGAACAATCGAGAAGAGGTCGACATTGCCGCCCGCCTCGGCGATCTTGATGACGGCGGCGAGACCGGCGAGACCGCCGCCTACGACGATGATTCTGGGAGTTGCTGCTGCTGCCATGTCGTTTTACGTGACCTTTCCTAGCGTTGCAGGCTGGATGGCTCGGGATTCGTCGAACCGGGGACAGGATTGTCGGGAGCTGGCATCGTTACTCCAGGGGGCTGCGAAGGCATAACATCCGCTGGAGCGTTGGCGTACTTCGGTCCGACGAATGCCCAGATACTGATCAGGCCCATCAGGCAAAGTCCAGCTCCAGCAGCAGCGCAGACGTATCCGAAGCGTTTACGGGCCTTATCGCCCGGAGTGATGCCCCACTTCGCCGCGAACAGCCAGATCCCATAAGCGAAGTGCCACGTGGTCGCGATCATTGCGATGACATAAATGGCGAGCATCCACGGATTTTGAAGTTCGACCTGAACCTTGTGGAACGCCGCTCCCGGATGCTCCGGTAGCATGACCCCGCTAAATCGCTGTCTCCAGACATGTTGCGCGATGTAAGCCAGGGCGATCAACCCGGTGAGCCGCTGGGTCAGATACATATAGTTACCGGCCCAGGGATAGACATTCACATTGCTGCGTCCACGCAGCCAGATAAACACACCGTAGCCGGCATGATAGGCCAAGGGGATAAAGATGAACGCCCACTCCAGCAGGCGGACTAAAGGCAGACTGTTCAGAAACTTGACCTGCTGCGCGTAGGCAAGGGGACCATTGATCGCCTCGAAGTTCGAGATGATGTGCTCAACCAGAAATGCCCCGATCGGAACAATGCCTGTCAGCGAGTGGAGCCTGCGCCAGAAGAAGGAGTGCCCTTCGCCAGCACGGAGCGGTTGCACGCCGCGCAGGGGCGGAGTGGCAGGTGGGGCTGGCGGTGCGGCGGTTGCCATGGCAAAACTCCTTGTAGATCTGTTGGGAGTGCTGCTGCGCTTGGATTTCTGCAGCAGGCTGATTATTCCGCTCCGCTGATACCAGCGTCAAGAAATCAGGGCCATTTGGTGCGATTATCGGTGGACTTGTGCGATTAAGTGAACATTCGTCATTTGGCGTTGAAGTACCCGCTCCTGGCCAGCTTCTGCAGCAGGGCTGAGAGGGCACGGCCGCGATGGCTGAAGGAGAGCTTTTGAGCCGTCTCCAGCTCCGCCATCGTCTTGCCCGGCCCCGGGAGAAAGAACAGGGGATCGTACCCAAATCCTGAGCTTCCGTGAGGAGAGGTCAGGATCACGCCTTCCACACTTCCATCTGCCGTCTGGATAATCTCACCATCCCGCGCCGCAGCCAGCACGCAGTGGTAACGTCCTGTTCGGTGCTCTTGGGGCACACTCTCAAGAGATTCCAACAGATATCGATTGTTCCGCTCATCCACAGCCATGTCCTCCGTCGCGGCAAAGCCTGCGTCTTCTGCATAGCGGGCAGATCGGACTCCCGGTGCTCCCTCCAGTGCGTCTACTTCCAGTCCGGAATCGTCAGCGATCACGGTCGCCCCCGGGGCGCGAAGTGAGTAGTAGATAGCCTTCGAGCATGCATTGCCCTGGAACGTAGGCTCGTCCTCCGGCGGTGCGGGAATCGCAGCGAGACCGGGAAGAGGCTCAAGCCGAATGTCCATCCCCGCGACTTCTGCTGCTGCGGCAGCGAAGTCGCGGAGCTTGCCAGGATTTGAGGTCGCAACAAAGAGAATCATCTCTCTATTCAAGCATCATCTCCTTCTTCATCGTGCAATCCTGAACCTCACGAACGCGGCTACTCCCCAGGGATGCTCCCCGTAGGTCGCATGGAGCGCATCTGGAGTGGTGTAGGTCGTAAACTGTGCTCCCGGCGCCGCGGTCACATGCCGGCTCAGGCGAAAATCCCGGTCATATCCAAAGCTGTAAGCCTGCACATGCCCGATCGGGTGTTCTTCAAAGCCCTCCGGCAGGGCCTTGCCCGGCTGCAGAAGCAGCTCGCTCGTCCTCCCTGCGTTTTCCATGCGGGTCCACACGTAGTTCTTTCCGCCGAACTTCAACAGGGACTCCGCGAGGTAGCTGTTGATCTTGTGCTCGTCATGGCCCGTCGTAATCGAACGTGTGCGCCCCCACACCAGGGTGTTCGACCAGTTGCCTTTCATCAGGCCATTAGCATTGCGCTCTCCAAAAGGACGGTTGTACATGATGGATGCGGTCTGCCGGAGTTGGTCCTCGTGGGGATAGAGCGCCTCCGGACTGGCAATACGCGCGATGGAGTACTGTCCCGTCCAGTTGGGACGTGGGGACACCGTCAGGCGTGTGGAGTAGCTATCGATGGCAAGTCCGTTCGACGAGGGCTGAAACTGCCAGCGTCCTTCTGCAGGTTCACCGCCGTGAAAGCCTGACCCTTCCACTCGGAACCAGCGCCACGTCGCAGCCGCCGTCAGGACGTTGTAAGCGATATGCGTGGAGTCTTCCTGATGATGCCCCAGTGCCGCCAGAGGATCTTCGGACGCGGACATCCGATGCGGATAGGCCGATGGGCCGATGGCAGGATCTCCGATCGGAGCCGCATAGAAGCTCAGAAGGCTGTGCTCGCCCAGGCGAACGTCGTAGAGCGCGGCTACTTCCATAAAGAAATTGTGAGGATGCTGACCGTCGATGATGGGGGTGCCAAAGGCGGTCTCCCCCTGCTGAAAGAGCAGAGGATACTGGCGGTCGGTGATCGTAGCGGGTTCGAGCGAAAACATTGCGCGCAAGGTAAGCTGGCCCGGCCCCAACTTCCTCATAGCCATTGGCATGATCCAGTTTGTGGAAAACAGCTTGTCTCCACCCCTGCGCCCTTCAGGCGTCTGTGCTGCCTCCTGCTGGAGCTCGGTGACGAATGCTTCTCCATGCAGCATCCACATCCAGTCGCCGTGATGGCCCATCATCATGTACATCGGGGTTGAGGCTGGTTCGACCGTCGTCCCGGAAGACAGGTGATTTAGCTGTGCCTCAATCAGGTTCGTCGGCTGCGTCATTCCCGGCATCTTTGGCATGGACGCCATCTTCTGGCTATGGTCCATTCCCGCCATCGATGAGTGGTCCCGCATCGCGGGCGCGGAGATTGCCTGCTGCGCCATGGCCAGATTTGAAGTCGAATAGAAAGCTGCAAAGAGCAAGGCAAAGCTTGCGGATCTACTGCGGTTCACGAATCTCTTCTCCTGAAAGGTAAACAAGAACGTCAGCCTTCCGCACGCGTAGCTTGGCATGCAGAAAGGCGAGCGAATCTCTAGAGCAGAGTCAGGATCAGATTCGAAGAGCGATGAGGGGCGGCAGTTGCGCAGAGACGGGCTTCAACCTCTCATGAGTAGCGGCATGAGAGACAATTGCTGGAATGACTCCGGTCGACGGCAGAAAAGCGAGTGTGATCAGATGTGCCTCAACCACGGAATTGAACGCCGCCGGCTGGTGATGCAGTGTGCAGCATGAGTTGGAGGCAGTGGTGTCGACCGGTTCATGACGCGGGCAGCAGGCATGCTCCTGTGCTCCCATGCGATGCATCCCCATCGTGTGAGGGCTTGGCGACGCTGGAGTCAGGCACACTGCCGAGCTGACCATGAAGGCCAGAAGACAGAGCACAGCAACGAAACTGGAAAGCGTATGCCTCATCCTGTATCTGCTAGGACGGACCAGAGTTCGGATCGTTACACCAGCAGGTACAGTTTATCAGTGCGACCTATGCGGACCAGCGTGAAGCGCGCTGGTCAGTCGCGACAACAGGCGGTGGCACGGACGCGGGGAACAGCTCCTCCCTGGTGCGTAGCTCCCGCGGCAGGACACGGTTCGCGTCAGGATTTTTGGCAGCGACGGCCCACGCATCGCGGACGTTTCGTACCGAAGAGATGACCTCCTGAAACTGCTCGATGGACTCATAGTGCGAGGCTTCCAGAACCAGCGTGAACATCGCAGCATAGAAGTTGGATAACGACTCGGCTGTACTTCCTCCCAGGTCGGGACGCAGCCTCGCCTGCAGGTACATCAGGATATCCAGCGCCCGGCTCACAGCGATACGCCGCCCGCTGACGTCCTTCTCCTCAACGCAGTAGATCGCTTTGTAAAGAAAGCGGATCATGCCGTCATAGAGGGCGAGAACCAACTCCACCCCGGTGGCGCCCATCAGGGTCTGCTGCTGATAGTTCTGTTCCATTCTTGCTCCCCTTACTGACCCGTGTTGTAGCCGGTAATGGCGCTATAGAGCTGGTTGACCTGGTTCAACTGGTCCGGCAGCGATTGCAGGATCTGATTGGCGGCGTTCAGCTGTTCTGTGAGCCTGGATTTGTCATCGGCAATGCGCTGCTCCTGATTACTGATGTTGTCGTTCAGGGTGCTTTCCTGGGCCGAGTTCTGCTTGAGCGCCAGGTAGATGGCGCCGCTGGTGGAGCTTGAGCTCAGACCGTTCAACACGGAAGTGAAGTTGCTTCCAAAGCTGTTAGCGTTCTGCAGAAAGCCTTGTATATCGCTGAAGTTCGAGTTCAGCGCGCTGTCCAGCATTCCCCCGTCAATCGTGAGGTGGCCTGTCTGGTCCACCGTGATGCCAAGCTGTGACAGGCTCTTGATGGAGCCGCTGGCTGCACCGGAGAGCAGGCCCTGGGTCAACTGATTCTGAAGCAGCGCGACCGTGGGATCGCCGTAGAGCGGCTCCGGTTTTCCGCTGGAATCCTTACCCTCCTGGGTCTTGATGTCATCCGCGACCGCGTTGTAGGCGGTGACGAAGTTGCCAAAGGCCTGTTCGATGGAAGTATTGTCGTTGGTGATCTGTACCTGCACTGGAACGTTCGCATTAGCGGAGACCGCCAGAATCTGGAACGTGACGCCCGGGATCAAGCCGGTCACCGTGTTCGAAGCGCTGGTCGTATCCAGGCCATCGACGTTCAGGCTCGCATCCTTACCCTGCATGCCCTGTTGAAACGCAATCGCGGTGCTCGTGGTGTCGTCGTTCAGGGATGCGCTCAGGCTGATCTCACCGGCTGCTCCGCTGGTCCTGCTGACCAGCGACAGGCGCGATCCCGTGGTGTCGGTCACGACCGAAGCTGCCACTCCCATGGAGGCGCCGTTGATGGAGGCCGCCAGCTGCGACAGTGTCGAGCCGGTTACGTTCAAGCTCTGGCTCTGCCCACCGATGGTCACCGTCAGGGAACCGGTCAGAGTATCGGCAGCATTGGTGATCTTGTCGGAGTACTGCGAGGAGGTCTGGGCGAGGCTGTTGACCACAATCGTGTGACTTCCGGCCACGGCCAGGTTGCTCGCTGAGGTGAGCTCGACGACGTTGGTATCGGAGCTCGCACCCTGCTTGGCGGCGAAGATGCCGCTGAAATCGGTCAGCGCCTGCATCGCCGTTGACAGGCTCGCAAGGTCGGTTCCCATCTTGCTCAGGGCCGTGTCCTGGGCCTGGAGGTTGGAAAGCTGGCTCTTCCATGGATCCTCGACCGCCTGTTCGGCCGCAAGGATCTGGCTGACGGTGGAGGCGACATCGAACCCCTGACCGCTGTTGATCGGACCGAAATTGATTCCAACCGTTCCCATCGTGTTCTCCTTTGAGCACCGGCTGCGCAACCGGCGGGTGCAATTGAGTGGCCTTAAGCACCGTCAAAAGCATTAGAAGGAGCTAACCTCCAAAACGCGTTTTGGTGGTTAGCGCTAGGTCGCGAGATGCCAGGGCAGGCAGGCGACCGATGCCGCCTGCCTGCCTTGGATTTTCAACAGGTTTACTGGAGCAGCTTCAGAACGTCCTGCTGGACGGCATTGGCCTGGGAGAGCGCAGCAATACCGGTCTGGTCGAGTACCTTGTACTTGGCCATATCGCTGGTCGCCTGGCCATAGTTCGTTGCGCGGATGTTGTTCTCTGCCGAGGACAGGTTGACCGACTGCGTGTTCGCGACGTTCGCGGCTGCGTTCAGCTGGTTGATGTTGGCGCCGATCGTGCCGCGCTGATATGCGACGTCCTGAACGGCAGAGGTAAGCGTGGTCAGGATGCCGCCCGCGGTGGTGGCGTCCAGGGTAGCGCTCGCCGTGAGGTCAGCGCCTGCGCCGCCGCCCGAGGTGGTTCCGACGCTGGCGGTGGTGAGGGTGCCGACTGTCTCTGCGAAGGTGCTTGCGCCCGACGAGGTTCCGTCGCTCACAAATACATTGACGGCAGTTGCGGTGAAGACGGCATTGCCGTTGTAGTTGGTCGTGGATCCGATGTTGCCGATTTCGGTCAGGATGTTCTGATACTCCTGGTCCGCCGAACTGACCTGGCTGGTGTTCAGAGTGCCGTTGGCTGCCTCGGTAGCCAGCGTGACGGCGCGGTTGAGCAGGTTCGTGACCTGGGCCAAAGCTCCGTCGGCGGTCTGCAGCATGCCAACGCCTGCGGAAGCATTCTGTGACGACTGGGTGAGGGCAGCGACGTTCGCATGAAGACCATCGGCCAGGGCCAGGCCTGCCGCGTCGTCGGCGCCGCTGTTGATGCGCGAACCGGAGGAGAGCTGCGTCAGAGTGTTCTGCAGGCTCATCTGGGTCTGGTTGAGGTTGTTCTGCGAGTAGATTGCTGAGATGTTGTTCAAGACACCCAAGGACATTGGGGAACGCTCCTGTTGACACTCGATTTGAGTTACCGCATTGCCTGTCCACGGGTGTCCCGGACGATCTTTCTATCCGGCTACCTTACGAAAGGCCTTGCGTTCTCCCACCTCATCGGCGCCGGGTCGGGCGACTTGAGGGGATTCTTTGCTGGCGAGAAAAGCCGTCGTTACCGTCGGTTGACATCTATTGTGTTTGCCGATGCGGGCCGATGAGAGAGCAGAGAGGAAGTGCCCCATGATCGAACTGACTCGCCTCAACGGCAGTCGTTTCAGTATTAACTGCGACCTCATCAAATATGCGGACTCAGCTCCGGACACGGTGCTCACGCTGGTCACCGGCGAGAAGCTGGTGGTTCTGGAGCCGCGGAATGAGGTGATGCGCAAGACGATGGAGTTCCGTGGGTCGGTCCTGCGTTCCGCGTGGCCGGATGCCGAGGCTGCCCTCGGAGGGAAGCGCGCACGGGATCTCCAGGAGACTGCCGCTGAATCGGAAAGATCCACGAGCTGAACCAGACAGATCCCTTTCAGGAAGAGGATGTTTTTATGGATATCGCCAGCATTGGTGGCATCGTCGTCGCGATACTCGGCATTCTGGCCGGCATGATGATCGAAGGCGGAAATATCGGCCAGATTACACAGCCGACGGCGGCCCTGATCGTCATCGGCGGAACGATGGGTGCTGTCATGTTGCAGTTCCCGCTCAACACCTTCCTGGCCGCACTCAAGCAGATGATGAAGATCTTCGTCTCCAACGGGGCGAACAGCGAAGCGGTGCTGAAGCAGCTCGTTCAGTTTGCCAACAAGGCGCGCAAGAGCGGAATCGTATCCCTCGATCAGGACCTCGGCTCCATTGAAGACCCGTTCTTCCGCCAGGCGCTGATGCTGGCGATCGATGGGACAGAACCGAATGAGGTCCGAAAGATCATGCAGATGGAGCTCGACAATAAGTCCGAGATGGAAGAGAAGATCCCCCAGGTGTTCGAGGCTGCAGGCGGTTACTCACCTACCGTCGGGATTATCGGCGCGGTGCTTGGGCTGATCCAGGTCATGCAGCATCTGGACAACATCAGTGAGGTCGGCCGAGGGATTGCTGTCGCCTTTGTCGCGACCATCTATGGTGTCGCGTTGGCAAACCTCGTCTTTCTCCCGGTGGCGGGCAAACTGAAGATTCGGCATCGTGAAGAGCAGATGGCGAAGGAGATGATTCTCGAAGGCGTGATCTCCATCCTGGAAGGGATGAATCCGCGCATGATGGAGACCAAGCTCAGAACCTTCCTCGCGGAGGGGAACGCGATCGAAAGCACTGCGGAGGCGGCAGCGTGAGCCGAAAGAAGAAGCACGAGCATGTAAACCATGAGCGATGGTTGGTCTCCTACGCCGACTTCATTACGCTGCTCTTTGCCTTCTTTGTCGTTCTATTTGCCTCCAGCCAGTCAGACAAGAAGAAGCAGATGGCGGTGGCTGCAGCCATGCAGACGGCATTCACGCCGATGGGGAGCTTCGAGGAGCACGCAAAGACGCCGCCGTTAGACCCGGCGCCCAGCAGCTCCATGGTGATCCGTCCGGCGGCTCTGGCGATGCCATTTCCTCAGGCCGGGCAGCTGACCCCTGAGCAGGAGATGAAAGCCCGGATCGCAAAGCTGATGCAGAACGCAGGGAAGAGACTGCCGCCGGGGAGCGTGACGACGCGCATGACGTCCGACGGATTGGCTATCTCATTGCACGAGATCGGCTTTTTCCCGTCCGGGTCAGCGGCGATCCGCAGCGAGGCGATTCCGATTCTCACGGCGCTCGCAGAGTCGATTCCTGACGTTCCCCTCAGGGTGGAGGGACATACGGACAATATCCCGATCCACACGTCACAGTTCCAGTCGAACTGGGAGCTGTCGACGGCGCGTGCCAGCGCCATCGCCCGCCTTCTGCTCGAACGCGGTTCCATGCACCCCAACAACATGGCGGCGGCAGGATATGCGGAGTTTCACCCTATCGCCTCGAACGCCAGCGAGCAGGGACGCAGCCAGAACCGGAGGGTCGATATTATTCTTTTGCGAGACCGAGCAGCTTCACGATGACGCGCTTCGGCCGCTGGCCGTCGAACTCCGCGTAGAAGATTCTCTGCCAGGTTCCGAGATCGAGCCGCCCTTTGGTGACGGGCAGTGTTGTCTCGTGATGCAACAAAAGGGCTTTCAGATGAGCATCGGCGTTATCTTCGCCGGTCTGGTGGTGCTTGTACCCGGGCCAGCGGGGTGCGAGCTTCTCGAGCCACGCGCCGATATCCTCGATCAGCCCGTCCTCGTTGTCGTTGACGTAGATGGCTGCGGTGATGTGCATGGGAGAGACGAAGCAAAGCCCGTCGTCGATGCCGCTGCGCCGGACAATCTCCTCCACCTGTGGCGTGATGTGAACCATCTCGTAGCGCTGGTCCGTATTGAGAACGAGGTACTCTGTATGGGCTTTGGTCTGGGGCATCCGATTTCCACTCCGGCAGTTGATATTTTCCTAGAGCAGCATAATGGGATGCAGATCGGGTGGGACAACCAAAATCGGTCCTCATTGGTCCTATATGGATACGGATTTCTCTTGATGGACCAGGCTGTTCTTGCTGCTAAAATCAAGCAAACGCCCACAACTGAAATATTCAGACGCGGCAAAGGGAGAGATTAGAGAGATGGCTTATGTGATTGCGGAACCTTGCATCGGGACCAAGGATACGGCCTGTGTGGATGCTTGCCCGGTCGATTGTATCCACCCGAAGAAGGATGAGACGGGCCACGCCGATACGGAACAGCTTTTCATCGATCCGGTCGAGTGCATCGACTGTGGTGCGTGTGTTCCTGTTTGTCCGGTCTCGGCAATCTACGCTGGTGATGATCTGCCAGAGAAGTGGGCCGACTTCCAGCAGAAGGCTGCTGACCACTACGGACGCTAAACTTCCCCCCGAATGCGCGGGGCAAACGCGTGGCTTTGAGCCACGCGTTTTTCATTTCCCTGGAACGAGATAAGAATGGCGCAACGGCAGAGTGAAGCAATCGTGCTGCGGAGCTGGCCGTTCGAAGAGGCTGATCTTCTGGTCAGTCTGCTGACGCGGGAGCAGGGGCGAATCAAAGGCGTAGCGCGACACGCCCTGCGCTCAAGAAGGCGATTTGGCGGCGCACTGGAGCCCATGAGCTGCGTACGAGCCACCTACGCCGAAAAGCCCAGGCAGGATCTGGTACGCCTGGATGCATTCGAAATTCTCTGGTCTCCTCTCTCTGACCCGGTCGACTATGGGCGCGCCGCGGCTCTGGAATTTGTTGCCGAGGTTCTCGAAGAGGCTCTGCCGGAACAGGCTCCTGAGGACGCGGTCTTTCGCCTCGCAGTAGCCACGGCTACGGAGATGCAGGTAGGTCGCATCTGGTTACCGGTTATGTATTTCGCGCTGTGGATGATCCGGCTGATGGGATGGATGCCGGCGCTCGGGCATTGCGTCATCTGTGGGGTAGCGCTGCAGGGCCAGCGGGTCTGGTTTGGCGAGACCGCGGATGGGGTAACCTGCGAGGACGACCGCCGAGGCAACGCATCTTCGTTGTCTCCTGAATCTGTCGCGGAGGCGCAAAGGATATTTCGATCGGCGGTGGGAGATCTGGCGAAAGAAGATTGGCCGAAGCCCCGCGCAGCCGATCTGCGGCAGTTCGCCGTGACGATGCTTGAGAGGCATCTTGAGCGCAGATTGCGCAGCGCAAGAGCCCTGGAGCGCGTGTAGCGCCTTCAGGCAAGCTCGCGGCTGAGGCGAGAGGCCATCTTGGCGTCGCGATTGGTGATTCCACCAGCATCATGCGAGATCAGGCCGAGCCTGACCTTGTTGTAACGGATGTCGATATCAGGGTGATGTCCTGCTGTCTCCGCAAGTTCTGCCACACGATTTACGAAGCCCATCGCCTGCACGAAGTCTTTGAAGTTCCAGTCGCGGACAAGTTTGCCGGATTCGAGCCGCCAGTCGGGATGTTCTTTCAACAGGACGTCCAGCTCGGATTGCTTGAGAACTGTCATTGCCACCCTCCTCGGGCAGGAAGTTGTTGTCTGCATGCTAGAGCGGCAGAGGGAAGGGAGGCAACCCGCGGAGGTTTTGAATCCGAGGAAGCTAGAGAGTAGTTAGAGCGTCGAAGCCCGGTTGCTCGGTGCGCTCCCTCATCGTCATCCAGTGCTCGTCTGGGATCCGGAGATAGACGTCGACGATGGAAGGATCGAACTGTGCTCCTGAGCAACGGACGATCTCCGCTCGAGCCGTCTCGAAAGAGGTGCCCTTGCGGTACGGGCGATCCGAGGTCATCGCATCGAGCGTATCGGCGATCGCGAAGATCCGCGCTCCGATAGGGATCTGGTTGCCCTTGAGGCCACGTGGATAGCCGGAACCGTCGAATCGCTCCTGGTGGGCATAGACAATTTCGGCAGCGTCGCAAAGGAAGGGAATCTTCCGCAACATCTCGTAGCCGCGCTGGCAGTGTTCGCGCATGATAGCGACCTCGCCTTCGTCGAGACGACCGGGCTTGAGCAGAATTGCATCGGGGGTCGCGATCTTGCCGATGTCGTGGAGGAAGGCTCCTCGAGCAATCGTGCGCAGTTCCTCCGGACCTACGCCGAAGTGGCGGGCGAGTTCGATCGTGTAAGCGGTGACGCGTTTCGAGTGGCCCTCGGTCTCCTGATCGCGCAGGTCGAGAGCGTCGCCCATTGCACCGATGGTGATGTCGTAGCTGCGCTCGAGGTCCTGCATGATCGCGCGCAGACGACTCGTGCGTGTCGAAATGACCTCTTCCAGATGCTGCCGGTAGGCGATGTTCTGACGGAGATGCCGACGGTGCTCAGCGGCTCGCGCGACGACGCTTTCCAGTTGGCGTCGCTCGAAGGGTTTGATGAGGTAGTCAAAGGCGCCGCGACGGAAGGCATTGGTCGCTACGTGAATATCACGGACCGCGGAAAACATGATGACCGGAAGGTCAGGGTGATCCGTCGAGATGCGGTCGAGCAGTGCCAGGCCATCGGTTCCGGGCATCATGATGTCGGAGAGCACGAGAGCGTAGTTCGGATCCTGGCCGAGCAACTCGATCGCTTCTTTGGCCCCTGACGCCGTTACAGGTAGGTAGCCGCCGCGCTCCAGCAGAGTGGCAACGATGCCGCGGACAGGCTCTTCATCGTCGACGACCAGGATTTTTTCCTGCAGCATCCGTTCTGGGACTCCCTCGCTGTTACCCCTCTTCCAGGTATCGGCAAAATCTTTCAGGGCTTTATCACGATATTTTACGATGGATGGGAGGATTTCCGGTTACAACGGAAGAGGCAGAGACGAACCGGGAACAACATCCTGTACCTGCTCAGGCACGCGCTCAGGTGCAGCTAATTACATTTGGGGTACTCCAATGTCGTCTATCAGACATTGCCGGCCTCGACTCGCACATGGGACACTATGTGCTCAAAGGATCTCTTTCGCCGCCTTTTTTCTCGCCACCCAGTCTGGCTTGATGATCTGTCGCGCGCGTCCCAGGGCCAGAGATCCTGTGGGAACGTCGTCGGTGATGCAGCTTCCAGCAGCGATGTACGAGCCTGACTCGATGGTCAGCGGAGCGACAAGGGTGGAGTCGGAACCCACAAAAACATTGTCCCCGATCGTGGTCTGGTGTTTGTGTACGCCGTCGTAGTTGCAGGTGATAGCTCCCGCGCCTACGTTGACGCCCGATCCGATGACCGCGTCGCCAAGATAGTTGAGATGGTTCGCTTTGGATCCCGCACCCAGCGTGACTTTTTTCGTTTCGACGAAGTTTCCGATATGCGCGCCGGCGCCGATGTGGCTCTCCGGACGAAGGTGTGCATAAGGACCAAGCACCGCAGAGTCGGCGATTGTGGCTGAGTCCATGATGCATCCATTGCGCACGGTCACGTTATCGCCAAGAACACTGTCCTGGATTACGGAATACGAGCGGATGCGGCAGTCAGAGCCGATTCTTGTTGCACCCAGAAGCTGGACGTATGGCTCGATCACCGTGTCTGGGCCCGCTTCCACCTCGCTGTCGATCACCGTTGTCTCGGGGCGAAAGATCGTAACTCCTGAGGCCATCAGACGGCGTGCCGTGGCAAGCCGCATGGCGGCATCGAGGTGCATCATCTCCGCGATGGTGTTGGCGCCGAGAACCTCGTCGATGTTGTCAGCCTTCACCGCCACCACCCGCTGATTGTCTGCCACAAGCATGGCCGCCACGTCTGTCAGGTAGAACTCTCCGTGGGCATTGTTTGTATCGAGAAGATCCAGCTTCTCGAAGAGGGCAAAGGTGCGGAAACAGTAGATGCCGGAGTTGATCTCGGGAGTATCCAGTTGATCGGGCGCGAGGGATTTCTGTTCGACAATCGCAAGGACCTCAGGTGTCTGAGCGCCGGGATCGACGCGAATCACGCGACCGTATCCGGTGGGGTCGGAGGGGACTGCTGTAAGTATGGTCATCGTCGCCCGCTCGGATTGATGGACCTCACGGATCTTCTCGATAGTCTCTGGCCGGATGAGCGGAACATCGCCGGAGAGAACCAGAAGATTCTCCGGGATCGGTGCACTGGAAAGAGCGAAGGATGCTTTGACCATCTGCAGGGCGTGACCGGTTCCGCGCTGCTCCGTTTGCAGCACAAACTGCACACCGGTGGCTTCGACCGCTGCACGCACCCGGTCGGCCTCGTGGCCGATGATGCAGTAGATGTCCTTCGCGTCGACGACCTGCTTCGCAGCAGCGATGACATGCAGCAGCAGAGCGCGGCCGCCGATCTCGTGCAGAACCTTCGGGCGTTTACTTTTGAGCCGGGTGCCTTTTCCGGCAGCCATGATGGCGATGGCAAATTGTGTGTCCATTTGAGGCTAGTTTCTCACGGTCGCGTACGCGGGTTGTAGTCCTTCGTCGCGCGGGATCCGGTATCCATCGATTCCTATGTACCTCAAACCCGATTCGGGCTGGGGTCCAATCCGAATTTCATGCGCATATAACGCAATACGGCTGATCCCGTACAAAACGGTCGCAACGCGCAGCAAAACGTATACAGCCTCCGTACGTTTGATCCGTACGGAGGCTGAAAGGTAGGTAAACCTAACCGGTCGCTTTTACCGAGGCGTCGGTGGCTGCTCCTTCCCGGCTGGCTGGCCCGGAGGTGGAGGAATCGCGATGTCGAGATCCGTGACCTTGCCCAGCGTATCGAGCGCTGGCTTGATCTCAGCCTGATTGCCGACGACGACGATCCCGAGCTTGGATGGATCTACGTACTTCCTGGCGACGCGGGATATATCCGCAGCCGTGACTGCTTCGATCCCGGTCTTGTACTTCTCCAGGAAGTCCGAAGGATAGTCGTAGAACGCCAGCGTGACCTGCTCGTTGAGCGTCTTCTCAGGTGAGTCGTAGTGAAAGATGAACGAGTTGAGAAGCTGGTCCTTGGCCTTGGCGAGCTCGATAGCTGAGGGCGGGGCGGTCTTCAGGCGCTCGACCTCATCGAGCATCGCTTTGGTGGCGGGCACGGTAGAGACGCTCTTGGTTCCAGCGAGCACGTAGAAGATCCCCGGATGGTCGTAAGAAGCCCCGAAACTTCCCTGAACATCGTAGGCGAGGCCCAGCTTGGTACGGACGTCCTGGACGATGCGCGAACCGAATCCGCCTGAGAAGATCTCGTTCATCACGCTAAGCGCATAGTAGTCGGGATTGCGACGCTCCGTACCCAGACCCACAATGAGGACATTGGACTGATTGACATCATCTTTCTCGGCGAAGCGGACGCCAGGCTTGGGATCGGTAAAGGTAAACTTCTCTGCAGGCATGCCTGCCCCGCGCGGCAGCGGCTCAAACGTTGCGCGAAGGCTCTGTTCCATTTCGGCTGAGTTGAAGTCTCCGGAGACCGAGACGATCATTCCGTTGGGAACGACGGTACGGTCATGCCAGCCTTTCAGGTCCTGGAGCGTGACAGCTCCTACAGTCGCGTACTCCGGCTGGCGCGCGAAGGGACTGTCAGCTCCATAGACAAGCTTGACCGCCTCACGGATCGCAATGCCACTGGCATCATCGTTCCGGCGTGAGATGCCTGTATCCATCTGATGTTGAGCGAGTGCGAGCTTATCTGCCTTGAAGGAGGGATGAAGCAAAAGATCAATCGCCGACGCGAAGACATCATTGAAGTCGCCTTTGAGGCTTGACCAGCGCAGTGAAGTACTGGCGGAGCCGCCATCCGTCTCGATGCTGGCTGCCTTGGATTCCAGAATGTCATCCATCTTGTCGCCATCGGTCTTCATCGTTCCGCTGGTGCGCCAGGCCTCACCGTAGAGGGAGACGAGGCCAACCTTGTTTGCCGGCTCGTCCCGGCTGCCACCTCGGATGAGGATGCTCCCATTGATGAATGGAAGCTCATGATCTTCCTGGAGAAAGATGACGAGACCATTTGAGAGCTGGATACGTTTCGGCTGCTGCGGCTTGAATTCGTGCAACGGAGGGATCGGAATCTTCTTCCAGGGCCGCACCTCTGTGGCTGCAGGTTTCGAGAGGGTGGCTGCAGTCTGTGCAAGAAGAAGGTTATGAGGCGCTAATATACCGGCGGCGAAGACCGCAGCGAATGTCCAGCGATATCGTGTCATGAGATGGCTCACTTCGCACCTCCCTGGATCTTGGCAGGTGCTTTTGGCGCAACAAACTCAATGCGTGCGCTTGTGCGATTGCTGTCGACAAAGATCTTGTTGGCGACGCGACGAACGTCGGCTTTGGAGACGGCGTTGATCTTGTCCAGTTCACGGAAGAGCTGCCGCCAGTCTCCGTAGCGGGTCTGGTACTCAGCTAACTGATGTGCCAAACCTTCGTTATCAGCAAGGCCGCGAAGCAGGTCAGCGCGTGCCCGAGTCTTGAACCGTTCAAGCTCGGCATCCGTGACATCTTCATTCTTCAGTCGATCGATTTCCTTGTGGATAGCGGTCCGCATCTCCTCGGGGGTATGACCGGGAAGGGGAACGGCATAGACTGCGAACAGGCCGGGGAACTTGTCGCCGGGAAAACCGGAGAAGCCTTCGCCGGCAGCAGCAATCTTCTGGTCGCGCACCAGCGATCGATAGAGACGGGCCGTACGCCCGTTGGAAAAGATGTCAGTAATCGCGTCGTAAACGGCATCATCTGGATCGCGATAATCGGGCCGATGGTAGCCCTCAAGATAGAAGGGCTGCGTGGCTTCCCGGATGACGACAGATTTCTCCGCAAACTGCCGGGGCTCAACCGTGGTCATGGGAGTCGGCTTGGGCCCCGCCGGTATCTTTGAGAAATAGCGCTCCAGTACAGGCATCGCCTGCGACGCCTTCAGGTCGCCCACAACGGCGATCACTATGTTTGACGGCACGTAATACTTCTTGTGGAACTGCTCCGCCTCGGTGGCGCTGACCTGAGAGATTTCGCTCTCCCAGCCCACGCCGCTCCGGCCATAGGGATGAGCAACGTAAGCGGTCGCGAGGAACTGTTCGACCATGCGCCCGGTCGGTGAGGAGTCGATGCGCATGCGCCTCTCCTCCTGGACGACGTCTCGCTCCTTATAGAACTCTCGCTGAACCGGATAGCCTATGCGCTGGCTCTCCAGATAAGCCCAGAGTTCAAGACGATTCGAAGGCATGGACCAGAAATACTGTGTGGAGTCTTCACCCGTCGAGGCGTTGATGCCAACCGCGCCGTTCTGCTCTGCAATCTCTGAGAACTGATTGGGAATCACGTACTTCTCAGCGGCGGCCTGTGCGTCCTCAAAGGCCTTCTTCAGCTGCGCAAGCTTGGCTGCGTCCTGCCCGACACGCTTGCGATATTCATCGTCGTAGGCGGCGTATGCAGTCTCTACCTTGGCGAGCGCCAACTTTTCTGCGGGATAGTTCGTGGTACCGATCTGGGAGGTGCCTTTGAAAGCCATGTGCTCGAACATATGTGCCAGGCCACTCGCACCCTGCGGATCGTTTGCGGAGCCTGCGTCCACGAGCGTGTAGAAGCTGAACACCGGCGCCTCCGGCCGTTCGCAGACAATCAAAGTAAGGCCATTGGGCAGCACCTTCACCGTGATGCGCTTCTCGAAGCTCGCCAGATCTTGCGATCGGGCGACGCTGCAAAGCGCAACGGCCAGGGTAAGGGTTGTGAGCACACGTCGAACGGACACGCAGGTACCTCCATAAAACTATGACCGAGAGCCTTAACTATACCGAAGCTGCAGAGCAGGTCTTTGGTTGGACGTACCAGACGAACCTTTGTCTAGAGAGTCCGTCTCAAAAAAAGAACCCCGAGGCGTGATTGCACGCCCCGGGGAGATTCAGGAGGACAGTTTAGAAGAGAATGCGTCCACCTACCTGGAGGATGCGTTGGCTGCCGACACTGCCGGTAATCTGGCCGAACGTGGAGCTGTTCATCGCCGCGGAAGGCACACCCAGGTTGACGAGGTTGCCTAAGTGTGCCTCCATGGTCAAACGTTGTCTTGAGCTCGTACAGGCTGGCCCAGGGACAATTTGTGGGAACCGCTGATAGATAGTTCGTGGAAAAAACAATTGCCAATGCCATCTCCGGTATTTTGGGAAAGAGGCACAGTACCGAAGCTCTATTCTGGGAAAAGAGGAAGACGAACGCCGTCAGCCGATCGTGTGAAATGCAGGCGGAAGCCCCGTGGCACTCACTCCGATAACTGTTTGGCCCTGAGGATCCAGGGTGGAACTGATCTCTGCGCGGCCGTTGTAAAGCTCAACCACGCGCGATCCCGTTGGAGTCCCAAGATTGTCAATCAGTGCGCCATTCCCGGCGATGGTGAAGCGCACACGCGTTCTGGCGTCCAGGCAAAGGACACCCTCGGCATCGTACAGTTTTGCTTCCACGGTTACGGTGTCGGCTTGGCGGCGGATCTCCGTGAGCTTGAAAGTCGCCGGATTTCCCCACGGTCTGGTCTGATAAACGAACTCAATCTCGTCGGAGACGGTGACGGAACCCCTCCTGGCTTCTACGCGTATTTTGTTCGTTCCATCAACAAAGGGGGTCATCCAGCGCAACCCTGCGGCAGGGAAGTCCTGACTGTTGCGATGGCGAATCCCAACCGAGACGCCATTGACGTACAGTTCCGCACTCTCGCAGTTGGAGTAGACCTTGACCATCTTCTGCTCTCCGGGCGCTCCCCACCGGACTGGCCACGAATGACCGTAGATATGCGCCATCGGCTGATCGGCCCAGTAGGACTGGAAGACGAAGTACCCCTCCTTCTTCTGCATATCCCGGGTGATCAGCCCCTTCTGGTTCACCCGTGGCACCGGATTTTCCACACGTAACGGCGTGGTGAAGTCTTTGAAGACCCACTGTGCGGAGCCGGTAAACCACGGCAGCGTCTCCTGCACCTTGAGGTGCCAGTCGAAAAGATTGCAGGCGTACGTCTCCGACCAGTCGCCATCTTTGGAGACGCGCGCCGGGCCGCCTGTGTTCAGGTAGGCAAGTCCTCGCTCATCGGTTCCATGGCCCGTAGCGATCTCGGCAAGTACCTTGTCGGGGTTCTCGGAGTGCCGCCCTGCGTGGCTGTCGGCGCCCCACTCCGCATGGAAGAGATGCTTGACCCGTTCGCGCTGGGTTTCAAGCGACTTCTGGTATTCGGGATATGTTCCGCTGTACCAGCCCGCCCAGATCGAAGGCGAATAGACATCCGGTATGTCGCGAGCGAAGTCGCAGCGGCGAATCGTCGTCATGCGTGACGAATCAAGCTCGTGTGAGAGGTCTCGGAGCTCCGTCAGGTAAGCGCGAATCTTCTGCTGATTGACCTCGGGATATTCGGTTGGCCAGTCGTCCTCGTTCCCCAGCCCCCACAAAAGAATGCTGGGGTGATTGAAATGCTGCGCGATCATGTTTCGCAACGTGCGGCGTCCCATCTCCTGGAAGACATCGCTGCCTACACCGGCGCGGCACCATGGGATCTCCTCCCATACAAGGATTCCCAGTTCATCGCACAGATTCAGAACGCGTCGAGACTGCTGATAGTGAGCCAGACGTATGAAGTTCGCGCCCATCTCTTTGATCAGCTTCATCTCCCGCTCGATCAGGTCGTCGGGCATCGCCGCTGCATAACCCGCATGGTCTTCATGACGATGGGTACCTCGCAGTAGCAGGCGTTCTCCATTGAGTTTGAAAGGTCCGTGATCGACCCATTCTGTATGGCGAACCCCAAAGGTCTCGCTCACGTCATAGTCACCCGCTTGGCCGCTCAACGCTACGCGGCAGTGATAAAGCTTTGGGGAAGAGGGACTCCAGAGTTGCGGACTCTTGAGCGTGAAACGGAAGAGGGACTTCTCTCCGCTCCAGTACGCGCTGGTCAGCCTCTCCGTGTGTACCGATCTTCCCTCCGGATCGGTAATCTCAAGGTTCAGCGTAACGGATTCACTACTCTTTCCCGGGTTGTAAAGCGATGCGATGACCTCAACTTCGGCGGGAGAGTCTGCCCTTTCCAACCCGATCTTGATGTGAAGGTTTTCGACCGAGACCGCAGGAACATAGACGAGGTTGACGTGCCGGTACAGCCCACCGTAGAGGGTGAAGTCGCTAAGATCAGACGGCATGCGGTCCAGATCGCGCGAGTTATCGCATTGAATCGCAATCGGAACCCCTGCTGGATTCTGCTTTCCTTTAACCGGGGCGCCTGCACCGGACGCCGCGAACTGGCTCACGGCATCTGTGATGTCGAAGACAAATTCGTCATAACCACCTGTGTGGTGTCCTACAAGGTTGTCACCTACAAATGCTCTCGTAGCCTGCCCCGCACCTTCGAAATGCAGCAGGGTGCGTCCCTCTGGATAAGGGTTCTTGATGGGAACGTGCAGACGATACCATCCAGTGCCTCGATAAGCAGGTGTATCAGGATCGCATCCGTCATAGGCATTGAAGCAATGTGGCATCGAGACCTGCTGCCACGTTGCAATCTCTTTGCTGTGCCAAACCTCCCATGGACCATCCAGCGAGTCGCGGAGAAACTCCCAACCGGAACCGAGACGGGTAGACCTGCTTCCCTCAGAGGAGGACGATTCCGCCAGATGGGCCAGCGAAGCGCCAGGTGTGGAACGACAAAAGGCAGTGGAGGAGGCGGCAGCAAGCGTGCTGCTCTTAAGAAAGGCTCGGCGACTCAACATGGCAGGGATAGCTAACTCCAGAGTGCAGGTGCTCGCGGGTTCAGGCACGCTGGAAAACGGTGTGGTCGTGAAGCATATAATTCAGACCGTCTACAAAATGCCTGGCTGTCAGTGATATAAAGACACGTTCAGGTAGATGTCAAATTTGTTGGTCTGAAATCGACCGTCGGGGTTTGTTGCAAATAGAATTCCTGCATGAATGTGGTGCTTTGATTTTTTGACTGAGAAAGACCATGCCAACGCCCCCCACACATCCCTTCACCTTCACTCGAAAGCAAAGCGCTTCGAATAAGACCCCGCGGCAGATCAACCGCAACCTTGTATTCAATCTCATCCGCACGCGCCAGCCAATCTCGCGTGCCGATCTCGCCCGGGTCTCGGGCCTTCAGCGGAGCACGATCTCACTCATTGTGGAGGACCTGATTCGTGAGCGATGGGTGCTGGAGGGTTCCACCGGAAGGCTGCCCCGCGGGCGTCGCCCCACCTTTCTGGAACTGAACCATCAGCGCGCTGTGATCGCCCTCGATATCCATCCCTCCCAGACAACTGTTGCCGTCACCGATCTGGGTGGCAAGATCGTCGCCCAGAATGTCGTCACTCTCCCCACCGATCCCAGCAAGGCCATCACACCGATCGTCGCCGCAATCCGCAAGCTGATGGCGGATCACGCGGACAAGTCCTTCGATGGCGTCGGAATCAGTCTCCCGGGCCGGGCAGACCCCAAGCAGAAGAAACCGATCTTTGCGCCAAACGTGAGTTGGCCCATGCAAAGCATCCAATCGAAGATCTATCGTGCGACCGGCCTCCGTGTGGAGATGGAGAACGTCGCCAACGCCTGCGTCTTGTC